>NZ_JBEZYU010000002.1:0-533681 GCF_040638875.1 Nocardia sp. NPDC024068 | reverse complement strand
TAAACCCCTTCGAATATTGCATGTACATGCAATTAATGTAGGTACATGCAGATGTTGTCACTGCATGTACTCTGATGTCGACCAGGCGGGCCACGATGCCGCGGCATCCGGGATCGGCCTGCGGATCGAGGCCGAATCCGTCACTCCGATCGTCGAATTCCCCGGCGCCGCCCGTGACCGGATAAGTCGTGCCCTGGCCCATCTGGGTGAGGTGCCGGTCCTGCCGACCGCCGCCGGTCACGATGCGGGGATCCTGTCCGCCGTGGTGCCGACGGCGATGCTGTTCGTGCGCAACCCCACCGGGATCTCGCATTCGCCCGCGGAGTTCGCGCGGGCCGAGGACTGTCACGCCGGGGTGCGGGCGCTGGCCGATGTGATGGCCGACTGGGCGGTCAGGTGAGGTGATAGAAACGCCAGAACCCGAAATCCTGGATGGGCAGGACGTCGACGGCGGTGAAGCCCGCGTCCCGGGCGTACCGGCGCAGCGTCGACGGTCGCATCACGGTGCCGGTACCCACGCTGGGCGGGCTCGACATCCCGTCGGGTAGGCAGACGAACAGGCTGAACCCGTACATCAGCCGTTCCAGATCGCCGCCGTCCGGGGCGAATTCGTCGGCGACCGCCTCGTCCATCACCACCAGGGACCCACCCGGGGTCAGCGCGCGCCGGACCGCCGCCAGGACTTCCACCGGGCGCGGCATATCGTGCACGCATTCGAACGCGAACGCGATATCGGCGTCGCCCTCGGGTAGGTGCGCCGCATCGGATACCCGGAATTCGGTACGGGCACCGAGTCCGGTGACGGCCGCATTCCGGTTGGCCGCATCGATCGAGGGCGCGTCGATATCGACCCCGAGCACCCGGGCCTCCGGATAGGCGCGCGCGAGGGCGAGGGTCGACCAGCCGGCACCGCAGCCGATATCCAGGATCCGGGCGCCGGGGGCGCGAAGGACGGCGTCCACCTCGGGAACGGCCGCCAGGGCCGCCGCGAGCCGGTGCTCGTACCAGGGGCGGTTACCGTCGGCCTGGCCGTACCGGGCGTCGTCGCCGAGTTCGTCCCAGCCGACGCCCCCGCCGGTGCGGTAGGCCTCGAGCAGTTTCGGCAGCGCGGGCCCGGCCGCGCCGAACAGGCGCGCGATCGGCGCCAGATATTCGAGGCTGTGGGGGTCGGTCAGCACTTCGGCCGTGGCGGGCGAGACGGCGAACACCCGTTCCTCGGCCGTACCGTCGCGGTGCACGGTGAGCAGGCCGGTGACCGCCTGCTGCTCCAGCCATTCCCGGGCGTAGCGGGGATGGGTCGCGGTGCGCTCGGCGAGCTGCCCGGCGGTCGCGGGTCCGTCGGCGGCCAGACTGCGATACCAGCCGAGGCGGTCGCCGAGATAGATCGCGAGCATATCGACCGCGCCGAGAACGGCGTGGAAGATCCGGTCGGCCACCGCCGAGGGGGTGTCCTTGTCGGCGTCCATGCGGTCGCTCGCCTTCCCTGGTCGAGGTGAACTGCGCGTCGACTGATCTCGCGAGCCTACCGCCATGTACCGGCTGAAATAGCGAATTGCTACCGAAATCGGCGCTGCGTGCCGGAGAGGGGGGCGGCCGGGCCGCGATCCGGCGAAAATACCCTAGGGGGTATAGTTCGAGGTGTCCGGAAGAGACACGGCACTGATTCGATTCTCGGCCGGTCACCCCGCGTATCCGGCCGGATCAGCTGTCCGTGGAGGGGTGGAGAAGAGAAGCCGCACCGAAACGGCGGAGAACCGTCGCACTCGAAGAGAAGGAGCGCATCCATGACCCTCGCACTGTCCGCCGTGCTGCACACCTCGTTCGAGGATGCGGTCGAACGCACCCGCACCGTGCTCGCCGATCAGGGTTTCGGCGTGCTGACCGAGATCGATATGCGGGCCACGTTGCACAGCAAGATCGGCGTCGAGATGGAGGACTATCTGATCCTCGGCGCCTGCAATCCACCCCTGGCGCATCGCGCCGTCGGTGTCGACCGGCGGATCGGCCTGCTGCTGCCGTGCAACGTGGTGGTTCGCCGGGATCCCGCCGATGCCGCGACGATCCTGGTCGAGGCCATGAACCCCGATGTGATGGTCGAGGTCACCGGCGAACCGGGGCTACGGCCCGTCGCGGCCGAGGCGTCCGCGAAACTCCGGGCGGCACTCACGACCCTGGCTGCGGATCCGGCGGCCACCTAGCATCCGTGCCCGTCCGGCCCGGCCTGGTATACACGGGCCATGCCGGAGAACCGCGAGCACAGTGCGTTCGACGCCCTGGTGGCCACCGCCGACGCCCCGGTCTATGTGGTCACCCTCGCCGACGGCGCGCAGCGAGCCGGATGCCTCGTGGGATTCGCGTCGCAGGTCGGTATCGAACCGCCGCGGTTCCTGATCTGCCTGTCCGAGACCAACCACACCTACCGGGTGGCGGCGGGCGTCCGGTACTGCGCGGTTCACCTCCTCGACGCAGGCGACCGGGCCCTGGCGGAGCTGTTCGGCGGCCGGACCGGCGACGAGGTCGACAAATTCGCCCGCTGCGCCTGGGATCCCGGGCCGCACGGCGTGCCGGTGCTGCGCGATGCCGTCGCCTGGTTCTGCGGGCGCATCCTCGGCCGCCACGATTTCGGCGACCACCTCGGCCTGCTGCTGGCGCCCGAGGACGGCGACGCGCCGGAGTCCGCGCCGCCGACCCTGCGGCTGCACCACGTGCTCAGGCTCGAACCGGGGCATCCGGCCTGATGGCCCGACCGCGCGCCCGGTCTGTCAGACCGCTGCCCGGATCCAGTCCCGATAGTGCGTAGGCGCCAGGGCCGCGTCCGGGCCCGCGATCAGAACGTCGCCCTCGACGGCGCCGAACATGCCCGCGGTCTCGTCGGTGACCACGATACGTTCGTCGCGCTGCGCGGCCAGGGTGATCCGGCCCAGGTCGTCCAGGGGAAAGACATCCGGTCCCGCCACTTCGCGGATCCCCTGCAGCGGCGTCCCGGTGGCGACGCCGACCACCGCGTCGACGACATCGGCGGCGGCCATCGGCTGCAGGCGGGTCGTGGGTAGCGCGACGGTGTTTCCCTCGGTGGTCCAGCTCAGGACCGAGTCCACGAATTCGAAGAACTGCGTCGCGCGGACGATCGAATAGGGCGTCGGACCCTTGGCGACGAGTTCCTCCTGCAGGGTCTTGGCCCGGTAGTAGTCCAGTTGCGGCACCCGGTCCACCCCGACGATGGACAGTACGACCTGATGCCCGACGCCCGCGCGTTCGCCCGCGGCGAGCAGATTGCCCACCGATACGCTGAAGAATTCCAGTGACGCCTCGTCGAATGTGGGCGAATTCGCCAGATTGACGATGACGTCGGCCCCCGCCACCGCTTTGTCGAGCCCTTCTCCGGTGATCAGGTCCACGCCCGTGGACGGGGCCGCCGGCACGGCTTCGTGGCCCGCCGCGGTCAGTTTTCCGACCACCTGCGAGCCGATTCGTCCGGTACCGCCGATGATTGTCAGCTTCATGGTTCTCACCTTTCGCGGCCTGCCCGCGGGGCGGGCCGGGTTCGCAGTGGTCGACGCGCTGAGGTCCGGAGTGTTGTCCCGGCGGTGGTTCCGCCGCCGTCATACCGCGGCGTCCGGGGAGCGCCGCTATCGGCGTACAGCATTCCACCAGCGAACTCTCAGCGGAACGGGGTGTGCGGGAGTTGATGAATTCGAGACATGCGCCGAATCGCGCCGGTGTGCGGATCGCCGCCGGGATGTGTGCCACCGGCCCTGGTCGTTTGTCCAACTGTCGGACCGGTTCCGCGCCGGCTGGAAACCTCTTCACCCGCCACTGTCCGATATCCTCGGCCTGCGCGATCTGCTCGCCGGATATCTCGGGCTGCCCGAGACCGGCTACGGCCGGCCACTGTTCTCGGGGCAGGGGTTGCGCGACACCGATGTGGTCACGCCCGAAGCCCTGCGGTTCGCCGCGGTACCGGCCGCGAAGCGGCAGCCCGTGACGCTGAAGATCTATCCCACCGATCACAGTGCGACCGTGAATGCCTCACTGCCGGATGCGGTTCCGTTCGTGCGGGGTCTGTTCGGCTGCGCGTGCCGATTCCTGGCGCGGGTGATTCACGCCGAGCGGCCGGGTTTCGGGGCTCCGTGTGGATTGGTCAGCGCCATGGTCACACCGATGAGCAGGACCAGCGTCAGAACACTGAGGCCGGCCAGTAGTGGGCCCAGGACCTGGAATGCCTCGGCGCCCTGCGGATCTGCCGCGCCGCTGACCGAATGCGCGTGCATCGCCGACATTCCGGTGTAGTGCATGGTCGCGATGGCGGCGGCCATCACCAGTGCCGCGCCCACGGTGGACACCACCCCCCACGACCGCACGCTGAACCAGAGCGTGGCCGTGGCCGCGACCACGGCGATGGCCAGCGAGAGCAGCACCCGCACGTGGTCGTATTCGATATGCGCGTCGGTCTTCATCGCGTACATCCCGGTGTAGTGCATGACGCCGATTCCCGATCCGGTGATCACGCCACCGGTGCCCAGTGCGAGTACGCCCGCCCGCGGGGAACTGGCCAGGTACAGGCCGATGCCCACGACCACCACCGCGATCACCGCGCTGAGTACGGTGACCGGGACGTCGAACCGGATCTGCGCGCCGTCGATCGAGAATCCCAGCATCGCGATGAAATGCATGACCCAGATACCGGTGCCGCCGATAGCGAAGGAGGCCAGGACGAGCCAGCCGAATCGCCGGCGCCCGAGCCGGGCCTGTTTGGTGCATTGCAGGCCGATGGCGCAGCCGGTGGCCGACAGGAAGAACGCGAGAGCCGGTGTGAGCCAGCCGAACGCGAAGTGTTCGAGGTGAAGCATGTCCATCCAGGGTTGTGCCGGGCGATTCGGGTGATCCGTGTTTCGCGGATCTCGACAGTACGACAGCCGTGCCGCCGCCGTGTGCTGATCGTTTGCTTGAAAACCAGTGGTATCAGTCACATTCGAGTCGGGCGTCATCGTGAATCCGCAATAGTGCGTTCTCGAGGTGGCCGAGTTCCGCTCCGCCCGAACGGGTTCGACCGCCCGGGCGTCCGCCGAAAAGTGCGCCGGACGCCCGGGGTTCATCGCGGAGCGCGGTAGCGGAGGTGTCGCGTCCTACCGGGCCGTGGCGCTCTCCCGGGGTGGGTCCGCATCCGGTGTCCGGGGCCCGGCAGTACTGATAACCCACTCATAACTGAATCGTCCGCGGGTGTCGCGGCACCGTCGAGTACCGCATCCGCCGAACCGTGACCTGGCGCAATAGCGACGGATGCTTCGATGGGCCACTCGGCGTCCGGACCGGAACGCGTCGGCATCGGCTATCTGCCGGTACCGGTCGACACGGTTGCCCGCCCGGCGTGAACGGCGTCCGGACCGTGCCACTCTGTATCGCTGGCGTGTCCTGCTATCCGCTACGATCATGCTGCCTCTCGGTCCAGCAAAAGGCCGCTGAGTGAGTGTGCGCGGCCAGGCGCTGTTTCCTGTGTGATCGGAGGCCAAGGTGTCGGTGCCAGCCGCGGAGATCCGCGCTGTTCGCGAACGGAGGGCCCGGCGAAGCCGGTGTCCCCTCGCGCCCGAGGCACGTACTTGCGAATATGCCGGTGGCCGCCGTGCGCGGTGACACCTTCGGCGCCGGGCTCGGAGCTGCCGATGACGCCGGCCGGCTGCCGCGGGAACCGGTCGTACTGCTGGTCGAGGACGACGCCGGTGACGCCCTGCTCGTGGAGGAACTGGTCGCCGACGCGGAAGCCGATATGCGCCTGGTGTGGGTGCGCACGGTCGCCGAGGCCGGCGCGCGGCTGCGGGCGGAGGTCCCCGACTGCGTACTGCTCGATCTGGGTCTGCCCGACGCGCAGGGACTCGACGCGCTGGCCGGGGTCCGCGCGCACAACGATCAGGTCGCCGTGGTGGTGATGACCGGGCTCGACCAGGAACGCACGGGCCTGGCCGCCCTCGCCGCCGGCGCTCAGGACTATCTGGTGAAAGGCCGGGTGGCGCCGGAACTGTTCGCCCGCGCGGTGCGCTACGCGATCCAGCGCAAACAGGCCGAACGCACCAGTGCGGCACTACAGGCCAGCCAGATGCGGGCCGCGGAGAACGCCCGGCTCGAACGCGGTCTGCTGCCCACTCCGCTGTTCGCCGCGGACCGGGCGGTGGACGTGGTGTCGCGCTACCGGCCCGGGCGGGCGCATTCGCTGCTGGGCGGTGACTTCTTCGATGTCGTGCAGGTCGGTGACGGATCGGTCCATGCCATCATCGGCGATGTCTCCGGGCACGGTCCCGATGCCGCCGCCGCGGGGGTCGCGTTGCGGCTGGCCTGGCGGACCCTGGTCCTCACCGGCGTGACCGGCGGGCGCCGGTTGCGGCTGCTGGAAGAGGTGCTGCTGGCCGAGCGCACCGACCGGCAGACCTTCGCCACCGCCACCAGCCTGGTCTTCCATCCGTCCACCGGGCGGGTACGTATCCGTCGCGCCGGGCATCCGGGCATGCTGCATCACACCGGCGACGAACTGAGCTGGCTCGAGGTCCCCGGCGGTGCGGCACTGGGATTCATGCCCGGCCGCGCCGAGTGGCCGGCCACCGAGATCGACCTCGCCGACGATGCCGGGCTGACTCTGTTCACCGACGGTCTGTTCGAGGGCCGGGTGGGTGGCCGGGAGGAACGACTCGGCGAAGACGGCCTGCTGCGGCTCGCCCGGGCCATCCCGGGGTGCCATCCCGAGATCTTCGTCGACGAGCTGATCGGCCGGGTCGAGGCCCTGGCCGCCGAAGCGGGTGGTCTGGACGACGATCTGGCCATCATCAATGTGCGCTGGAACACGGCGCGGAGAGGGATGCGCCCATGACGAGAACCGACTCCCGGACGGTGGTCGGGAGACTGACCGCGCGAGCCTGGTTCCAGCTGGTCTTCGCGCTGATGATTCTCGTTGTGCTGCTCGGTGCGCTGGCAGGCGCGCGGGTGATCGCCGATACGAACCAGGTGACCGATCGCCTTGCGGAGCAGACCCATCCCGCCTCCGCCGAGGCCTACCGGCTGCAGAGCGCTCTCGTCAACCAGGAGACGGGGCTGCGCGGGTACGCGATTTCCGCCGACCCGCAGTTCCTGGAACCCTATGTCGAGGGAAGGAGAGAGCAGGCGCGCGCCACCACGCGGCTGCGCGAGCTCCTCGCCGGGCGGCCCGACCTGCTGGCCGATGTGGACGCGATCGAACGGTTGTCGCAGCAGTGGCGCACCGACTACGCCGATCCGCTCGCCGCCACCGGGACGGCCGCCGGTGCCCAGGAACGCGCTGCCGCCACCGCGGTCCGTGCCAAAACGGTGTTCGATGGGTTGCGCGCCGCGTTCACCGCGCAGAACGACCAGCTGGCGGCGGCGGTCGCGGTCGACCGTGACGCCCTGGAGCATTCGCGGACGATCCGCAATGTGGTGCTGGTAGGTATGGTGCTGGTGTTCCTGCTGACCGGGACTATCCTGACCGTCTTGTTGCGCAGGCTGGTCGTGCGCCCGCTGGCCGAGCTCACCGAATCCTCCCGGCGGGTGGGCGGCGGCGAATTCGACCATCACATCGACCCTCGGGGGCCCGCCGATGTCGCGCAGGTGGCCGAGGCGGTGGAGGATATGCGCCGGCGCATCGTCGCCGAACTGGCCTCGTCGCACTCACAGAGCGATCAGCTGCGACAGCAGAAGGCCGAACTGGATCTGCAGGCCGAGGAGCTACGGCGCTCCAACGCCGAGCTGGAGCAGTTCGCCTATGTCGCCTCCCACGATCTGCAGGAACCACTGCGCAAGGTGGCCTCGTTCTGTCAGCTCCTGGAGAAGCGCTACGCCACCCAGCTCGACGATCGCGGTAAGCAGTACATCGATTTCGCGGTCGACGGCGCCAAACGGATGCAGGTGCTGATCAACGACCTGCTGACCTTCTCCCGAGTCGGCCGGGTCGGTGACACCGCCGAACCCGTGCGCCTGGAACAGCCGCTGGACAAGGCGCTGATCAACCTCGCGGTCTCGATGGAGGACACCGGCGCCGTGGTCGAACGGTCCGGGGAGCTACCCGAGATCGTCGGCGACCCGACTCTGCTCACCATGCTCTGGCAGAACCTCATCAGCAACGCGATCAAGTTCCGCACCCCGGATCTGGCGCCGGTCGTCCGTATCGAGGTCCATCGGGAAACCGGCGATTCGCCCGACCAGGTCTTCTCGGTGACCGACAACGGTATCGGGATCCCGCCCGAATTCGCGGACAAGGTCTTCGTCATCTTCCAGCGCCTGCACGCCCGCGACGAATACAGCGGCACCGGAATCGGCCTGGCGGTCTGCAAGAAGATCGTCGAGTACCACGGTGGCAGTATCTGGATCGATACCGCGCACACCGGAGGCACCCGAATCTGTTTCACCCTGCGCTCCGCCGATACCGTGGCGGACACCGGCGCCCCCGCGACCACGGGTGTCACTACCCCGGGCGCCACCGGCCCCGCCTCCGATACCCGACCGGATCCTGCCCACGAAGGAGCGAAAGCATGACAGTACCGGGCCAGCCGATCGATATCCTGCTCGTCGAGGACGATCCGGGTGACGAGCTGATGACCAGGGAGGCGTTCGAGGACAACAAGATCGGCAATACCCTGCATGTCGCCCACGACGGGCAGGAAGCGCTGGATTTCCTCTATCGGCACGGCGAATACGGCGACGCGCCCCGTCCCGATCTCATCCTGCTCGATCTGAACCTGCCGAGATACGACGGCAGGCAGGTACTCGAGAAGATCAAGGCCGATCCCGATCTCGCTCATATCCCCGTGGTCGTGCTGACCACCTCGGCCGCGGAGGAAGACATCCTGCGCAGTTACAAACTGCACGCCAACGCCTATGTGACCAAACCGGTCGACCTGGATCAGTTCGTGGCGGCGATCAAGCAGATCGACGATTTCTTCGTCCAGGTGGTGCGGCTGCCCCGCGGCCGGTAGCCGCGGGGAGTCTCAGGACGCGGAGCCGGTGGCCGGGGCGTCCAGCGCCGCGGCCAGCGAGTCGTATACCGCGAGCAACTTGTCCAGGCCCGTCAGTTCGATGGGCCGGCGGACGGCCTCCGACGCCACGACCCGCAGCCCGCTCTTTTCGGCGGCCTCGGAGATCACCAGCAGTACGCTCAGACCGGCCGAGCCGAGGAAGCCGACCTCGGACATATCCACGATCATCGGCTTCCCGCCGCGCTGGATCTCCTCGAGTGCGGACTGCAATTGCGGCGCCGAGGCCATATCCACCTCGCCGTGCACGGTGACGATCGCGATGCCGTCCTCGGTGCGCTCCCGCACATCGAGTATCCGGGACGCGCTGTCGCCGCTCACCGTCGGCCTCCCAGCTCGCAATTCGCCACTTCTCACCTCTGCACATCGAGGCCCTGCCGCGGGACGCGGCAGGGCCGTAAGCGGTATCCGCAGTCAACTTACCCGATCCGGCCCCGGCGGTCACCGCAGCCGTCCAGGTCAGCAGGGCTACTGCGGTATCGGCGGCCCGGCAGGTCCGGGGAGGGGAGTGATCACCGCCGCTCGATCGCATGCGCGGCTGCCGAATGGGTATGGCTATCGCGAGCACGCCCTCGAAGCCGCGGACCGGTAGCGCCTACGCCGTCGGGCGGCGAGACCGACTAGGAGGCGATGAGGTGACGAGGTCCCGCCCGCCCGGACTGCACAGTCCGCCGCGGAGAACGGCCCTGGAGTTCCCCGCCAGACCCGAACAACTGGTCCGGGTCCGGCACGCGGTGAAGGACTGGCTGTCCGGTCTCCCGCTCGACGAGCGGCGGGCCTACGACGTCCTGCTCGCAGTGGGGGAGGCCTGCGCCAACGCCGTCGAACACGGTCATCGCGGCGACGGGGGCACGATCCGGCTGTGCTGTGCTGCCGGCACGTCCGGGCTGCGTATCACGGTGACCGACCACGGCAGCTGGAAAACCCCCGACCACCGCCCGGATACCGCCCGCGGGCGCGGTATGGCCATCATCCGGGCGCTGATACCCGATGTGGAGGTCGTGTGCTCGTCGCACGGCACGATCGTCGATATGCGGATGCCGCTCGCCGAGCCGGGCGACCTGCCGGTGGATTGACACCGATTCATGGCCTACGGGGGGTTTTCGGGGCGAAGATTCCGCCCTCTGCCGAATTGCGGGCGAACGGAATACGCCGGGAGCGTGTCCGCGGGGTGACCGGAGGACAACACGGTGCCTTCGACTCGACATTGCGCGCGCATCGCGACTTTCTGGACCGCGTCGACGCCATGCGCCTGGATGAGCAGCGGGGCACCGGAGCCCCGGTGCGACGGCGGGCTGAGCGGAAATCTGTCCGGCGGGAGGAAGAGGCCGGTGGCCCTGCCCGGGGCGGGCCGTTCGGAATCTCGTGACCGGCGTGCGGATTCGGGTATACGGTCCGCGTACCTACTGGAGGTGGCTTGATGACCGATAGCGACGGCGCCGACTACAACCCGGTGACTCCGGTCAACCCGGCGGATCCACTGGATCCGTCGAGTCCGCTCAATCCTATGAATCCGATCGACGCCGACGATCTGGTGAACCCCGAGGGTTCGGTCGTGCCCGTGGTCCCGGTCGTCGAGGAGAACCCCATGCGCAGCTGGTTGTGGCCCACCGTCCTGATCTTCGGACTGGTTGTCGGCGGGGCGATCGTGGTGATGATTCTGGTGAGCACCGCCGATTTCGGCTCCGAACCGGCCCCCGCCGGAACCCCCACCCCGGGTCCCTGTCAGCCGTTCTGCACGAACGCGCCGGCCCCGCCGGCTCCCTGACGCGCCGATTCCGGACGGCCGCGCCGGCGCGTGCATCCCGTGGTCCGGGCAGGCCTGGCCTGTCCGGACCGGAGGCGGCGGTCAGGCGGAGTTCGGGAGGCTGGTGAGCGCGCGGACTGCGTCCGCCAGCGGGATCATGCGCTGTGGCTGTTCGCTCATCAGGCCTATCTCCACATACTGGCGGATCAGCATGGAGGCGGTCATCCCGTGTTCGGCGGCCTTGCGCCGGACCCGGTCGCGCATCTCCGGCGTCCATTTGAACGAGGTGGGCACCATACCCTGCTCGATCCGATCGGCGGCCGGCGGCAGGGACGGTGCCGGCGCGGCGTCGTCGTAGCTCAGCGAATCCAGGAAATCCCCGGCGGCCTCCGGTGTGCGCGGAAAGCCGGGGGCGGGGTCGTTATCGATCATCTCGGTTCGCCTCCCATGCGGTGTACTCGGCGAGTTGACGTGGTCGCATCGGCATGGCCAGCAGGATCTGCCACCGGGAATCGGCGCGTAACCACCGCAGGACCACAACGAGTGCGCGGCCGTCGCCGGTGCGCCCCCATACGGTCGGTATCGGCAGTCCCTCGCGGCTGGTCGCCGTGCGGGGCCACCGCTGCGGGGAGTACAGCACCTCCATCACTTCCCAGGGCTCGACTCCGCTGCGGTCGAGGAGCTCGTACGCTCCGATCCACCATTCGTACTGCCCATGTGCCACGGGTTCCCACGATAATACTCCGGTATTACCCGCGCAGCCCAGTGGTCGGCCCGCCGACCCGGTCGGGCACTCCGGGGCCGGGGTCGGCGCGCGGGACGGGGGGTCAGGAGCTCGCCGGCACCGGAGTGTTCTGCCGGGCCGCCACCCACCAGCGACCGTCCTCGCGTACCAGCACGTACAGCGCGACCATCGCCGGGTCGCGGTCGATCAACGTGCCGTCGGCGGTGGTCGCCCGCGCGGATTTGTGGGCGACGGCGATATCGGGGCGGAGGAAGACGATATCGGTCACGTCGTACCGGACGTAGGAGTCGGCGAGAAATCCGGCCAGCCCGCGTTGCCCGGCGTCCAGGAGCGCGGGATAACCGCGGATCACCCCGCCGACCGCAGTGCCCGCGGCGGCGTTCTCGGTGAATCCGCCGACCATGAGGGCGGCGTCGTTGGTGTTGTATCCGTTCTCGACATCGGCGACGAGTCGCTCGATCTCGGCGATATCGCCGGTGTGGTCGGTGGTGGTGTCCTCGACCGCGGGCCGTCCGGTCTGTGTGGTGTCGTTCATACCACCATCATCGAACCTGAAGTAATGTTCAGGTCAAGTCCGGATGGATTCCGGGCGTCCTACCTGCCGGCACGCCGGGACTCCGTCAGCGAAGTCGGACGGTCGCGGTCGCGCGGCCGAAGATCCGGCGGCCGTGGTGTTTCGCGGTGACCGCGATCGTCGCCGTGCGCTGGACCGGGTCCATGCTCTTGACCTTTCCGGTGAACTCCACCTCGGCTCCTTCCCGGGTGACGAATACCGGACTGGTGAGACGTACCGCGTACTCGCGCACGGCGCCCGGATCGCCCAGCCACGAGGTCACGAATCCCGCGCCGATACCGATCGTCAGCATGCCGTGCGCGACCGGGGCGTCGAGTTCGACGAGACCGGCGACTTCCTGGCTCCAGTGGATCGGGTTGGGGTCGCCGGAGACCCCGGCGTAGTTCACCAGATCGCCCTGATTCAGCCGGACGATTCGCGGGGGCAGTTCGTCGCCTACCGCGACGGAGTCGTACGCCCGGGCGAACCGACCGGCCGCAACCGGGTCCGGCGAATCGGTGCCGAGCCCGGCCGGAACGGCAACTGCCTCCCGCGCCTGCGGTGCCGGTGTGGCGCTGCCCGGCCGGAAACCGTGCATGAGGACTCGGTCGCTGATATCGGCGAGGCTCGATTCGACCCCGGTGCGGCCGACGATACTGATCTGCGAAGCGAGGACGGGCTCGCCGCGGGCATCGGTGACCAGGCTCTCGAACCCGATCAGATCGCCGCCGAAGGCCTGCCGGAACGAATCGAGGCGGATCTCGAAATGCAGGTGGTCTCCGGCCCGGATCGGCCGGTGATAGCGGACGACCTGATCGGTCTGCATGATCTGGCTGAGGTCGTAGCCGGCCATGACCGATTCGAACATTTGCGTCTGAGCCAGGAATCCGGGCACCGAGAAGAATGTCGGCGGGGCGATGAGCCCGCCGTAACCGAATTCGATACCCGCGTCCTCGGACCAGTGCACCGGGTGATGGTCCTGAACCGCGCGGGCGAATTCGCGGATCTTCTCCCGACCTACGACATAGTGGTCCCGAGCGTGATAGCTATGTCCTACCGGCATTTCCGGATCTATTCCGGTCGGGGTGAATTCCTCAGGGGGAGAAACAATTACATCATCCAGCGGCACGATGGCGCACTCTACCTCTCAAACGTCGCCGCGGCAGCGGGTGCGCGCGGGCACAGGCCGTTGTCGACCGGGATTCACCCGATATTCGCGGAGAGATCGGGCAGCATCCGCAGCGCCTGGTCGGCCCAGTTGTTCCAGGCGTGGATACCGTACGCGGGGAAGTCGTAGTGCACATTGCCCGCGCCCAGGGTCGCCATCCGGATCTGGAAGGCCCGGGTGTTCGCGAGGGCGAGCGCCTCGAGTCCCATCCCGTTGACGGTGCTGATGCTCGGACCATCGGTCGCGGCGGGGAGGCCGCTCGCCGCCGCGACCCACAACCGGGTGTTGTTCGCGACCAGGCTCGGCGCCCCGACGAAGGGGTCGATCCGCAGCCATTTCGGATCCCACGGCGCGGCCATGGCGTCCACGTTGTAGCCGCCGGCGTCGATCATCGCGACCCGGATCGCCTCGCGCATACCCGGCGCGGAGATATTCAGATATCCCGAGTAGGAGCCGGCGAAGCTGAACTGACCGGGATACTGCGCGGCCAGGGTGAGGGCGGCGCTACCGCCCATGGACAGGCCGAAGACGCCGTTGCGCTGGGTGGCGAAGCCCAGGCGATCGCGGAGGGCGGCGGGTAGTTCCCGGGTGAGGAAGGTCTCCCAGGTATATCGGGTGGATTTTCCCGGCCCGTCCGACAGCACCTGCAGTCCGCCCGAACCCGACGCCGATCCCGACGACGAGCCGTTGCCCGATCCCGACCCCGGCGGCACGCCCAGGAAATTGCTGGGTGCGTTCCAGTCGGTATAGAAACTGGACCGCCCGCCGACCGGCATCACCACATTGATATTCCATTTGGTGAATTCCCGGGCGATATCGGTATCGATTTCCCAGCCGCTGAGGTCCTCGCGGGCCCGCATACCGTCCAGGGCGTAGACGACCCGCGAGGTGTTGCCGTCCGCGGCGCGGAAGACCCGCGATTTGACCGGGCCCATACTCGAATCGACCCAGATATCCATCCCGGCCGGGTCGAATGCTGCCCGGGCGGTCGGCGCACCGCTGCTGAACAGGGATAACGTCAGGATCAGGACGGCGAGGGCGGCCGTCGCCGGCCAGAATCGGCGGCCCGCGGCGGGCCGGAACGACAGGGTGGGCATGGCAGAGCAGGGCCTTTCATCCGGTGAGCACAGGGCCGGGCCGGCATGCGCCGACCTCGCGGTTCCCGACCGATGCCGACGATCGCGTGGCCCTGCCACGGCATCGGCATACCGTCCGGGTGTCGTTCCGGATGAACGCGTCGTTACCGGTTTGTGATCTTACTCGCGCTGGGCCGGCCATGGATATGACCGGGGGCCATCGGACCCGGACGTGACGACAGCGTGGCGGCTCGTGGGCCGCCCGGGCGTCCGCCGCCTACTGGTGGGCCTTCTTGTACGCGTCGACGACCTCGGCCGAGATCCGCCCGCGGCTGGACACGTCGATCCCGTTCTTACGGGCCCATTCGCGGATGGCCTGTGTCTGCTGATTTCCACCGGCCGCCGGGAGATGCCGCTTGCCCTTCGGGGCCCGGCCGCCGACCTTGCGGGCGTGCGCCGCCCATGCTCCGAGAATGCCGCGCAGCTTCTCGGCGTTCTGTGCCGAGAGATCGATTTCGTAGGCGACACCGTCGAGAGCCAGTGTGACCGTTTCCTCGGCCTGGGAACTGCCGTCGAAGTCGTCGACCAGCTCAACGATGACCTTGCGCGCCATACAATCCTCCGGGGGTGGGCAGATGATCTGAACAATCGTAGGTGAACAGACGCGGCCGGCCCGAATCGGAGGTGCCCGATTCCGCTGTTGCGGCGGGTGTGCTAATGCGATGGGCGAGTGCGTATTCGGCATGGTGAAGCGGGCCGGACCGCGACGGTTACCGCGCGGCCGGCCCCGCGGATCCCTGTCTCGTAGCAGCCGCCGGGAAGACGATCGGCGAAACCCGTGTTTCCCCGGGTGTGGAACTGTCGCTGCTCGATCGGTCGCGGACCCGGACCGGTGAACCCGAATCCGCCGCGCTCGCTCATACTGTCGCCCGCGCGATCGCCGCGGAGGCGTCGGGTTATCGGCGGTTCTGGGTGGCCGAGCATCACGCGGTGCCGGGGATCGCCTCCGGCTCGCCGCCGGTACTGATGGCCGCGCTCGGCGCGCGCACCTCCTCGATCCGTATCGGGGCGGGCGGGGTGATGTTGCCGTATCACCAGCCCCTGGTCGTCGCCGAGCAATTCCTGATGCTCGAAGCCCTGTATCCGGGCCGGGTCGATCTGGGACTGGGCCGCTCGCCGGCCTTCACCGCTCCGGTCCGCCGGGCCATGCGGCAGGGTGCGGGGGATCCGGACCGGTTCGAGGCCGATGTGGCGGAATTGCTCGGCTACCTGGACGGAAGCGGGGCGGTCACCGCCCGCCCGGTGATCGCGACCGCCCCTCCGGCCTTCGTGCTCGCCACCGGCCGGGGTCTGGAGGTAGCTGCCCGGCTCGGGTTACCCGCTGTGCTCGGCGGGCCGATCCTGCACAGTGCCGAGCTGGAAGCCGTGCTGGCGCGGTATCGGCGCGAGTTCGTACCGTCCCCGCGCGCGGACCGGCCCGAGATCCTGATCGCCCTGGACATCGTGGTCGCGGAATCCGACGAGCAGGCCCGGGAGCTGGCGTTACCCGAGGCCTGGGCGATGGCCGTGTCGCGCAGCACCGGCGAATTCCCGCCGCTGGAATCGGTGTCGTCGATCAAGGCCCGGCACCGGACCGAGCAGACCCGGCGCCGGGTGGACGCGAACCTGGATACCGCGACGGCGGGATCGCCGGCGACGGTTCGCCGCCGGCTCGAACAGCTCACCGAGCGGACCGGGGCCACCGAACTGCTCGCCACGACCTCGACCTTTGACCGGGACGCGCTGGCGGCCTCCGACGCCGCGCTCGCCCGGATCTTCTACGGCCGGGCAGCGGTGGCGAACCCGGAGGTAACGCAATCGCCAGCCGCCGGATCTCGGCCACCAGCAGTTCCGGTTCGGTGATCGGGGCGTAGTGCCCCGATTCGTGCGCGACGATATGCCGCCCGGCCGGAGACAGTGCGGCCCGGTGTGCGTGAGAACGCGCCCCCGCAGCCCCGGCGATCGGATGAGATCTGTCCGCGACGCCATCAGCGCGGATGGTCTGCCGCACGCACTCTTACTGCAGACCCGGGAAGTGGCCGCAGCGGCGGTCCGCCGGGAACGCGACCCGTCAGGTCACCCGGGTGCCGTGGAACTCCTGGAACGCGCGCATGGTCTGTGTGGGCGCCTCGAGCTGGGGATAGTGTCCGACCTCGTCGAGTTCGACCACATCGGGTTCGGACACCAGTTGCCGGTAGCGGCGCACCATCCGCTCGCCGGAGACCGGGTCGAGGGTGCCGTCGATGAACCGGACGGGGACCTGCGGCCGGGTCAGCGCGCCGACCCACCGTTCGCGCCGGGCGCGGCGTTCGGCGAGATAGTGCATCACCTTGTGGCCGTTGCGTTTTCCGTGCTTACTGCACCACAGCAGCCAGAATCGGTGCATCTGCTCGTCATCGGGCCGGCTGTCGGGCCCGAACACCGCCGCCAGACTGTGGGCGAAGGTCTTCTCGTTGCCGAACCTGCCGACCAGGGGGCCGAGCGGCCCGGCGAGCAGCCGCTGGATGGGCCGGGGCCGGTGCGCCTCCGGGAACAGGCCGCCGTTGAGCAGGCATACCGATTCGAGCACCAGGGAGGTATCCCCGGCCGCCCGGCGTTCGGCGTCCCGGGCCAGCATTTCCTGGGCCACCGTATCGCCGTAGTCGTGGGCCAGGATGTGGAACCGCGCGACACCCTGCTCCCGGAGCAGTTGTTCGGACAGATCGGCCTGATCGGCGATCGAATAGTCATACTGCTGCGGTTTGGCCGACCAGCCGAAACCGATCAGATCCGGTGCCAGTACCGGGGCGAACTGTTCGCACAGATCGGGCCAGACCAGATGCCAGTCCCAGGACGCGGTCGGGAAGCCGTGCAGGCACAGCAGCGCGCCGCCGGAGCCGGTTCCGCCCGACTGCCAGAAGATCTGGTGCCCGCGATGGGTGAAGCGCTGCCCGCTGGACCTCCAGTTCGCAAACTCGTCCATCCCCACAGCATGCACCGCCGCGGGTCGCCGGTCGAGGACGTCGCGGGCGCGTCGGCGGGTGTTGCCGTGCCGGTACCGGCACCGGGCCGCACGGGTAGGCTCGGCATCCGGAACCGCGAGGTCCGGACCCATCAGCCGACGACCAGGAGGCCCGCAGTGCGAATCGGAATTCTGCTCGGTGAACGATCCGGAGCCGACGCCCTGCAGCGGCTCTCCGACGATCTGCGCCGCAGCGCCGACGAAGGTTTCCGCTCGGCCTGGCTCTCCCACATCTTCGGCCTCGACGCCCTCACCGCGCTCGCCGTCGCCGGGAGCCGGGTTCCGGAGATCGAGCTCGGTACCGCGGTCGTGCCCACCTATCCGCGCCATCCCGGCGCCTTGGCCCAGCAGGCCCGCACCACCGCACTCGCGGTCGGGCCGGACCGGCTGACCCTGGGTATCGGGCTTTCGCACCGCGTGGTCATCGAGAACATGTTCGGATACGACTTCGAACGGCCCGCCCGTCATATGCGCGAGTACCTGTCGGTGCTGGAGCCGCTGCTGGCCCACGAACCGGCCTCGTTCACCGGCGAGACCCTTGTCGGGAAGCTCGAACTGGGAATACCCGACGAAGGGCGGGTACCGGTCCTGCTGGCCGCCATGGGCACGCAGATGCTGCGCCTGGCCGCGCGCCGGACCGACGGGACGGTGTTGTGGATGACCGGACCGGCCACCATCCGCGACCATATCGCCCCCACGCTCGGCGCGGCCGTGGCCGAAGCCGGGCGGCCGCCCGCCCGGATCGTATGCTCGCTGCCCGTGCTGGTGACCGACGATATCGAGTCGGCCCGGGAACTGGCGGCTCGCAGCTTCGCCATGTACGGGACCTTGCCGTCGTACCGGGCGATGATGGATCGCGAAGGCGCCGCCGGCCCCGCGGACCTGGCGATCATCGGTTCGGAGGAGCAGGTCGCGGCCCGGGTGCGGGAGGTCTTCGATGCCGGGGCCACGGAATTCGTGGGCTCGGTGTTCGCCGGTGGCGACGATGCCCGGCGGACCCGCAAGCTGCTGGCCTCGCTCAACGGCTGAGCGAGCCGGGGCCGACGGACGGGCGCGGCTCAGCCCGGCCGGGTGATCATGACCGGGCAGGCGGCGTGCTGGATGAGCGATTGGCTGGTCGAACCGAGAAGCAGGCCGCGGAACCCGCCGCGGCCGCGGCTGCCGACGACGACGAGTTGCGCGCGCTCGGACCATTCCCGCAGATGCTGGGCCGGGGTCGACGGGTAGACCTCCCGGCGCACGGTGACCTCGGGATACCGCTGTTGCCAGCCGGCCATCCGCTCGGCCAGGACCGCCTGTTCGGCGGTCTGCAGATCCTCGGCCGGGATCTCGATGTATCCGGTGCTGGCGAATTCGGTGAAGGTGAGATCGCTCCAGGTGTGGACCGCGACCAGTTCGGTCTCGCGTTCGGCGGCTTCGGTGAACGCCGCGGCCACCGCCGTATCGCCGACCGGGCTTCCGTCGACACCCACGACCACCGGACCCTCGATCCTGTCCTCACCGCCCTCGCGCACCGCGACGATGGTGCCGCGGCCGTGCGCTGACACCGCCAGGATCGTGGAACCGAGATGTGAGACGGCGCCGCCGCGGCGGGAACCGAGCACCACCATATGTGCCGATTTGGACAGCTCGATGAGCATCTTCGCGGCATTCTGCTCCGAGAGATACGTATCGACGGTGACCTCCGGTGCGGCTTCCCGGGCCACCTGGGCGCCGGTGGCCAGGGCCTGTTCCCCATGGGTCCGCAACATCTGGACCGCTTCGTCGACCATCGGCTGATAGGCCATCAGCCAGGTTCTGGCCGGGGTCGAATTCATCGCATAGGCGATGACCAGGCGCCGTCCCCGGCGCGCGGCCACGGCCGCGGCCCAGCGGATGGCCGAATGGGCGGCACCGGTGCCGTCCGCGCCCACCACCACGGCCGCGGAGACGAGCCGATGCGGGTCGTCTGCGTTATCGGTCATGGCCTGAGTATTCACCCGGTACGCGACGAGGGCCATAATCGGCGGGCGTGTCCGCGTGATCGGGTTCGCGGAATTTTCGTAGGCCTCATTTGCGGCTCACCAGCGAATTCGGTGTACGGCGCGCCGTGGTGAGGCTTGTCGAATGCCGGGAGATATGCAGATCATGATCGCGTGCTGATATCGGATGGGGTGATCGGGCTACGGCCGATCGAGGTCGCCGACGCCGCGGCGCATCTGGCCGCTCTGGATGGGGAATCGGTGCGGCCTTCGCAGGGGCCCGGAACCCCGAATGTCGTAGCGGAATTCCAGCGCTGTGTTGCGGAGTGGGCCGACGACGGTCCGTGCAAGACGTTCGGCGTGGTCGACGTCGCGACGAGCGCACTGGCCGGCACGCTCGATCTGGCGCTGGAACAGGAATTCCTCGCGAAGCGGCAGGCCGATATCGGCTACGGGATCTACGCGACCTGGCGCGAGCGGGGCGTGGCCGGCCGCAGTGTGGTGCTGGCCTGCCGGTATCTGGCCCGGCACGATCTGGCCGACGAGGCGGTGCTGCGAATCGAGCCGGGTAATGCGCGCGCGGTGGCGCTGGCCCGTCATCTCGGCTTCCACTACCACCACACCGAGCGCGGACCCGAGGGCGCGCTGGAGTGGTACATCCAGGCGGTATGACCGCCGCTCAGGCGCCCTTGCGGGTCCGTTTCCGATCCGTCTTGGCAGGGGCCGGCTTCTTGGCCGGGGCCTTGCGTGGTGCGGATTTGCGGGCGGGGGCCTTGGCGGCCCCTTTCCCGGACTCCGAGTCGCCGCCCCGGGCGCCACTGGCCTCCAGACTGCGCTGAAGCGCCGCCACCAGATCGACGACCTCGGCATCGGATTCCGCGGCCGCCGTCTCCGGACGTTCCGGCGCCTTGCCGTCGCCCCGGGATATGGCGTCCTCGAGCAGGCTCTGCAGTTCACGCTGGTATTCGTCGGTGTATTGATCCGGATCGAAATCCTCCGACATCGATTCGACCAGCGTCTCGGCCATCTTTATCTCCTGCGGACGCGGAGCCTTGGCATCCTCCAGGGATTCGAACGACACCGACCGCACCTCATCGGGCCACAGCAGTGTCTGCAGCACCAGCATGCCGTCGCGCACCCGCATGGCGGCGAGCCGGGTCTTCTGGCGCAGGGTGAAGTGCACGAGCGCGGTGCGGTCTATCCGGTCGAGGGTGGCGGCCAGCAGGACATAGGCCTTGGGGGTGGTCGAATCCGGTTCGAGGTAGTAGGTCTTGTCGTAGAGAATCGGGTCGATCTGGTCCGACGGCACGAATTGCAGGACCGGAATCTCGTGTTTCTCGGCCACCGGCAATGTGGCGAAATCGTCGTCGGTCAGGACGACTTTGTCGCCCTCCGGCGATTCGTATTGTTTGTCGATATCGGCGAACTTGACGGATTGTCCGCATACGGTGCAGACGCGGTCGTATTTGATCCGGCCGCCGTCTTTGGCGTGGACCTGATGAAATTTTATATCGTGGTCCTCGGTGGCGGTGTACACCTTCACAGGGACATTCACCAGCCCGAACGCGATCGAGCCTTTCCAGATTGACCGCATCACTCCATGATGACCGAAGCCGACCCCGTGTGCGAGGGCGCCGGGAAATGGAGTGTCGCCGCGGCGAGCCGGGCCCGGGTGGAACCGGGTAGCGCGGCGAAGATCCGGGACATCGCACCGAGCATTCCGGTGAGGTCGTCGCGGTCGGAGAGATAGGCGCGCTGCAGGCCGATATCGAGGTCGAAGAATGCGTCGAAGAAACCCGGTAGTTCCGCCGGCGGCAGGGCCAGCAGTGCCCGCAACCCGGCCCGCCGCAGCCGATGCACGGCCCGGGCCGATACGGTCCAGCCCGTGCCGCCCGCGGCGACGATATCGGCGGCCGACAGCGCGGCCGCCACGCTGTAGCCGGTGGCCGGATGCAGATACCCGCCCGCCGCCCCGAAGGTGCCGGACCCGGGAGCGCCACCGGCGACGCGGAACCGCACCCGCTCGACCGGTTCGTCACCGCGCACCTCGATCCCGCGGACCCGCAGGCGGTGCCGAAGCCGTCCGGCCAGTTCGCCCGGGGTGATCGCGGGTGCGCCCGCCAGGCAGGTCTCCTCCGCCAGGACGGTATCCCCACCGAGGGGGACGCTGTAGAGGAACGAGCGGGGTGCGCCGGGATCGGTCCCGTTGTCGTCGCGCCAGTCCATGAAAAGCGCGGAATCGGTGCGCGTGCTCCGGGGTAGGACGAGGCCGAAGGCGGTCTGCTCGGCGGCGCCCGGGCGCCGGGGCAGTCCCCGGGCGTCCACCACGCGCCCGGCGCGGAGCCGGCGGCCGGTATCCAGCCGGACCTCGTGCCGGTCGATCGCCGTGACCCGGGCGGCCACCACCGTCGCGCCGGTGAGGTCGAGACCGGTCTGCAGTGCGGCCGTATCGAGGACGGTGTAGGGCCGGGATATCCGATGCTCGCGCTGTCCGTACGCTCGCGGTTCGGTGACGGTGGCCGCGATCGCGGCGGGATCGAGCCAGGCGGGGAGCTCATCGGCCCATGCGGCATAGGTCGCGCGCCAGCGTCGCTCCGGCCGCGGATCCACCACGGTGACCGTCATTCCACGGGCCAGGCATCGGTGGGCGAGCGCGCGCCCGGCCGGTCCCAGGCCGCAGACCACGATATCGGGGCTCACCGCTGGATCGAAGCACGCCGGGGTCCGGGCGCCTCGCGCCGGGGTGTGATCGGCGCTATCCAGGGCACCGGCCCGGAACAGCGGCGGACCCCGGGCGTGTTACGACTAGGTGAACCGAAGATCGGGAAGGGACCGTCGATGACGAATGTGGAGGCCGCGCGGAGCGCGCCGGTCGCCGGGAGCGGCCGGCGCGGCTGGTTCGGCCTGGCCGTGCTGCTGTTGCCGGTGCTGCTGGTGTCGATGGATATGTCCGTGTTGTTCCTGGCGCTGCCGACCCTGACGGCCGACCTCGATCCGACCGCGGCGCAGCAGCTGTGGATTCTGGACATCTACGGGTTCCTCATCGCCGGTCTGCTGATCACCATGGGCAATCTGGGTGACCGCGTCGGCCGCCGCACTGTGCTGCTGGCCGGGGCCACCGTCTTCGGTATCGCCTCTGCCCTCGCGGCCTTCGCGCCGAGCGCCGCCGTGCTCATCGCCGCGCGGGCGCTGATGGGAATCGGTGGCGCCACCCTGCTTCCGTCCAGCCTGGCGCTGATCTCCAACCTCTTCCCCGATCAGCGGCAACGGTCCACCGCGATCGGGATCTGGACCGCGTTCTTCGCCGGGGGTTCGGCCGTCGGGCCGATCATCGGCGGAATACTGCTGCACCACTTCTCGTGGGGTTCGGTGTTCTTGATCAATGTGCCGGTGCTGCTGGTCCTGCTGGTGTTCGCGCCGATCCTGCTGCCCGAACATCGGGCCGCGGCGCTGGGACCGCTGGATCTGCCGAGCGTCGCGCTGTCCATCGGTGGCATCCTGCCCGCGGTGTACGCGGTCAAACATATCGCCGAGTACGGACCCGACGCGGAAGCGCTGCTGAGTGCCCTGGCCGGCGCGGGGATGCTCACGATCTTCGTGCGCCGCCAGCGGCGCCTCACCGAACCGCTGCTCGATCTCGCCCTGTTCCGCCGGGCGCGTTTCTCGCTGGCCATCGGATCGAGTACGGCGGCCATGATGTCGCTGGCCGGGTTGAGCTATCTGAGCAGCATCTGGCTGCAATCGGTCACCGGGCGTGATCCCCTGCGGGCGGCGCTGCTGGGGATCCCGATGGCAGTCACCGTCTTCGTGTTCTCGGTCGGTGGTTCGGCGGTGGGCCGGCGGCTCGGGGTGCGCTGGGCGTTCGCGCTCGCACTGCTGGTGGCCGCGATCGGCAATATCCTGGTGCTCGGTATCGGTGCGGACGGCGGCGCGGGCTGGTATGTGGCGGGTTCGGCCATCGCGGGTGTCGGCTACGGGATCGTGTTCACGCTGGTCTCGGAAGTCGCGGTGGCCGCGGTCCCGGCCGAACGGGCGGGTTCCGCGGTGGGGATCTCCGAAACCAGTTTCGAACTCGGCAACGCACTGGGTCTGGCATTGCTCGGATCGCTGGCCGCGCTGGTCTTCCGGTCTTCGGGCGAGTTCGCGCCCACCCTGGGTGAGACGATTCAGCGGTACGGAACGGATACCGCGCTCCTGGACGCCGCGCGGGACGCGTTCGTCACGGGTGCGCACACCTCACTCGCCGTCGGCGCGGCGGTGCTGCTGGTGATGGCGGCGGTTGCCGTAGCGGTGGGAAAGAACGGCCGGTCGTCCGCGCGGACGACCGGCCGATAGGGCGCCCGGCGGCCGTAGAACCGCCGGGCACCGGGGGAATCACTGCGGCGGGGCTCCGTAGGGCGCCGCCGCGAAACCGTCGGCCGCGCCGATCGCGCCGCCGACTGCCGCGCCGGCCGCCATCGCGGGTCCCGCGATCACCGCGTAACCGATGGCCGCGCCGAGAACGGGCCCGATCACCAGGCCGATCGGCAGGAACGGAATCCCCGAGATGAAACCGGCCACGGCACCCACCATGGCGGAGGTCGCCGCGATCGGGGAGGCCAGCGTATTGCCGACCGACGCGCCGATGGCGGCCGAACCCATGGTCTGGGCGGCGATCCGATCCGACCGGCTGCGCTCGACGCCCACCGAGTCGAGGAACGTCGCCAGCTGTGCCTCGGTTTGCGCCGCACCGGTATTGATCTCCCGGACATCGAACGGCGCATCCATGATGATGTTGCCGATCCGCAGCTTGCCCGGGGGCGCCTCGATGGGCGCCACCGGCGCCACCGGCAACGGTGCGTGCAGCTCACCCTGCGGCGCGAGATAGGCGTGCTGGGGGATGGGGCGGGTCGCCGGTGCGGGCGCCGGGACGGGGTCGGCGACCGCGGCCGGTGCGGGCGCCGGGGCGAAGAAGGGTGCGGCGGCGACCCCGAAGGTATCGGTCGCGGACCGGACGGCCACCTGTGTTGCCTCGTGCACGGTGGTGGTGAGATCGCGGATCGGATCGGTGGTGGCCGGTGCCATGAGAATCAGATCCGTCGGCAGGGCGGGGATCGGGGATGACGCGGGTGGAGCGGGGAGTGCTTCGGCATTGGCCGTGCCGGCGCCGATCAGCGTCGCGATGAGCGGGATCGCGCCCGCCGCGACTACCGAGCCGGCAGCCCGCCGAGACGGACCGGTAGCTCTGTGCTTACCCATGGTCGCCTTTCTCCGGGAATTTGTCTGTATGCACGACATTCGGACCGGAACGTCCGGCGGATGGGATCGGCTGTCCAGACGGCTTGGCGTGGGTCTCCGGATACGGGGTGCGGGCGGCGTCCGGGGGAGTGTGCCCGAGGGTTGCTGCCGGCCCGGCCGGGGCTGCGGATCAGCGGGGCGGAATACCGAAGGGCGGCGCGGTGAAGCCCTCCGTCGCCCCGATCGCGCCACCGAGTGCGGCACCCGCGATCATGGCCGGGATGGTGACGACGCCGTACCCGATGGCCGCGCCGAGGACCGGCCCGATGACCAGACCGGTCGGCAGGAACGGTATTCCGGCGACGAATCCCGCCGCCGCGCCGAGCATCGCGAACGGGATGGCCACCGGGGCGGCCGCCGCGGTGCCGATCGCCGCGCCGACGGCGGCGGTACCGAGGGTTTGCGCCGCCATCCGGTCCGACCGGGCGCGGTCGATTCCCACCGAATCGAGGAAGGTCGCGATCTGGGCCTCGGCCTGGGCCGCACCGGCATTGACCTCGCGGACGTCGACGGGCGAGGTCATCACCATGGTGCCGATACGGAGCGTGCCCGGTGGTGCCTCGATCGGCGCCACCGGCAACACCGGCACCGGCGGATGCAGTTCGCCCTGCGGCGCGAGATAGGAATCCTCCGGAACCGGCCGGGTGCCGGGTACGTGCTGGTCGGCGGCGATCGGCGGCGGGACCGGCGCGAGGGCGGGAGCGAGCCGGGTGAAGGGTGCGGTGACGGTCGCGACGGCGTCGGTGGCCGACCGGACCGCATCCTGTACCGCGGTGGTGACCTGCGGCAGCGGGTCCGCGATCGGATTCGGCACCGGGGTGGGCGCGGCGGCGGGCAGCACGGGGATCGGAGGTGGCGTGGGGAACGCCTCGGCTTCGGCGGTACCGGCACCGATCAGCGTCACGATGAGCGGGATGGCGCCCGCCGCGAGGACCGAACCCGCAGCGCGCCGGGTCACACCGGTAGTGCTGTGCTTACCCATGGTCGCCTCTCTCCGGAAATTGTCGGTTTGCCCGATATTAGCTCCGGAGCGGGCGAGGATCTGGGATGTCGGCCGGGTCAGCCGACTTTTCGGTTGCCTGCGGGTTTCTTGCCGTCCGGCGTGGCGGTTTCGACGCCCGTGGCGGTGGTGGTTTCGGCACCTGCGCCACCGCCGGCCGGGCCCTGTGGCCGGCGTCCCGCGGCTCCGCGCACGATCTCCTCGCCCTCCTCGCTGTCGCTGTACACCGCTTCGAGTGCCAGCCGCGCGAAGATCCACTGTTCGGTCGCCGCCATCTGGCCGCGGCTACGGCCGAGGAAGGTGACGAACCACTGGATGATCGTGATGATCCGGCTCCGGTAACCGACGAGGTAGTACAGGTGCAGGGCCAGCCACGCGAGCCACGCGATGAAACCGCCGAACTCGAGCTTGCCCACCTGGCAGACGGCGCTGAAACGCGAGACCGTCGCCATACTGCCCTTGTTGAAGTACTTGAACGGCCGGCGGTCGGTGACGGCCTGCTTACCCGCGGTCTCGGCCTTGATCTGCTTCGCGGCGTAGGTGGCGCCCTGGATCGCGCCCTGGGCCTGTCCCGGGACACCCGGTACCGACATGAGGTCACCGACGACGAAGACATTCGGATGGCCCTGGATGGTGAGATCCGGTTCCACCACCACGCGACCGGCCCGGTCCACCTCGGTGCCCGTGGAACGGTCGGCCAGCAGCTTTCCCAGCGGACTGGCCTGAACTCCGGCCGACCACACCTTGCACGCCGATTCGATCCGCCGGATGGTGCCGTCCTGGTCCTTCACCGTCACGCCGTGCGCGTCGACATCGGTGACCATGGCGTTGAGCTGGATCTCCACGCCCATGCGTTCCAGCCGCCGCTGCGCCTTACCGCCCAGTTTGGGACCCATCGGGCCGAGTACCGCCCCCGCGCCCTCCACCAGGATCACCCGGGCGTCACGGGGGTCGATATGGTCGAAGGTGCCCTCCAGGGTGCGATCGGACAGTTCGGCGATCTGCCCGGCCAGCTCGACCCCGGTGGGGCCGGCGCCGACGACCACGAAGGTCAGCAGCCGATCGCGTTCCTCCTGGGTGCGGGCCACCTCGGCCTGTTCGAAGGAGCCCAGAATCCGGCCGCGCAGTTCGAGTGCGTCGTCGATGGTCTTCATACCCGGCGCGAAGGTGGCGAACTGATCGTTACCGAAATAGGACTGCTGGGCGCCGGTCGCGACGATGAGACTGTCGTAGGGGGTGACGGTCGATTCGCCCAGTAGCACGGAGGTGACGGTGCGGTTGTCCAGATCGATATCGGTGACCTCGCCGAGCAGCACCCGGGCATTCTTCTGTTTACGCAGGACCAGGCGCGTCGCGGGCGCGATCTCGCCGACCGACAGGATTCCGGTCGCGACCTGGTACAGCAGCGGCTGGAACAGATGGGTCGTGCTCTTGGAGATGAGCGTGACCTCGACATCGGCCCGTTTGAGGTGCTTGGTTCCGAACAGACCGCCGAATCCGGACCCGATCACGACGACGCGGTGCCGGCCGTTTCCAACAGGTTGCGTGCTCATGGTCGCTCCTCGCAGCGGTGGGCCGGTGCTGCCCGGGTGATCTTTCCTGACAACGCACACGGTAGTAGCAGTAGCGGTGGAGGACACGGTTAGATGCCCGTTGTTCACTGATCGCGGTGTGGCATCTCACCACCATAGCGATCGCGTGGTGGTCTCGGGGGAGCGCGGGATGGTACCGATTCGGTGGAAACAGCGCAGCGGTTGCAACAAAGACAATACGATGGGTGCTGTCTCTCAGGAGGTTTCGCCATGGTCACCGTCGACCGTGTCGCCGCGCGGCGATCGCGTGCGCACACCGATACCGAGAACTCGGCGCTCATCGAGATACCGAATCGGCATCTCGTGGATCGTCTGCTGCTGAAGGTGCCCGATCGTCCCAGAACCCTGGCGACCCCGCCCGATGGGAGCGACGCCGTCGCGGTCCGCGGGGACGCCGGACTCCCGTATATGGGCCGTACCTTCCACTACATGCGGTGGGGTCCGGCCGAGATGCTCGACCGATATCGCCGCTACGGCCCGGTCAGTATCAACAGCTCCCTGGGTATGGACCGAGTGTTCGCCGCGGGCCCGGATGCCCTCGACGAGGTGGTCGGACGCCGCCGCCGCGATTTCGGGCAGGGCTGGGACTACTTCATCGGGCCCTTCTTCCGGCGCGGGCTGCTGCTGCTCGAATTCGACGAGCATATGTTCCACCGCCGCATCATGCAGCAGGCGTTCACCCGCGACCGCCTCGAGGCGCATCTGGCCGAACTGACGCCCGTGGTCCGCTCCACCATCTCCGGGTGGGTGCCCGAGGGGCGCGACGCCACCCGGACGGTGCAGTTGTTCCCGGCGATCAAGGAGATGGCCCTGGATATCGCCGGGGAGACCTTCATGGCGGCCGAGGTCGGCGCGGAACGCCGGAAACTCACCGAGGCCTTCGTCGCCTGTACCCATGCCGGGCTGGCGATCGTCCGGCACAACGTCCCCGGCGGTAAATGGCGCGCCGGACTGCGCGGCCGCAAGGTGCTCGAGGACTATTTCACCGCCATGCTGCCGGACAAGCGGCGCAGCGACGCGCCCGACTTCTTCTCCGGGCTCTGTCACGCGCGGGCCGAGGACGGGTCGGTATTCAGCGACGCCGACGTGGTCAACCATATGATCTTCCTGATCATGGCCGCCCACGACACCACCACGACCACCGCCACCGCGGTCGCCTACTACCTGGGTAAACATCCGGAGTGGCAGCAGAAGGTGCGGGCGGAGGTGCGGGCGCTGGATTCGGCCGCCGAATCTCCTGCCATCGCGGATCTGGACACCCTGCACAACCTGGACCTGGTGGTCAAGGAGAGCCTGCGGCTGATGCCGCCGGTACCGGGAATGGTGCGCCGTGCCGTGCGCGATACCGAGATCCTCGGCCGGTACATTCCGGCCGGAACTCCCGTGGACCTCGGCTACCAGGTGAATCACCTGCTCGACGAGCTCTGGACCGCTCCCGAGGTCTTCGATCCGCTGCGGTTCTCCGAGGAGCGCCGTGAAGACAAGGCGCACCGGCTGGCCTGGATGCCGTTCGGGGCAGGATCGCACAAGTGCATCGGAATGCATTTCGGGACCTTCGAGGTGAAGACCATCATCTCGGCCATGGTCCGCGATTACGAGTGGAGCTTCCCGGAGGGCTACCGGATGCCGTGGGGGTTCACCACGATTCCGTTCCCCCGGGACGACGCGCCGATGCGGTTGCGGCGTTTGCGCTGATCCGGCCCGGACGACGAAGGGCTCCCGTTCCGGACGGGAGCCCTTCGTGAGGTTGCGAGTCGTCAGCGGCCCGACAGCAGGTATTCGGCGACGGTGGTATCGGTTTCCGAACCCTCCTGGTAGCCGCCCTCGCCGTTCATCGCCGTCATGATGGCGAGTGTGTAGCGCTCACCCGGTCCGGCGAATCCGACCGAGTTGACCACCCAGCCGCCCTGCTCCTCGGACCAGCCGTTCTTCAGGCCCGGCCGCATGGCCGCCCCGGCACCCCAGACGCCCCAGTGCTGGTTGGAGTCGACCCGGCGCATCAGGTCCAGCAGATAATTGCGGTCGTCCGGATGCATCCGGTCGAGCACATTCGACATCAGCCGGTCCAGATCCGCGGCGGTCGTCTTCTGGAAGCCCCAGTGCGGGCGCCCGCCCGGCCCGGTCTGCGGGGCGAGGCTGGTCATGCCGTTGGCGCGGAAGGCGTTGTTGAACGCCTGCCCGTCGAGTCCGGAGTACTTGTTCCAGAGCAGATCGGTGGCCTGGTCGTTGGAGGTCGACATCATCCTCTCGATGAGCGCGCGGTCCTCCGGCGGCAGGGCGATGGCACCGACCCGGGCCCGGTTGAGCAGGTCCTCGGCGATGGCGAGTTTGATGGTGGAGGCGCTCCACACCAGGTCTTCGGCGTGCGGGCCGGCATAGACCGCGCCGGTCTGCCGATCCCGGATCACATAGCCGGTGACGCCCGGCCGGGAGTCGAGGTAGGCGTTGACGGAGTCGATCCGGGCGGACATATCGCAGTCGAATCCGTGTGCGCAACCCTGAGTGTGGGCGTGCGGGACGGCATCGGCCGAGGGTAGACCGGCGGGTGCGCCGGCGAACAGGATCGCTGCGGCGGCCAGGACAGTGGCGGGTGCGGCCACGCGGGACGCCGCACCGGTGAGCAGGGGGGAACGCACGAGGGAACACCTTGTCACATCGGCGCTCCGCGCGCACGTTTTTCCCGGACGGCTACCGCACTCGTGCGGTAGCCCGCACCGCCGCCGCCGCTCGCCCGTTGAGGCGATAGCAGTGTTCGAAGGCCTCGCTGTGCTGCTCGCGGGGCCAGGAATGCAGTACCACGCTGCGACCGTAATGCCGGGTGTTGACGAGTTCCCATCGCTCGCCGCTGCGGCGGACGGTGAACCCGTCTCTCGGTATCAGGGGCACAACCAGCGCTTTCATCGAACCGACCAGCCTTTCGTGCAGTAACCCGTTCCTCCCGGGGTTTGCACTGTGACACAGCGTCTCCGCCGGATCCCGGCCATCGCACCGCGTGTCGGTGGCTTATGTGCGACAAATCACTGTGCAGATCGTGTGGTTATCCGGTAAAAGCATTCGGCGCTAGGGACATTCAGCTGATGATCATTTGTCCCCGGGTTGTCCGGTCACCGTCACGGGGGGTTGCCGAGGGGTGTCGGGGGCAGGGCGTATAAACGGGGTTGACCAGGCGGCCGCCGAGAAGCGCGGCTGTCACGAAGGACGGTGCACGGGCCGAGCGGAAAGGGCGGAGATGGCGCTGCGGATCCATCGCGCCGAACGCGCGGATGTCCTGGCCGCGGCCCTGGCGGAGCTGCTGGCGGATCCGTTGCCCGACCCCTTCGCCACCGAAGTGGTCGCGGTGCCGGCCAAGGGTGTGGAACGCTGGCTGACGCAGCGGCTTTCGGGCGTCCTCGGCGTCACCGGTGCGATGAACGACGGGATCGCGGCCAATATCCGGTTCCCGGCCCCGGCGGCCCTGGTCGACGAGATCCTCACGCATACCGTCGGTTTCGAGCCACATACCGACCCCTGGGCGCCCGATCGGGTGGTCTGGACGCTACTGCGGGTGATCGACGAATCGGTGGGCGAGCCGTGGTGCGCGGTTCTGGCGCATCATCTCGGTACGGCGGCGCCGGAAGGAGCGCCCGAATCCGGTGCGGCGCGAACGGAATACGACGATGCCGCGGCGGACGGGGACGGAAACGCCGGGTCCGGTGCCGAGCACCGCCGCGGCCGGCGTTATGCGACGGCCGCCCGCTTGGCGGCGCTGTTCGACGGGTACGCCGCCCAGCGCCCCACGCTGATCACCGAATGGGCGGCCGGCGCCGATACCGACGGCACCGGGCAGCCGTTGCCCGCCGATCTGTGCTGGCAGCCGGCACTGTGGCGGCGGCTGCGTGCCGTGGTGGGTGCGCCGGGGCCCGCCGAGCGATTGGAACCGGCCTGCGCGCGGCTGCGCGCCGACCCCGCGGTGGCGCCGTTGCCGGACCGGCTGTCGCTGTTCGGCGCCACCCGGCTGCCGGCCGCGCAGCTGGCGGTCCTCGCCGCCCTGGCCGAACATCGTGACCTGCACCTGTGGCTCGCCCATCCCAGTCCGGTGATGTGGGACGGCCTGGCGCGCGGCCGCGGGGACACCGGCGACCTCGGCACGGCCGTGGGCCTGTCCGTCCCCGAACGAGCGCGGGCACACGACGATTCCGCCACGCTGGTCCGGCATCCGTTGCTGGCCGGGCTGAGTCGCGATATCCGGGAACTACAGTGGCGCCTACCGCCCGCGCTGTCGGATACCCACCACGAGGATCCCCGCGAGGACGCGTCGCCGAGCCTGTTACGGGTGTTGCAGGCATATATCCGCGACGACCGGCCCCCGCGCGAGGGGGAGGACCACGTGGGCGACGGCAGCGTTCAGGTGCACGCCTGCCACGGCCCGGTGCGGCAGGTCGAGGTACTGCGGGAATGTCTGCTCGGACTGTTCGCCGCCGACCCCACCCTCGAACCACGCGATGTCCTGATCATGTGCCCGGAGGTCGAGGCGTTCGCCCCGTTGATGCGGGCGGCGTTCGGCAGTCCGGGCCCGGGAACCGCCGAGATGCGCGATGATTCGGCCCATCCCGGTCACCGGTTGCGGGTCCGGCTGGCCGACCGTGGCCGGGCGGTGACGAATCCGCTGCTCGGGGTGGTCGCGACACTGCTGGAGCTGGCCCTGGGACGGGTCACGGTGACCGAGGTCCTGGACCTGGCCGCGGCCGAACCGGTACGCCGCGCCTGCGGATTCGACGACGACGATATCGAGCGGATGCGGGAATGGGCGGTGGAGGCCGGCGCCCGCTGGGGTATCGGGCGGCGGCAGCGCCGGGCCTTCGGTCTCGGTGACTTCGAGCAGAATACTCTGAACGCGGCGATCGACCGGATCCTGCTGGGCGTCACCGCGGACGAGAGTTCGCAGGACTGGCTGGACCGGGTGCTGCCGCTCGACGACGTGGACAGCAACGATATCGATCTGGCCGGCCGGTTCGCCGAGTACATCGACCGGTTGGCGTCGATCCTGCGTGACCTGCGCGGGCCTGCCCCGGCGGCGCAATGGTCGGCGGTACTCGGGCGCGCACTGGATCTGCTGACCGACGTCCCCGAATCCCAGGCCTGGATCCGCACCGAGGCCCGGCGGGAACTGGCCACCGCCACCGCGTACGCCGGGGATGTTCCGCTGCGTCACCACGACGTCACCGTGCTGCTGCAGGAAAGGCTCGCCGCCACTCCCACCCGCGCGAACTTCCGCACCGGCGAACTCACCGTCTGCACCATGACCCCGATGCGCTCGGTTCCGCACCGGGTGGTCGTGCTGCTCGGGGTGGACGACGAGGTGTTTCCCCGCGCGGGCGGAGCCGACGGGGACGAGGTGCCGGCTCGCGATCGGCTTCCGGGCGAACGCGATCCGCGGTCGGAGGATCGGCAGCTGCTGCTGGACGCGATCATGGCCGCCCGTGACACCCTGGTCGTCGTACATACCGGGGCCGATCCGGTGACCGGCGCCTACCGTCCGCCCGCGGTCCCGATCGCCGAACTGCTGGACACCCTGCGGGCCCATCTGGGAGCCGCCGGTATGTCGGGGGTCCTGACCCGGCATCCGCTGCAACCCCACGACCGGCGGAATTTCATCGGCGTGCGCCCCTTCTCCTTCGACCCGGTGACCTTCGCCGCGGCACAGGCGGTGACCGCGTCGCCGGTCGCGCCGTCCGGGTTGCTCACCCGGACACTGCCCGCCGCCGAGACCACCGAGATCGGGCTCGCCGAACTCGTCGCCTTCCTGGAGCACCCGGTCCGGGGTTTCCTGTGGCAGCGCCTGGGGCTGCGGGTGCCGGACCAGGAGGAGGATCTCGCCGACCGGCTGCCGATCGAATTCGGCGGGCTCGACCGGTGGGCGCTCGGTGAACGGATGCTGAGCGCGCGGCTGGCCGGCGCCGATCCGGCGGATCTGCGTGCCGCGGAATGGCGCCGCGGCACGCTGCCGCCGGCCGAGCTGGGGCGGGCCGTACTCGACGAGGTGGAGCGCACCGTCGAAACCCTCTTCCGTGCGGCGGCTCCCGATTACGAACATGCGCCGCGCGATATCGATATCGCGGTGGATCTGGGTGGTGGCCGACGGCTGACCGGTACCGTCGCCGAGGTGCGCGGCGAGCTGCTGGTGCGGACCACATTCTCCCGGGTCGCGCCGAAACACCGGCTGTCGGCGTGGGTGTCACTGCTGGCGCTGGCGGCCGGTGCGGAGGGCGCGTGGCGGGCCGCGGTGACCGGCCGCGGCCGGTTCCCGACCCCCGCCTGGCGGGCCGAGCTCACCGCACCGGGTACCACCGACGCGCTATCGATTCTGCGGACCCTGGTCGCGTTGCGCGACGCCGGTCTCGCCGAGCCGCTGCCCATTTCGACCGCCAGCACCGCCGCCTACGCCGAGGCGCGGTATCGGCGGCTGCCGCCCGAGGAGGCGCTGGTGGCCGCGGACCGGGAGTTCGGCGGCGGCGACAAACGCCGTGACTTCGCCGAGCACACCGATCGCAACCTGCGCTATGTCTGGGGCCCGGCTCCGGAGTTGCGTGATCTCACCGATGCCGCCGCGCCGGCCGGAGAACCCGTGGAGACCACCCGGTTCGGTTCCATCGCGCGCCGGCTGTGGGTTCCGCTGCTGCGTGCCGAACGCCAGGGGGAGCCGTGAAAAACTCCGGGCCTACGGGTCGCCGGGCGGGAGAGCGCCGATGACCACCACCACTGTCTCGCCGCCTGCCTCCGGTAACGCTTTCGAACTCTGCGGGGAACTGCCCCAGGGCACCACTGTGCTGGAGGCCAGTGCCGGTACGGGTAAGACCTATGCCATCGTCGGGCTGGCGGTGCGCTATGTCGCCGAGGCGGGGATCGATATCGCCCACCTGCTGCTGGTGACCTTCAGTCGTGCGGCGACCCAGGAGCTGCGCGAACGAACCCGCGACCGGTTCGTCGCCGTGGCCGCCGCATTGGCCGATCCCGACGCCGCGCGTACCGGCTCCGACGAGCTGATACGCCATCTGGCCGCGGCCGAACCGGCCGAGGTGAACGCGCGGCGCGCCCGGCTGCTCGCCGCGCTCTCCGATTTCGACGCGGGCGTGATCGCGACGACGCACAGCTTCTGTCAGCGGATGCTCGGCGAACTCGGACTCGCGGGCGACCTCGATCCCGGCGCCCGGCTGGTGGAGGAGGCCGACGACATCATCGACGCGGTCGTCGAGGATCTGTATCTGAGTCGCTACTCGCGCACTCCGGCACCGTTCACCGTGAAGCAGGCCCACCGGTTCGCGCTCGCCGCGGTCCGCGACCGGCAGGCGCTCCTGGCGCCGGACAGCGACGAGGCCTCGGTACAGCGGGTCGCGTTCGCCGAGGCGGTCCGGGCCGAAACCGAACGCCGCAAACGCCTCGCCGGAATACGCGATTTCGACGATCTCCTGGTGCTGCTGCGCGATATCCTGGCCGACCCGCGGCGTGGTCCCGCCGCGTGCCGCCGGATCCGCGACCGGTATCGGGTGGTGCTGGTCGACGAATTCCAGGACACCGACCCGCTGCAGTGGGAGATCCTGCGCCGCGCCTTCCACGGGTCTCGGCCGTTGATCCTGGTGGGTGATCCGAAACAGGCCATCTACGCGTTCCGCGGCGCGGAGGTACTGAGCTATCTGGACGCGGTGGGGCAGGCGACCACCCGCGGGGAGCTCACCACGAACCGGCGCAGTGACGCCGGGCTGCTCCGGGCTCTGGAACATCTACTCGGTGGCACCGCCCTGGGACACGACGAGATCGTGGTGGCGCCGGTCGCGCCGACCCAGCCGTGGTCGCGGCTGACCGGGCCCGACGAGCTGATCACCCCGTTGCGGTTGCGCTGCCTGCCGCGCACCGGCGCCGGACCACGCGGTATGTCCGGTTTCCCGAATATCCACCGGCAGCGCGCCCGGGTCGCCGCGGATCTGGCCGCCGATATCGTCGCGCTGCTGGAATCGGGCTCCGGACTCGCCGGCCGGGCCGGTCGGCGGGGCGACGTGGTCGACGCCCCGGACACCGAAAACGGGCCTCGGCCGATCGGTCCGGGCGATATCGCCGTCCTGGTGCGCACCCATACCCAGCTGGATGTGGTGCGCGCGGCGCTGGAACGCGCGGGCGTGCCCGTGGTGCTCACCAGCGGTAGCAGTATTTTCGCCACGCGCAGCGCCACGGACTGGCTGTGGGTGCTGCACGCGCTCGAACAACCCCATCGCGCGGACCGGGTGCGGCTGGCCGCGCTGACCCCGCTGTTCGGCTGTACCGCCGCCGATATCGATGCCGGGGGCGCGGATCTGGTGGGCCGGGTGAGTGCCGAACTACGCGACGCGGCACGGCTTTTCGCGCGCAGCGGATTCGCCGCGGTATTCGAGCGGATCGGTGCCGCGACCCGGGTCGCGCCCCGGCTGCTCGAAGTGGAACAGGGCGAGCGACGGCTGACCGATCTCCGCCACCTCGCCCAGCTGCTGGACGAGGTTTCGGTCACCGAGGGGCTGGGGCTCACCGCCCTCACCCGGTGGCTGGCCGACCGCGTGCGCGATCCGGCTTCGGGGTCGGTGCCCGGCCGCGGCCGCCGCCTCGACCGCGATATCGCGGCGGTACAGCTGGCCACCGTGCACGCCAGCAAGGGGCTCGAGTTTCCCGTGGTGTACCTCCCGTTCGCGTGGGACAGTTCCGCCGACCCCAAACCGGCCACTCTGCTCATGCACCGGGACGGGCTGCGGGTGCTCGATATCGGCGGACCGGACGCACCGGGTTACGCCGCGCGGAAGGAGTATGCGGACGGCGAATCCGCCGGGGAGGAACTGCGCCTCGGCTATGTGGCGCTGACCCGGGCGTGCTGTCAGGTGGTCGCGTGGTGGGCGCCGTCCTTCGGTACCGCGGTCGCGCCCCTGCACCGGCTGCTGTTCGGCCGCACAGCGGAGGCCCCGCAGCCGAAATCGCGGGCTCCGGTGCCCGAGGACGCGGTGGCGGTCGAACGGATCCGGGAGTGGGCGGCCGGTGCGGAGGGAGCGATCTCGGTGACGGCGGCGGACCCCGGTGCGGAGATACCCGTCCTCCGGCAGCGCTCGGTGACCACCCCCGATGCTCTGTCCGTGGCGACCTTCGACCGGACCCTCGATGATCATTGGCGCCGCACCTCGTATTCCGCCCTGACCGCCGCGGCGCACAACCCCGTCGCCGACACCGAACCCGAAGCGGCGCCGGGACCCGGCGACGAACCCGAGGTCCCGGCTCCCCTGGAAGAGCCCGGCCCGGGCGCGGCATCGCTGATGAACGCGCTGCCCTACGGTGCCGAATTCGGCACCCTGGTGCACGCGGTGCTGGAACGTGTCGACACCGATGCCCCGGATCTGGCCGGCGAGGTGCGCACCCGGTGCGGCGACGCGATCGCCGAGATGTTGTCGGCCGCCGACCCGGAAACACTGTCGACCGCCTTGCTCGCGGTGCTGCGCACGCCGATCGGTTTCGGCTGTCTGGCCGATGTGCCGGGCCGGGATCGGTTGTGCGAACTCGAGTTCGAACTCCCGCTCGCCGGTGGGGACGCGCCGTCCGGTACCGCCGCGGGCCTCGGCCGGATCGCCGCGACGGTCCGCGCGCATCTGGCGCCCGGAGATGTATTCCACGCCTATGCCGACGAACTCGACACCCTCGACGATGTACCGCTGCGCGGCTACCTGACCGGCAGTATCGATGCGGTGCTGCGGACCCCCGACCAGCGCTACGTCATCGTCGACTACAAGACCAACCGGCTCGGCACCGGTGATCTCACCGTCGCGCACTACACCCGGGACCGGATGGCGGCGGAGATGATCCGCTCGCACTATCCCCTGCAGGCATTGCTCTATTCCGTGGCGTTGCACCGCTATCTGCGCTGGCGGTTGCCGGACTATGATCCGGCCGTCCACCTCGGCGGTATCCGCTACCTGTTCGTCCGCGCGATGATCGGGCCCGAAACTCCCGACGGCGCGGGGGTATTCGACTGGACCCCGCCGCCCGGTCTGATCCGTGCGCTGTCGGATCTGCTCGCGGGAGGTGCGGTGTGATCCCGATCAGGGTGGCCCAGCGCGGCACCGGGATGTTGCGGGAATTCAACGAGGCCGGGGTGCTGTCGGCGGCCGACGTGCATGTCGCCGAGCGGCTGGGCAGGCTCGGCGGCGAAACCGGCGAACTGGTGCTGTTCGCCGCCGCGCTGGCGGTGCGCGCGGTGCGCTCGGGGTCGGTCTGCCTGGACCTGAGCCGGATCCGGGAGATCGGTGTGGACGCCGAGGACGAGCGGGCCGAGGCGGTGGATCCGGCGGATCTGCCCTGGCCCGACGAGGCGTCGGTGGTGGACGCGTTACGGGAGAGTGCGCTGGTGCGTGGTGGCCCCGCTGGGCCGCTGCGCCCGCTGCGGCTGGTCGACCCGGCCCGGGAGGGCACTGGTCCGCTGCTGTATCTGGATCGCTACTACCGGCAGGAGCAGATCATCCGGGGGGTGCTCACGGCCCGCGCCGCCGGCCGTCCGCCCGTCGACACGGTGGTCGTCCGCCGCGAACTCGATCGGCTGTTCGGGCCGCCGGGGGCGGCGCCGGATCGGCAGCGGGTTGCCGCGGCGCTGGCGGCCACCCACTGGACCACCGTGGTCGCCGGTGGTCCCGGCACCGGGAAAACGCACACCATCGCGCGGATTCTCGCGCTGCTGGTGGCCCACGGCCCGGCCGGGCCCGGGGCGGCCCCGCTGCGGATCGCGCTGGCCGCCCCCACCGGTAAGGCGGCCGCCCGGCTGCAGGAGGCCGTTCGCGACCAGGCCGCGGCGCTGGGGCTCCCGGAGCTGTCGGCCGCCACCCTGCATCGGCTGCTGGGCTGGCAGCGTGGCCGCACCACCCGGTTCCGCTACCACGAGCACAATCGGCTGCCCTACGACGTGGTGGTCGTCGACGAAACCTCCATGGTGTCGCTGACCATGATGAGCCGGCTGCTGGTCGCGCTGCGCCCGGACACCCGGCTGATCCTGGCCGGCGATCCGGACCAGCTGGCGTCGGTGGACGCCGGCGCCGTGCTCGCGGACCTGGTGGCCTCCCCGTTCGAAGCGGGCGCCGATCCGGAGTTCGACGCCCTCGCGGGGACCGATGTTCCGGGGCCGGCCGACGACGAGCTCGGCGACCCCGACGCGCTCACCGAGGAGGAGCGGATCCGGTTGCGCGGCGGTATCGTCCGGCTGACCCGCGGCCGCCGGTTCGGTGGCCGGATCGCCGATCTCGCGATCGCGGTGCGGGCGGGGGATACCGAGACCGCGCTGGATCTGTTGCGCGGCGGTGGCGATATGCTCGAACTGCTCGGCCCGGACGAAATCGCCGCCGTCCGGGCCGATGTCGTCTCCACCGCGCGCCGGGTCACCGCCGCGGCGCTCGACGGCGATGCGTCCGCCGCCCTGGACGCCTTCGAATCCCATCGTCTGCTGTGTGCGCACCGCCGGGGTCCCTACGGGGTGGAGCAGTGGGACCGGACGGCCGCCGAATGGGCGGCGGCCGCGGGCGCGGGTCCCGAGAGCCGTACCGGCACCTGGTATCCGGGGCAGCCGCTGCTGGTGACGGCGAATGACCACGAGGCCCGGATATACAACGGCGATACCGGCGTGGTGCTGCGCCGCCCGGACGGGTCGCTGCGGGTGGCGCTGCAGCGCGGCGACGAACCGTATCTCGTGCATCCCACCCAATTCCCGTCGGTCGTCACGGTGTTCGCCATGACGATCCACCGCAGCCAGGGCAGTCAGTACGACGCGGTGACCGTGGTACTGCCGGAGCCGGGATCGACCCTGCTCACCCGGGAACTGTTGTATACGGCGATCACCCGTGCGCGCCGGCATGTGCGGATCCTGGGGACCGAGGAGGCGATCCGGGCCGCCATCGATCGGCATGTCCTGCGCGCCAGCGGACTGAGTCTCGATATCCCGGAACCGGAGGCAGCGGAACCGGAACCGGCGGCGGAGGCGTGACGGCGGCGGAGGCCGATCAGCCGGCAGCGGGGCCTGCCGTGGGAAAGATTCCCGGTAGTGCCATCGCGTAGAGCACATCGTCGGTGTTGCCGAGGGTGGCCAGTACCACCCGGATCATGGTCAGCCGGGCGGCGGCCACCGGCTCCGGGTCCGGTTCGCGCCCGGGGCCGGACGCGTCCGATATCCGGTAGACCACGTATTCGCAGACGTGCAGGGCCGCGTCGAGGTCCAGCGGGGCCGGTAGGGGCCGGCCGAGTTCGCCGAATTTGGTGCGCACGATCGCACGGATTCCGTCGAGGGCGGCGTTGCGGAATCCCGATACCGGGGAAGCCGGATCGTGCAGTTCGGCGAACAGCGGGCGCAACATCGCACCGTGCCCACGGGCCCAGTCGAGGTAGGCGTCGATCAGCCGGATCCCGAGTTCCACGCCCTCCCCGCTGGCTTCGACCGCGGCGGCGATCCCGCCGACCAATCCGGCGTTGGACACCTCCAGCACGGCATTGAGAGGTTCGGTGGCGTTGGCGAAGTAGCGGTAGAAGGTGGGGCGCGACAGCCCGGCCTGGTCGATGATCTGCGCGACGCTCAGGCCGCGGGAGCCGCTCCGGGTGAACACCTCGGCGGTCGCCCGCACGATACGGGCCCGCACCTGGTCGGCCTGCTCCTGTGTCTGGGGTGGGCGGCCGCGCCGGGGCGGGTCGGCGCGGCGGGCCGGGCCGGAACTCGGGGCCGGTGCCGGACCATCCCTCGGTTGTGTGCGTTCGGCGCTCATGAGACGCGCCCCGGCTCGGATGTGACATCCCACAGTGCCCGGCGGGCGCGGACTGTTGCGGGAAACGGAGCCCTTGACATGGCGTGCGGCACGGGCATTACTCTAACACCACTGTTCAATTAATCCTTGCGCCGAACGCCGCGGCGCGAACTCGCCCAGGAGACGCCGACCCATGACAACCGCCCAGCGTTCCGCCACCGGTGCACTGACCCCGGACCTGGTGAAACCGCTGCTCGACCGGGCCGCGGCGGGCGGGTCTCCCGCGGTCACGGTCGTCGCGCCCGCCACCGGCGAGCGGATCACCGAACTGCCGCAGTCCTCGGTCGCCGATATCGAGGCGGCGTTCGAGCGGGCCCGCGCAGCCCAGCGGGAGTGGGCCCGGGTACCGGTGCGGGAACGCGCCGCGGTGCTGCGGCGCTTCCACGATCTGGTCCTGGCCGAACAGGACACCATTCTCGATATCGTGCAGACCGAAACCGGCAAATCGCGGGCACATGCCTTCGACGAGGTCGGCGATGTGGCGGTCAATTCCCGTTATTACGCCGCCACGGCCCCCAAACTGCTGGCCCGGCGCAACCCCCGGGGTGTGCTGCCCGTCCTCACCGATGTGCAGGTGCGACAGCGGCCCAAGGGTGTCGTGGCGGTGATCTCGCCGTGGAATTACCCCCTCGCACTTTCCGTATCGGACGCGTTGCCCGCACTGGTCGCCGGTAACGCGGTGGTCGGCCGCCCCGACAATCAGACCGCGCTCACCGCGCTGTGGGCGGTGGATGCCGCCGTGCGGGCCGGGCTGCCGAAGGATCTGTGGCAGATCGTGCTGGGTCGCGGCTCGGTGATCGGCGGTGAAATCATCGATCGGGCCGACTATGTCGACTACACCGGATCGAGCGCCACCGGTCGCACCATCGGCCGGCAGGCGGGGGAGCGGCTGATCGGCTGCTCACTGGAACTCGGCGGGAAGAATCCGCTGCTCGTCCTCTCCGACGCCGATCCGGTGGCCGCCGCCAGAACGGCCGTGCGGGCGAGTTTCGCTTCGGCCGGCCAGCTCTGCGAATCGATGGAACGCATCTACGTTCACGAGACGGTCTACGACCGGTTCACCGGCGAGTTCGTCGCGGCGGTGCGGGCGTTGAAGCTCGGTTCGCCCCTCGACTACTCCACCGATATGGGTTCGCTGACCTTCCAGCGGCAGCTCGATACGGTGCGCGCACATGTCGACGACGCGGTGGCCAAGGGGGCCACGGTGCTGGCGGGTGGGGTCCATCGGCCCGACCTCGGCCCTTACTTCTACGAACCCACGGTGCTCGCCGATGTCACCTCGGAGATGACCGTCTACCGCGAGGAGACATTCGGTCCGGTTGTCTCGGTCTACAAGGTGCGCAGTGACGACGAGGCCGTCGAACAGGCCAACGACACCCCCTACGGACTCAACGCCAGTGTGTGGACCCGCAGCGCCGCGCGGGGCCGGGAATTCGCCGCCCGCATCAACGCGGGCTCGGTGAACGTGAACGAGGGGTTCATCGCCGCGTGGGGTAGTGCCGACGCCCCGTCGGGCGGTGTGGGGATCTCCGGCACCGGCCGACGGCACGGCCCGGAAGGGCTGCTGAAGTACGTCGACACCCAGACCATCGCGGTGCAGCGGATGCTGCCGATCGCGCCGCTGCCGGGTATGTCGGAGGCGGCATGGGCCAAAACCATGACACTCTACTTCCGGGTGATGAAGACGCTGCGGCAGAAGTAGGCCACTGCCGGATCGGTTCCGTAGGACGACAAGGAATGCAAACGATGAAACTGGATTCAGTGGCCGGTAAGAAGGTGCTGATCACCGGCGCGGCCATGGGCCTGGGCAAACTGTTCGCCGAACGCGCCGTGCGGGAGGGCGCCACCGCGGTGGTGCTCTGGGATATCAACGACACCGCGCTGGCCGAGACCGCGGCCGAACTCACCGCCGCCGGCGGTGCCGTGCACACCCACCGGGTCGATATCTCCGACCGGGCCGCGGTGGCCGCCGCCGCCGATGCGGTGCGGGTGGCCGTGGGCGATATCGACGTGCTGGTCAACAACGCCGGCATCGTTCGCGGCAATACCTACTTCTGGGAGATGAAGGACCGCGACGATATCGACCGGACCATGGCCATCAATGCGCTCGCGCCGATGTATGTGACCCTGGAGTTCTTGCCCGCCATGGTGTCCGGTACCGGCGAAGCGCGGGTCCTCACCATCGCCTCCTCGGCCGGGCTGGTGCACAATCCGCGGATGAGCGTGTACGCCGCCTCGAAATGGGCGGCGCTGGGCTGGTCGGATTCGGTGCGTATCGAACTGCAGCAGGCGGGCCACGCCCATGTCCGGGTCACCACTGTCTGCCCGACCTATATCAACACCGGAATGTTCCAGGGCGCCAAGGGGTTCTGGTTCACCCCGATCCTCGACCAGCACAAGGTGGTGGACACCTCCTGGGCGGAAATGAAGAAGGGCACCCCGGTGGTGATCCTGCCCTGGACCTCCCGCCTGAACAAGGCGCTGTCGGGCGTACTGCCCATCAAACTGCGGGACCTGTTCCTGAACACGGTCGGCGTCTACCACTCGATGGACGAATTCACCGGCCGGAAGTAGTGCCGGCCGCCACGGTGGCCGCCGGATCGCCGGAGCGCGCGATACGCGGGGAGAGTCCGGCCGCGGCGAGCAGCGCGGTGGCGGCGGCTGCCTGATCCGCGCCGATCTCGATCAGCAGGCTGCCGCCCGGCGCCAGCCACGCGGGCGCCGCGGCGGCGGTACGGCGGGCGAGGTCCAGCCCGTCCGGGCCGCCGTCGAGTGCGGTGGGCGGTTCGTGATCGCGGGCTTCGGGCGGCATCCGCGCGATATGCCCGGTCGGCACGTACGGGGTGTTGGCCAGCAGGATGTCGACGCGGCCCCGCAGCGTCGCGGGGAGCGCGTCGAACAGGTCACCCTGGTACACCCGGCCGCCCACGGGCACGAGGTTGTCGCGGGCGCATTCGACCGCCACCGGATCGATATCGGCGGCGTACAGGTCCGGTAGCGGGGTGGGCCCGGTGGCCAGTTCGGTGAGCAGCGCCAGCCCGAGCGCACCCGAGCCGCAGCACAGATCCACCACGGTGCGCGTTCCGTGCCGCGCAGACAGTGTCACCGCTTCGTCGACCAGGAGCGCCGACCGCTGTCGGGGGACGAACACCCCGGCGCGAACACCCACGCGGATACCTTTGAACTCGGCCCAGCCCAGTACGTGTTCCAGCGGAGTACCGGCGACGCGCCGGTCGACGAGGCCGGCCAGTTCGGCTTCGGTGCGCGCGGTCGTCACCAGCAGGCGCGCCTCCTCTTCGGCGAATACGCATCCGGCCGCCCGGAGCCGGCCGGTGACGGCATCGGTATCGAACGCGGTCATGCGGTCAGTCTGTCGAGCGGGCGAGCCCGGCGCACGGAAATTACGCCGAGTGTTCCCGGTTGCGCGTGGTGCGGCGGATACGCCTCCGGCGGTCAGGGCCGGAACGCGCGCAGAGTGATATCGACGAGGGCATCGGCATAGTCCGCGGTGAGCGGGCCGGTGCGCAGCAGCCAGCGCTGGAACAGGGGCGCGTAGAGCGTTTCGAGTACGAGGTCGAGATCGGCGTCGGCGGCGAGCTGGCCCGCGTGCTGCGCACTACGCAATCGCGCCTTCTTGGCCTCGTCCATCGGGCCGGCCAGCTTATCGCGGTAGAGCTCGGCCAGCTCGGAATCATGAATGAGCTCGGCGTTGAGCGCGCGGATCGGGCGTTCGAAATCGGGGTCGGCGAATTCCGCCGCCGTCGCGCGCATGACGAGTTTCAGATCGGTCTCGAGGTCGCCGGAATCCGGGAGCTCGATCCCCGCCCCGTCCTCGGATTCCCCGAGTGCCAGAAAGGAATCGAAGATGACCGCCCCTTTGGAGGGCCACCAGCGGTAGATCGTCTGCTTGCCGACGCCCGCCCGCGCGGCGATCGCCTCGATGGAGACCTTGGCGTAGCCGGATTCGGAGATGAGTTCGCGGGTCGCCGCGAGGATGGCCTGCCGGGAGCGTTCGCTCCGCCGGGAGCGGTCCGGGTTCTGAGTGGTGCTCACGGGGACGAAGCCTACCCGCTCGCGAGACGCAACGGTTCGGTTGACATTCCGGTCTAGCGTGCTTCATACTTCTTTCAGCTGAACGAGACGGTTCGTCTCGTGGAAAAGGAGGAGTTGCTGTGACGACTGCAAGAGTGTGGTTCATCACGGGTGCGTCGCGAGGCCTGGGCCGGGCATTCACCGAGGCTGCACTGGCCTCGGGGGACCGGGTGGTGGCGGTCGCCCGCACCATCGGCCCGCTCGACGATCTCGCGGCCGCCCATCCGGACGCCCTGGTGCGGTTCTCCCTGGACGTTGCCGACCGGCGAGCCGTATTCGACGGTGTGGAACGGGCTTTCGCCGCGTTCGGCAGGGTCGATGTGGTGGTGAACAACGCGGGAACGATGTTGTACGGCATGGCGGAGGAGGCCACCGAGGAGCAGGTCCGCGCCCACCTCGACGTCAACTTCTTCGGTGCCGTCTGGGTTTCCCAGGCGGTGGTTCCCCGGCTCCGGGAGCAGGGGTCCGGCCGGATCCTGCAGATCACCTCGATGGGTGCCGGCGGCGGGATGGCCTCGGTGGGCTTCTACGGCGCCGGGAAGGCGGCGCTCAACTCGTTCGCCGAGGCGCTGGCCATGGAAGTCGAGAGTTTCGGAATCAAGGTCACCGCGGTGCAGATGGGCGGATACGACACCGGGCTCTTCACGGCGGGGACCACCGCGACCGAGCCGCTGGCACCCTACGACGGTCTGCGCGCCGAATTGGCGCAGATGTGGGGCGACGACGCCGGACCCGACCCCGCCACCGCGGTCCCGGCAATCATGGAGCTGGCCGGGCTCGCGGATCCGCCGCGGTTCCTCATCGTCGGCGGCGCGTCCTTCGAGCAGGTGCTGGAACTGGAGGAGGCGCGTGCCGGGGTGCGCCGGAAGTGGGAGCACCTGAGCCGGATCGCTCCCGGCTGATGCGCCCCGGGACCGGCGGCGGAGCGGCTACCGGTCGCCGGTGAACGCCCAGACCGCCGCCGGCCGGCCGGTGGCCTTGGTGCGACGCCGTTCGTCGGTCTTCTCCAGCCCCGGGATACCCGCCAAGGTCCGGTTGAGGTTGGCGGCGTCCGGCCGGGCGCCCTGTAGCGAGGCGGTCAGATCCACGGCCCGGGTGGCCGGGAACTGCGCGCCCAGCAGCGCCCGGGTGAGAGCGAGATCCTTCCACAGCAGCCCGGACAGCAGGCCGCGGGCGGCGGTCGCGATGCCGTTGTGATCGAACGCCAAGGCCGGGGGTTCATCGAAGGAGACCCAGGTGGCCGGTCCCTCGTGCGGGCCGGTCACCGCCCACATGACGATCGAGAGCGTGGGGCCGCGCGGATCGCGGTGCGGTTCGTCGAAGGTGACCAGCTGTCCGACCGGCCCGACGGCGTCGGCGGGAACGCCGAGTTTGGTGCGCACCGCCCGAATCGCCGCGTCGGCCAGGCGCTCGCCCCGGCCGAGTAGTACGCCGGGCAGGGCGACCTGCCCGGTGAAGGGTTCGTGACCGCGGGCCGCGATCCCGAATGTGACCGCGGTGTCGTCGGCCCAGAACCGCAACGCCACGACATCCACCGATACCGCCGATTGGTCCACCGCCCCATACTGCCGTATCCGGTCTCGGCGGCGTTGTTCTCGTTGCCCGTCCACCGGATTCACCCGGTGCCGGCGAGTCCCTACGCCGGCACCGGCCGGACCGGGGATCGGCCCGGCACCGCCGGTCCGGTGGCCGCGACGGCTGTCAGGATTTCCGCGAGGGATGCGCGCGGCGTGCGGGCGGCCCGGCCGGGTCCGGCGGCCGTCAGCACCACCGGTACGCCGAGGTGGCGTTCCAGCCACGGGATCGGGTCGGCGGGGAGGCCGGTGAATACCGGAGTCACCGATCCGAGCCGGGCGGTGAGGTCGGATTGGTGTGCCAGATCCCGCCACCGACCCGGTTCGGGCGCATAGGGGATGCCGTCCGCGTCGGTATAGGCCGTCGCGACCAGCCCGTGGTGGACGGCGTCGAGATGGTTGACCACCAGGCCGTCGATACCGCCGCACCCGGCGAGGGCGTAGCGGAGGAGTACCGCGTCGAGATGTCCACGACGGAATCCGCCCTGGTAGGTGCCGTGACCGTTATGCACTTCCGGTACCTGCAGGCGTGGGTCCTCGGTGGGGAAAGGGCCCGCGCCGTGGCGGGTGGCATAGGTCCGGGTGACGCCCAGCACCGCGGCCGTCGCGCCGAGCCCGGCCACCATCGCCCGCGCATTCCGCGGCTCGACCGTCGACCAGGTGGTGTGTGGATGGAATCCCCGCCATTCGTCGAGGAGAACCCCCTGCGCTCCCTCGAAGATCAGGCGCCCGCGCCGGGCGAGCCGGGCCGGCTCACCGGGACCGGAAATGCGTACGGCGTGGCCGAATTCGCGGTAGGTATCGACGAGCGCGTCCACGGGTTCGTGCTGGTGGCCGCCGGATTTCAGCAGCGGCAGGTAGTGGGCGGCGAGCGTCCGCAGTTTCTCCCGCAGCACGGTGGGGCGCAGACAGTCGGCAACTCGGGGCGCGTCGTGCCGCAGCGCGTAACCGGCGGTTTCGCCGATCCCCATTCCGCACGACCCGTGTCGTGCCGTACCGCGGGCGTTTTCCCGTGCCCGATTGGCCGCGCCGTGGATCGGTGTGGTGAGCAGGGCGCGACCGTCCACCGACAGCAGGGACAGTGGATCGGTGACCCCCGCGGCCGCCAGTTGCCGTGCCTCGGTGGCCAGGGCCACGGGATCGACCAGTGCGTGTTCGGACAGCAGCGTCGGTACTCCCGAGAACGTCCCGGAACCGAATTGGGCGAAGGTGTGGCGGCGTCCGGCGGTGACCACATTGTGGGCGGCCTGCGCGCCGCCGTTGAAACGGACCACGGCGCCCACGTCCAGGTCTGCCTCGGGGGAGCACAGCCAGTCCACGGTGGCGCCTTTCCCGGCGTCGCCGAAACCGAGGTCGACGACGATCAGATGGCGCCGGGGCGGTACGGCCCCGCTCATCTGCCGGCCTCGGGCAGTGCCTTCGGGGTGGGTGCCCGCAGCGCCCGGCCGACCGCGTCCGCCTCGGCCGCCGATCCGACATCACGCAGGTCGGCCAGTCCGGTGCGCACGTCCACCCGCTCCTCGGTGAGGCCGATCGTCAGTGCGATCAGCTCGCAGACGGCGGCCGGATCGTCGAGCCGTAGGAAGTTCTGGCCCAGCAGATCGTGCCAATGCGCCGCAACCTCCGGATCGCGGTAGTAGGACGACTGATTCGGCAGGATGTAGTGGATATGCCAGCGGTGGGCGAGTTCGCGGTAGATGGATTCCACCGAGATATCGGTGCGGATATGGTCGCCGAGGACGGCGCGGATATGGCGCGAGGCCAGCCTGGGTTTGTTGAGTTCGTCGCCGATCAGGAAGAGATAGCCTTTCGTGCCGCGCTTCTCCCAGGCGTCGGTGATCACATGCTCGGCGATGAAATACGCCGCCAATTCATAGCTTTCGGATTTCTGCCCACCGCCCCCGCCTTCCAGGAGGATTGTGCGGAGTTGTTCGTCCATGCGGTTGTCCGATTCGAACTGACCCACCTGTAGCGGTGCGCGGTCGGTATCGGCGTCGCCGATCGCGCCGAACAGAATCTGCGGATCGTCGGCGTAACCCTTGTCTCGCAGCAGTCCGTGCAGTTTCCCGAGTTTGCGTTGCATGATGACCGGCACCCGGCCCATGGATCCGGTGACGTCGAAGAGCACCGCGATCGGCAGGGAGTTCCCGTGTTCGGCCGAATCCCGGCATTCGCGCGCCCGGATGCCGAAGGGGTCGAGGTCCGGATGCACCGTCCACGTGTCGTGCGGCCGATTCCGCAGCTCCGCGGTATAGCCGAAGTCATCGATCCCGTGGCTCGCGCGGTAGTCCTCGGCGGCGCGGTATGCGCTGTGGTCCCAATTGCCGTATCCCATCGGGGATCACCTCCGAATCGTTGTTTTGGTCGTATTGACCATAACGAGTGCGGGGAGGGTTGGCAAGACGGGCATCCGTGGGGCACGTACGGCCCGGGGTCGGCGGGACCCGCCGGAGGCGATTGGGCCGGGGCGGAGCACGGCCTGGCTATCGTGAGGGCGTGCCCACTCGTATCGTGAAGCGCACCGCCACGCTCGCCGACGGCCGTGACCTGATCTATTACGACGATGCCGACACCCGGCTGGGACCGGAGCGCCGCATCGACACCCGGCGGCTCGAACCCCGGCCGCCCACCGCGGTGATGCGCCAGGACGTGCTCACCGGGGAGTGGATCTCCATCGCGGCCGCGCGGCAGAGCCGGGTAGTGCTCCCGCCGGCCGATCTCGATCCACTCGCCCCGCAGACACCGGGAAATCCGTCGGAGATACCGGACCTCTACGACGTCGCGGTGTTCGAGAACCGGTCACCGTCGTTCGGACCGGCCCTGCCGCCCGCGGTACGCGGCGAACCGCGGGCGCCGGACGGGCTCGACGATATGACCGCGCTCGGATTCGGGCGCGAACGCGTGGCCGTCGGGCGCTGCGAGGTGGTGTGTTTCAGCCCGGAACACGAGGGTTCGTTCGGCGATCTCACCCCGAGCCGGGCCCGCACCGTCATCGAGGCCTGGGCCGACCGTACGGCCGAGCTGTCGGCGCTGCCCGGGGTGCAGCAGATCTTCCCGTTCGAGAACCGCGGCCGGGCGATCGGTGTCACGTTGCCGCATCCGCACGGTCAGATCTATGCCTACCCATATGTGACACCCCGGACCGCCCGGCTGCTCGAATCCGTACACCGGCTGGGGCCCGACCTGTTCGAACGCATTCTGGAGTCCGAACGCGCGGGTGGCCGGGTGGTGCTCGAGGGCCGGCACTGGACCGCGTTCGTGCCGTTCGCGGCGCGCTGGCCGATCGAGGTGCATCTGCTGCCGCATCGGCAGATCCCCGATCTCGCGGCCACCGATGAGGCCGAACGCGACGAACTGTCGACGTTGTATCTGCGGCTGCTGCGAGGGATCGACGCGCTCTACGACGACCCCACGCCCTATATCGCGGCCTGGCATCAGGCGCCGGTACGCGCCGGACGCGATTCCGTGCGCCTGCATTTGCAGCTCACTTCGATCCGGCGGGGAACCGACAAGATCAAGTACCTGGCCGGGTCCGAATCGGCGATGGGGGCGTTCATCGCCGATATCCCGCCCGACGAGGCCGCCGCCCGGATCCGGGCGGCGGTGACTTCGGTATGACTCAGCGGTTGGTGCTCAGCTGGAAGGTCCTCGTGGCGTCGAGATAGATGCTGTATTGCGCCTGTTTACTCGGCGGCGGCAACTGGGAGACCAGCTGGTTCAGTGAGGTCGTGGCGCCCACCACCGGGATCCCGGCGACGTAGAGATCCGCGACGGCCCGCCGGATATGGTTCGGCGAGGTGACGGCCACCGCGCTGTTCATGCCCAGGCCGTGCAGGATCTGGGAGCTGAACAGCGCGTTCTGCACGGTGGAACCGGCCCTGTTCTCCACGTGCACACGATTTGCCGGAATCCCTTTGCCGACCAGCCAGTTGCGCATCGCTTCGGCTTCGGTGATGCCGTTGCTCGGATTGTTCCCGCTGACCACGATCGGTGAGAAGGGCGAAGCCAGGGCCTGCAGCCAGGCGGCCTGCAGGCGTTCGACCAGTTCGGGCCGGGGCGCGCCGTCGGGGAGCAGGCCGAAGCCGAAGACCACGATTCCGGTCTGCGGCCCCACCAGGGCCGGCAGCGGGTTGGGCAGGGTGGCGATTCCGGCGCCGACCCCGTGCAGGACCCGGTCGGTACCGGCGGCCAGGCCGCCGTCGACGGCGCGCAGCCGCCCCATCGCGTCGTTCATGGCCGGGATATCGCCAGCGTAATGCGACCAGATGGCCTGTAGCGACAGCGCCTCGGCATCGGTGGGGTCGCGGCCGATCAGATCGTTGAGTGCCGCCCGGCCGGCGACGGAGTCGCCGTCGGTGAAATGACGCTGGGCGGTGTTGTACAGGGCGTCCGTCTCGGGACTGGCGTGTGCGGGAGAGCCGGTGAGACCGGCCAGGGAAACGCTTGCGGCGGCGGTGACCGCCACCAGATACTGCAGACCTCTGCGATTGTGCACTACGGCGACACCTTTCCACGGGGGAGCTGGGTTTTCGTAGGTGATCGGGGGATTGACTCACGGTTGCATGTGGCCACCCACCCTAGATCCCGCCGCAACCGGAACACGGGATTTACCCCTGTCCGATTCGTGACATGTCTCCAACTCCGGGCGACGCCGGTCGCGGGTCCCGGGTGCCGGCGGGGCTAGGCTGAACGCCCGTGGATACCGCAACGTTGACCGGGAAAGACCTCGCCGCCTCCCTGAACGCCGAGACCACGGCGCGGGCGAAGGCACTCACCGAGCAGGCCGGCCGCGCACCGCGGCTGGCGCTGGTCGTCGCGAACGACGATCCGGCCAGCGCCTGGTACGTGAATTCGCTGGAGAAGTCGGCCGCCAACCGTGGAATCGATTGCGAGATCATCGATCTCGGTGCCGATGCGACCGCCGAGGCGCTGCGCACCGAACTGTCGGTCCGCAGTGCCGACCCGGATACCGACGCGATCATGCTGCAGACCCCGCTGCCCGCGGGGGTCGCCCTGGACGAGGTGTCCCCGGCCATCGCGGCCCCGAAGGATGTGGACGGCGTGAGTCCGCTGTCGCTCGGCCTGCTCACGGCCGGCTCGCCCGGTTTCGCGCCCGCGACCGCGGAGGCGGTGGTCGAATTGCTGAAACATCACGAAATCGTGCTGGAAGGCCGGCACGTGGCGGTTGTCGGGCGCTCGAACGTGGTGGGCAAACCGCTGGCGCATCTGCTGCTGGCCGAGAACGCCACCGTGACCGTCTGCCATTCGCGGACCGCCGATCTGCCCGCGGTGACCTCGGCGGCCGATGTGGTGGTGGCCGCCGCGGGCCGGATCGGGCTGGTGACCGGCGCCAATGTGCGGTCCGGCGCAGTGGTGATCGATGTGGGCACCAACGAATCCGCGGAGGGGAAGATCGTCGGTGACGTGGACGCCGAATCGGTGCGCGGCACGGCGGCTGCCCTGAGTCCGGTTCCGGGCGGCGTGGGGCCGGTGACCACGGCGTTGCTGATGCGCCATGTGGTGATGGCCGCCGAGCAGGCCCAGCGCATGCGCGGTCTGACCGGGGCGTGACCCTGGGCCGCGGTGCGTCCGCGGAGGTGATCGCCGGTGTTTCGGAACCGGCGGTCACCGGGTAGCGCTAGGGTGTGTGCGGCTATCGGCCCACACTCACAGTCGAGTTAAGGTGACATCGTGAACGTCGAAGTGACACCCCTGCCGGGTATAGGCGTACGCAAAGACTTTCCGCTCACCGCGGTGCGCCGGCGGATCGGGGTCGTCGATCACAAGGACGGGACCATCGATCTGATCTTCACCAAGATCGGTGATCCCGATGCGACCACGCAGATCCCGATGACGGAGGCCGAGGCCGGTACTCTGGCGAATCTGCTGGGGGCGCCGCAACTGGTCGGTCAGTTGCGCAACGATCACCGGGATATGGCGGGTGTGAACACCCGGCAGCTGCCGGTCAGCGAGAATTCGCCCTACGACGGGCGGACCCTGGGCGAGACCAGGATGCGGACCCGGACCAAAACGTCCATCGTGGCGGTGATGCGGGCCGGGCAGGCCATGCCGGCGCCGGGCCCGGATTTCGTGTTCACCGGCGGCGATGTGCTGATCGTGGTGGGAACCACGGACGGCCTCGACCATGCCGCCGATATCCTGAAAGACGGCTGATACCAAGGCGATGCATGCGGACGCGCTGGCGCTGATCCAGCTGGGGGCGGTGTTTTTCGGGCTCGGAGTGCTCGGGAGGATCGCGGCTCGGATCGGTATGTCCCCGATTCCTCTCTACCTGCTGGGCGGGTTGGTATTCGGGGAAGGAGGTTTTCTCGAACTGCACGAGACCGGCGAGTTCATCAAGCTCGCCAGCGAGATCGGCGTCGTGCTGCTGCTGTTGCTGCTCGGGCTGGAATACAGCGCGGCGGAGTTGTTCACCGGAATGCGCCGATCCTGGATGGCCGGTCTGCTCGATCTGGTGCTCAATGCCACACCGGGTGTGGTCGTCGCACTGTTGCTGGGGCTGGGGCCCACCGGGGCGCTGGCCATGGCCGGTGTCACCTACATCTCGTCATCGGGAATCATCGCGAAGGTCCTCAACGATCTCGGGCGACTCGGCAACCGTGAGACGCCGGTGATCCTGTCGATCCTGGTCTTCGAGGATCTCGCGATGGCGGCCTACCTGCCGGTCCTGACCGCGGTGCTGTCCGGTCTGGGATTCGTCGCGGGCCTGCAGTCCCTCGGCATCGCGCTGCTCGCGGTCACGGTCGTGCTCGTGGTGGCGTTCCGGTACGGCAAGTATGTCTCGGCGATCGTGGCCAGTGAAGACAACGAGATCTTCCTGCTGAAGCTGCTCGGTTCGGCGCTGCTGGTGGCGGGGGTGGCATCCTCCCTGCAGGTTTCGGCCGCTGTCGGGGCGTTCCTGCTGGGTATCGCGATTTCCGATACCACCGCGCACAGTGCCACGAAGATCTTGGAACCCCTGCGTGATCTGTTCGCGGCCATGTTCTTCGTCCTGTTCGGACTGACCACCGATCCGCGCAGTATCCCGCCGGTACTGGGATGGGCCATTCTGCTGGCGGTGATCACCACGGTCACCAAGATCGCGACCGGCTGGTGGGCGGCCGCGCATGCGGGATCGGCGCGTCTGGGCCGGGCCCGCGCGGGCGCGGCGCTGGTGGCCCGTGGCGAGTTCTCCATTGTCATCGCGGGCCTTGCGGTGGCGGCGGGGGCGGTGCCGGACGAGTTCGCGGCGCTGGCCACCACCTATGTTCTGCTGATGGCCGTGGTCGGGCCCATCGCCGCCCGCATCGTGGAGCCGACGGTGCGGTTCGTCACCCGGCAGCCGAAACCCGAACCGGATACCGTCGGCGAGTAGCAAGCACCTGCCCGGAGCGGATGCCTGACCACCGTGTGGGTCGGGCCGAGGCGCAGTCCTTCGGTGACCCGCCGATCGGCCCCGCGGCGAAGGAGGCCGATCGGCGGATCGTGCGCCGCTCAGGCGGCGACGGCGCGGTGCAGCGAGCGCAACACCGTGTCGACGTCGTCCACATCGACGACGAGCCGGGTGTAATCCGTACCGCGCAGGTCGATCCGGACGGCCTTTCCGCCGAACAGGGTGTCCCAGAACTCTTTGCGCCCTTTGCCGCGGAAGGTGCCCGCCGCGATCGCGCCGGGGAAGAAGGCGCCCGGCGCGCGGACCCAGGGCGGGCGCCGGTCGATTTCGGCCGGCGCCACGGACACGATATTCGTGAGGTCGAAGGTGATCCGTTCGCACAGCGACAGCACCCGGTGGGTGCCGCGTACGTGAACGGTGACGGTAGTGCCGGTGATCTCGAAATCCACCATGGGTTCCTCCCTGATGCCGAGTTCCACTCGTCCTCTTCCAGAGTGCCGCCGGGTGCTGTCGTTTGGCTGTGTAGGCGCTGTGAAAATTCTCAGGATCCGGTGGTGCGTGTCACCGCGGGCCGTGCGGACCGGCACGGGTCACCGCAGGTGGCGGGGTCCGGTATGCGCCTGTCCGGTCTCTCGGTGGCGCGCTGCGGCCGGTATCGGTCAGACTCGTCGGTGTGGATCAGAAAATCGAACGGGTACCCGGCCGGGCGCCGGGGATCCGGCGGACCGCACGAGGCACGCGGTGCGCGCGGGGTCGGGGTGATTCGAGGTGAGCACACTCGCTCCGGGGGAGAACCGGCCCGCGCCGGGTGACCGGTTGACCGTCACGGTGACGTGTTCCGCGCCGGTCGACGTCTCGGCCCTGCTGCTCGCGGCCAACGGCAAAGTTCGCTCCGACGGTGACTTCGTCTTCTTCAATCAGCCGGTCGGCCCCGGTGTCACCTATCGGCACGGTCGTGGGGCCGGGGACGCGGTCGATGTGCAGACTCCGGCGGTCCCCGCCGGTATCGACAAGGTCGTGGTCACCGCCAGCCTGGACGGCAGCGGTCCGCCCGTGTTCGGGTCGGTGGGGTCGCTCACCGCCACCGTGACCGGCCCACAGGGCACCCTGACGTTCCCGATCTCGGGATTGAGCACCGAAACAGCGCTGGTATGCGTCGAGATCTATCGCCGGGCGGGCGCGTGGAAGGTCCGCGCCGTCGGACAGGGATACGACAACGGCCTGGCCGGTATCGCCACCGATTTCGGGGTGAACGTCGACGACGAACCCGTGGCGCCCACGGCGGCGCCCCCACCGTCGCGCACCGATCCCACGATGGTCGCCAATCCGGTGGCGCCGCCGCAGTATCCGGCGCAGCCCGGTCCGGCCGCGCCGCCGTCCGGTGGCGGTTATCCGCCGCCCGGTCCCGGCGCTCCCTATCCGGCGCAGCCCCAGGCGCCGGGCTTCGCCCCGCCGCAACAGCCGTATCCGCCGGCCCACGGCTACCCCGCGCAGCCCGCTCAGGGGTACCCGGCCCAGCCTGCCCCGGCGGCACACCCACCACAGCACATTCCCGCCTATGCACCCCAGCAAGGAGCTCAGCCGATGCACAGCGAGCTGTTCGACCCGCGCCATGCCGAAGTCTCCGGTATGGGCATCCAGAAACAGGGCGGCAAGATGATCAAGGTCGGGGTGAACGGCGAAACGCTGGTCCGCTCCGGGTCGATGGTCGCCTACCAGGGCGAACTGCAATTCCAGGCGCTGGGCTCCGGAGGGATCGGCCGCGCCATCCAGCAGCGGCTCACCGGTGAAGGTGTGCCGCTGATGAAGGTATCCGGCCGGGGTGATCTGTTCGTCGCCAACGGTGCCGCCGATGTGCACATCATCGACCTGGACGGCACCGACGGGCTCACCATCAACGGGTCCAATGTGCTCGCGTTCGATCCCACGCTGGGCTACGACATCCGGATGGTCCAGGGTGCCGCCGGGTACGCCAGTAACGCCGGTTTGTTCAACTGTGTGTTCAGCGGACGCGGCCGGATCGCGATCACCAGCCACGGTACCCCGGTGGTGCTGAACGTCGATCAGCCCACCTACGCCGACCCGCAGGCGGCGATCGCGTGGTCGTCGAGCCTGCAGACCGGGGTGAAGCGCAACGATTCCTTCGGCCTGGGCCGGCTCATGGGCCGCAGTACCGGCGAGGGCATCACCCTGGCGTTCTCCGGCCGCGGGTTCGTCATCGTGCAGCCGTCGGAACTCCCGCCCGGCGGGATGCTCGGCGGCACCGGTGGCGGCCAGGAAGCGGGCCAGAGTGGCGGTCTACTCGGCGGTCTGCTCGGCTGACGCCGCGACGCGGGCGCGGATGAGCGCGTCCGGGGCGCCGGTGTGGTATCGACGACCCCATGGTGATGCGCGCACAGTACGACGTGGTGATCGTCGGCGCCGGGCACAACGGACTGGTGGCGGCGGCCTATCTGGCCGGTGCCGGCCGGTCGGTGCTGGTGCTGGAACAGGCACCGGCGCCCGGCGGCGCGGCCGTCTCGGCGCGAGTGTTCGACGGCGTCGATATCCGGCTGTCGCGGTACTCGTACCTGGTCAGCCTGCTGCCCGACCGGATCGTGCGGGATCTCGGACTTCGGTTCCACACCCGGCGGCGCCGCATCTCGTCCTACACCCCGGCCGGCGATTCCGGCCTGCTGGTCCACAACGATGCGCCCGCCGCCACTCGGGAGAGTTTCGCCCGGGTCACCGGGTCGGATCGCGAATACGACGCCTGGCAGCGCTTCTACGCGATGACCGGCGAGGTCGCCGCCGCGGTGTTCCCGACGCTCACCGAACCGTTGCCCACCGCGTCGCAGCTGCGGCGGCGGGTGGGCGACCGGGCGTGGCGGGCCTTGTTCGACGAGCCGCTCGGTGCGGTGATCGAACGCTACTTCGCCGATGATCTGGTGCGCGGTGTGGTGTTCACCGATGCCCTGATAGGGACGTTCGCCCATGCCCACGACCCTTCGCTCGCGCAGAACAGGTGTTTCCTCTACCACGTGATCGGGGGCGGCACCGGCGATTGGGATGTACCGGTGGGCGGAATGGGGGCGCTCACCGACGCCTTGGTCGCCGCCGGGCGTTCGGCCGGGGCGGAGATACATACCGGAGCCGAGGTCACCGGAATCTCCTCCGACGGCGCGACCGCGGAGGTCCGGTTCCTCGGCAGCGCGGGGGAGACGCCGGTCGGGGCGCGCTATGTCCTGGTGAACGCCGCACCCCGTGAAATGGCACGACTGCTGGGTGAACCGGTGGGCCCGAACCCCGAAGGTGCGCAACTGAAGATCAATATGGTGCTCTCCCGGCTGCCGCGGCTGCGGGATTCCGCGGTGAACCCGCGCGACGCCTTCGCCGGCACCTTTCATATCGGCGAAACCTACGAACGGCTCGAAACCGCCTACCGTGAAGCGGCAGCCGGACAGCTCCCGGCGCGGCCACCGTCGGAGATCTACTGTCATACACTCACCGATCCGGATATCGTCGGCGCCGGGGAACCTCCGGGGCGGCATACCCTCACCCTGTTCGGGTTGCACACGCCGGCAAGGCTTTTCGTCTCCGACCCCGCGGCCCGCGATGCCGCGGTGGCCGCGACCCTCGCCGAGCTGGATGCGGTCCTCGCCGAACCCCTCCGTGACTGCCTGGCCCTCGACGCGCACGGAGCCCCCTGCCTCGACGTCGCCACCCCGGTGGATCTGGAACGGTCGCTGCGGATGCCCGGGGGTCATATCTTCCACGGTGATCTCTCGTTTCCCTACCGGGACGAACCCGCGGACACCCCCGCTCAGCGGTGGGGTGTGGACACGGCCTACCGCAATATATTTCGCTGCGGAGCGGGCACGGTCCGCGGTGGCGGGGTGAGCGGAATCGGCGGGCACAATGCCGCGATGGCCGTCCTCGGGGAAACCGGTGCCGAGCGGGCGGGAAATGCCGGATGAATTCTGGCCGGAGAATCGGCTGTGGGCCCCGTAGCTGGGAGTATCCGAATACGGTGTGGCGGTAGGGTTGTCGGCTGTGGATCGGCCCGGCGGGTCGTTCGATTTCGCTGTCCGGCGCCGAGGAGAGATACGTGGCACTCGATACCACCCCCAAGGGTGTGGCCCCCCAAGACAAGGCCGCGCGTGAGCGGAAAGCGATACGCGAACTGGAGAGCCGGCTGGCGGACGCATACGCGCAGAACCGTTCGGCCGACGAAGTGGGTGCCGTGGTACGCACCGCCCACGACCGGTTCTCCGGGAGCAGTGTGCGGGATTTCGTTCCCATTCTCGTAGAGCGGGTGGTGCGCCGGGAGCTGGATTCCGGTGACGAGGCCGCGATCGTGCCCTCGTCGGTGGCCGAAGCGCCGACCGGGAAGACCGTCGCCGAGGACCCGGTCTCCGGCGATCCCGGCGCGCCGGGCCGCGTCCGGTCCCTGGCCACCGACCGCCGCGGGTTGTTCGCGCTGGCCGGCGCCGGGGTGGTGGCAGTGGGCGCGACCGCGTGGGCGGTCACCCGGCCCGGTTCGGATCCGGCGCCGATCGCGCCCGCCGCGGGTGCCGCGCCGATCGCGGTGACCGGCGTGGTCGGATCGGAGAAAATGGCCTTCTTCGCCGACGACCGGGTCGCCGAGGTCTTCGCCGCGCACGGTTACCACGTGACCGTGCAGCCCGCCGGGTCCCGCGAGATCTCCACCTCGGTGGACCTGGACGGGCAGGCCTTCGTGTTCCCGTCCAGCCTGCCCGCGGCCGAGCGGATCATCCGCGAGGTCGGGGTCCGCACCCGGTACACCCCGTTCTACTCGCCGATGGCGATCGCGACCTTCGCGCCCATCGTGGAACTGCTCGACGCGGCCGGTGCGGTGAAGTTCGACGGACCGGTGCCGGCGCTCGACTTCGGGGCCTATATCGAGATGGTGCAGCGGGGAGTGCGGTGGGACGAGCTGGCCGGTAACGCCTCCTACCGCGTCGGCAAGAACATCCTGGTCAGCACGACCGATGCCCGGACCTCGAATTCGGCGGCCATGTACCTGGCGGTGGCCAGCTATGTGGTCAACGACGACGCCGTGGTGCGCGGCGCGACCGCCGAACAGCATGTGCTGCCCACGCTGCAGCGGTTGTTCCTGGCCCAGGGGTACACCGAGGGATCCAGTGCGGGCCCGTTCGAGGAATACCTCACCGCCGGTATGGGTGCGACCCCGATGACCTGGATCTACGAGGCCCAGTACGTCGCGGCGGCGGTAGCGGGACGGCTCCGGCCCGAGATGGTCCTGCTGTACCCCTCGCCCACGGTCGTCTCCCGGCATACCCTGGTGCCCCTCACTGCGGAGGGGGAGGAGATCGGCGCGCTCCTGCACAATGACGCCGATCTGCAGTCGCTGGCCGCCGAACACGGTTTCCGGACCGGTGATACGGCACGTTTCGACGAAGTGGTCACCGAACACGGCGTGGAGGTGGCGCCGGATGTGGTGGATGTGGTGGATGTCCCCGCCTACGAAACCCTCGAGCATCTGCTCGACGGGGTGGCCGGCGCGTACTGACGGCGACGGAGTGGACGGGGCCCGCATCCCGTCCACTCCGGGCATCACAGCCGGGTGGCGACCTCGTTGGCGATGAGCGCCAGATGGTCGAGATCGGTGAGATCCAGGATCTGCAGGTAGATACGCTCGGTACCGATCTCGCGATAGCGGGTGATCTTCTCGGCCACCTCCGCCGGTGTCCCGGCCAGGCCGTTGGCGCGCAACTCGTCGACCTCCCGCCCGATCGCGGCGGCGCGGTGGGCGATCTCCGCCTCGTCGGTGCCCACACAGGCGATGAGGGCGTTTGAGTAGGCCATGCTGCCGGCGTCCCGGCCGGCGGCCGCGACCGCGGCGCGCACCCGGTCGAACTGCGCGGAACTGTCGGCAACCGACGCGAACGGGATGTTGAACTCGGTCGCGTACCGCGCCGCGAGCCGGGGTGTCCGGGTGGGCCCCAGACCGCCGACGATCACCGGTACCGGCTGCTGTACAGGTTTGGGCAGGGCGGGAGAGCGCACCAGTTCGTAGTGTTTGCCGGTGAAATCGAAGGTATCGCCCGGAGCGGTCTCCCACAGCCCGGTGATCACGGCCAGTTGCTCCTCGAGGCGGTCGAATTTGTGGTCCGGGAACGGAATGCCGTAGGCGGTGTGCTCGTCGGCGAACCAGCCGGTGCCCAGACCGAGTTCCACCCGGCCGCCCGACATCTGGTCCACCTGGGCCACCTGGATCGCCAGCGGACCGGGCAACCGGAAGGTGGCCGCGGTGACCAGGGTGCCCAACCGGATACGGCTGGTTTCACGCGCCAGGCCGGCCAGGGTGATCCACGCGTCGGTGGGACCGGGGAGGCCGTCCACCGAGCCCATGTGCAGGTAGTGGTCGGATCGGAAGAACCCGTCGAACCCGAGTTCCTCGGCGGTCCGGGCCACCCGCAGCAGAGTCGTGTAATCGGCGCCCTGCTGCGGTTCGGTGAAGATGCGCAGTTCCATACGCTCATCGTGCCGGACGGCCGGACCGCCGCCGGAGCCGGTGGGTGGATGAACGGCCGGGCTCAGGCCGAGGCCGCGCCGGGGCCGGTCATCGTGGTCGGGAGCACCCGGTCGGTCCAGCCGCACGGCAACCCGCAGCTGGCCACGACCAGGGTTTCGATCTCGCCGGTGTCGAATATCCGCCGCGTGGATTCGGCGCGGGCGGGATATCCGCAGGAGCCGCATTTGCCGAAATAATTGAGGATCTCCTCGGAATGGGTGATGGCCACCCTGCGCCGGGTCGGGTGCATGGTCGTCCTCCGGGTGTCGGAGCGTGTGAGATGGGCCGAATGTAGTTCGCGCACAGCGGGTCCGTGGGTGGAGTGAGGCGGCGCTGGGATCTCTCACACCGAGGACGCCGCTGGTGCTGGGCAACCTACAACGGTGAGGTAGGCCCGGTTTCGGTACGGAGAGTGAATATCGGGCAACGGTGATTCGTGACCTGTCACAGACCGTTTCGGAAAGGGGGTTACTCGCTGGTAATAACGATGTGACCGGGATATTGTGAGCGACGTTACAGATGGGTGACCCGCCGGCCCAGTTGTTCGTTGCGGGCCGAAGAGAAGATGCGCGAGTTTGGTTACCGACGTCATCGATGCGGTCGCGGAACTGCCCGCGGCCCGTGCCGCTGTCTGGGATCTGCTACTCGATCCGCAGACCTATCCCCGGGTGTTCACCGGTATCGGCGCCTGTTCCAGGCTGGACCTGCCCGGTGAGCGTCCCGTATTCGAATTCCGGGTCGGCACGCCGCAGGCCGGTATCCGGATCATGCGCGTGCGGGTGGTCACCGGCCGCTGGTACGAGAGTCTGGAACTGCACGCGCCGGAGGTCGGTAGTTTCGCGGCGGTGCGGTTGTACGGGGAAGGTGACCGCTGCGCGGTCTCGGTCACCTTCTTCGCCGCCGGGCGGGTGCACCACCATCTCGGCGAGGCCTCGAACTCGGCGATCCAGGACTGGACGGCCGAAGGGCTGCGCCGTATGGCCGATATCATGCGCGGTGCCCGGACGTCCACGGTGGCCAACGGCGACACTTCGCTGGTACGCCGGCAACTCGAGGTGCTGCGGCAGGTGACGGTCAGCGGTGTGGTGCGCAGCCGTCCCGAAGTGGTGCTGAAACAGCTGCTCTCCCTGAACAAGTGGGGCTTCAACCTGGCGGGCGGGTATGCGGCGGGCGCCGCGCATTCGCCGGACCGGATCGCGGTGATCGACGATCAGGGACAGCGCACCTTCGCGGAGATGAACGAACGCAGTACCGCGCTGGCGGGAGCGCTGGCGGAGGTGGGGCTCGGGGCGGGCGACGCGATCGGCCTGCTGTCCCGCAATCACGCGGGCATGGTCGAAACCATGGTCGCCGCCGGGAAACTCGGTGTGGACGTCGCCCTGCTCAATGCGGGCCTGGCCGCGCGCACCGTGGAGCAGATCGTGCAGCGGCATCGGCTCTCCGCGCTGTTCGTCGACGGCGAGCTCGAAGAGCTCGTGCAATATCTGCACGACGATCTGCCCCGGTACAACACCGACGAGCGGCCGCCGCACCCCGGGCGCCATACCATCGGCGAGTTGATCGACCGGGCGGAGCAGGATTTCCGGCGACCCGCTCATCCCGGCCGGTTGATCGTGCTCACCTCGGGGACCAGCGGCATCCCGAAGGGTGCGCGGCGGCCCCATCCCAAGGGGTTCGCGACCATCGCCGCGCTGCTGTCGCGAATACCTCTGGAGATGGAGGCGGCGATGCTGATTCCCGCCCCGCTCTTCCACACCTGGGGTCTGGCAGGCCTGCAGTTGAGCACGGCGCTGCGTTCCACGGTGGTGCTGCCGGAGCGGTTCGATGCCGAGGACTGCCTGCGCCTGGTCGCCCGGCATCGGGTGGCCACCATGATCGTGGTCCCGACCATGGTCAATCGTATTCTCGATCTACCACCCGCCGTGCGCGCCCGCTACGACACCTCCTGTCTGCGTCACGTCATCAGTTGCGGGGCACCGCTGGCCGGGGCGGCCGTGCTCCGGTTCATGGACACCTACGGGGACATCCTCTACAACGTGTACGGATCCACCGAGGTCTCCTGGGCGACCATCGCCACGCCCGAGGATCTGCGCTTCGCACCCACCACCGCCGGCCGCCCGCCACTCGGTACCAAGGTTTCGGTACTCGGTCCCGATCACAAACCGGTACCGGTCGGTGCGACGGGCCATATCTTCGTGGGCAATCACATGCTGTTCGACGGTTACGTCAATGCGGCGCCCCCGGACGAGGCGCACGGCATGCTCGATACCGGCGATGTCGGTTATTTCGATGTCAACGGAAGGCTTTTCATCGCCGGACGCGACGACGAGATGATCATCTCCGGCGGTGAGAACGTCTTCCCCCGGCCGGTGGAGGAGGCCCTCGCGCATCTGCCACAGGTGAGCGAGGTGGCGGTGGTCGGCGTACCGGACTCCGAATTCGGCCAGCGGCTGGCGGCGTTCGTGGTGAAGCACGAAGGGTCCGGGCTGGATTCCGATATGGTGCGCACCTACGTCCGACACCGGCTGAGCCGGTTCTCGGTACCCCGGGATGTCACCTTCCTGCCCGCCCTGCCGCGTGGGGAGACCGGGAAGATCTTGAAATGGTTACTCGCCGGGAGCCATAACGGCCAGGTGCCCCCGCCCGGATTCGGCGGGCCGCTGGCGACCGGGTAGATCGGATCCGCGTCCGGTCCGCCTGTGCGGTGGGGCGACGGCGAATGCCGATGTGATGCCGGATATCCGGGCACCGGGCCTCCCGCCCGGCCTTCCGTTGGGCCCGGTACGCACCCGAAGGGGTGCCGGGCCGACAGTGTGCCGGGCGGCTGCGGGTAGATTCAGCATCCGCAGAGGCAATCGGTCAGGGAGAGGCGTCCTCCGTGGTAGTAGTTTCCGTGCTCGCAGGGCTGGCCGCGGTGGTGGTGGTAGCCGGGCTCCACTGGTACCTGTGGCGGCGGCTCGTCCGCGACGCCACCCGGGCCGGGTCCGTCTGGCGGCCGATCGGTGCCGGTGTGCTGGGTGTGGGTTCGGCGCTGATGCTGGGCGCTTTCGCGGCGGTGCTGAGCGGTGTGCCGTGGGATGGATGGCGCCGGCTCGCCTGGCCGGGATTCCTGTGGGCGGCGCTGTTCGTCTACCTGCTGATCGGCGTGCTCGCCGGTGAGGTCGTACGGCCGCTGCTGCTGCGCGGACTGATTCGCCGGGACGCGGGAACCGCCGCGCCGCCGCCCGCCGCACCGGAACCGCTGGAGCGGAACCGGCCCGCGAGGACGCCGGAACCGGTGGGTGCCGTCCACGGTGGCCCCGGCAGCGCGCCCGGCGGCGGAGCTTCCGGGCCGGCCGGGCCGCTGCCTCCCGGCCCCGGACCCGAGGAGCAGGAACCCGGGCGGCCCTTGTCGCGACGGCTGCTGATCTCGCGGCTGGCCGCCGGGGCCACCGTGGTGACCGCGGGTGCGCTGGTGGGTACCGGCACCTACGGGGTACTGGACGGCCCGATGGTGCGCCGGGTGACGGTACCGCTGACGAAGCTGCCGGCCGCCGCTCATGGTGTGCGCATCGCGCTGGTCAGCGATCTGCACCTGGGGCCGGCTCTCGGTCGTGGATTCTGCGAACGGGTCGTGCGTACCGTGAACGACACCCGGCCGGATCTGATCGCGGTGGTCGGCGACCTCACCGACGGCACGGTCGACGATCTGCGTGCGGAGACCGAACCACTGGCCGGTTTGAGTGCCCGGCTGGGCGTCTTCTTCGTCCCGGGCAACCACGAGTACTACTCCGACGCCGATGCCTGGATCGCGAGGGTGCGCGAACTGGGGATGACCGTGCTGCTCAACGAGCGCCTCGCCCTCCCCGATTTCGATCTGGCCGGGGTCGACGATCCCGCCGGAACCGAGGCCGGCCGCGGTCCGGACTTCGCCGCCGCACTGGACGGCCGCGATACCGCCCGCGCCTGTGTTCTGCTCGCTCATCAGCCGGTGGTGGTGAACCAGGCGGTGGAGTACGGGGTGGATCTGCAACTGTCGGGCCACACCCACGGCGGACAGTTGTGGCCGGGAAATCTCATCGCCCGGCTGGCCAACCCGACGGTGGCGGGATTGGAGTTGTACGGGAGCACCGCGCTCTATGTGACCCGGGGCGCCGGTGCCTGGGGTCCGCCGGTGCGGGTGGCCGCGCCCTCCGATATCACCGTGCTGGAGCTGGCCTCGCTCCAGCAGGGAATCTAGATCTCCCGGCCGCGCCGTTCAGGGCCGGGTGAGCAGCGCTTGCAGTTGTTCGATTCGCGGCAGCTGCACGGGGCCGAACTCCGGCGGGTGATGGATCTCGATGCTCAACCGGCCGGCGTAGGTACTGATGATGCTGGTGCCCCCGCCGGCCTGCGGGGGGCGTCGGCCGGTCGGATCGGGTTTGGCGATCATGGTGGTCCGGAAATCGTCGATCCGCACCGCCGGCACCCGCGGCGGGGGTATCCGGCCCCAGTTGGTGGTCATCACCGTATGGAACGGGTCGGCCGGTGGTACGGCGAGCGTATCGGGGAGTTGCAGCGGAGTCTGCTGGATATATCCGGAGGCCAGGCCGGCGCGTAGCGCGTGGAGCGCCCCCCGGGCCAGGCCGTCGAGGGTGGTCTCCGTGCCCGCCGCGGGCCGGTACCCGGCGAAACCCAGAACATTGGTGCCCTCGGTGGGGCCGATCAGGGGGTGGACCCGGCGCCGCAGGTCCACCGAGTAGGAGCACTGCAGCCGGTCCACGGGTAATCGCCTGGCCTCGGACTCGGTGAGCAGTAACGCGGCCGCGACGAGGCTGTGCACCGTGACCCCCGCGCGGTGGCCCCGGTCCACCAGCGCTCCGGTCTGCTCCCGGCTGAGCCGGCAGCGGGTGGTGATGAGGGGCGGATACTCGTGGTCGTTGGCATCCAGGGCTTCCATCGGCGGTGATGGCGGTTCCGCGCGGAGTGCGGCGCCGCCGGGGACGGGCCGGCGGCGTACCCCGCGGGCGGTGAGCAGATCCTCGACCGGCAGCGGCTGCCGGGTCGTGGGCAGGACGGGAACCCGGCCCGCCGCGGCGATCGGGTAACACTCCCACAGCCGCTGGAACAGCCGCAGGGAATGGGTCGCGTCGGCGATACTGTGATGAACCAGCAGGGTCACCGCGGTGTCGGCGCCGGACCGGACCACATGCAGACTGCCCAGGGCCCGGCGCTGATCCGGTTCGGCGCCGCTGAGCAGCAGTTCGGGATCGCCATCGGCGACGGTGACCACGATTTCCGGAGGCCCGGCGGTGACCAGTGTGTGCCCCGCCGGTTCGGCGGGCGCCAGCTGCGCACCCAGGATGGGATGCGCGGTGACCAGAGCCTCGAAGGCCGCGCTCAGAGCGCCGAGGTCGACGGGTCCCGAGATCCGCGCGCAGTATCCGACGAACACTTCGCTGAAGGCGAAGATCTGTTCGCTGGGCGCCAGCGGACGAATGACGGTAGCCGCGGTCATGATGGTGCCTTTGTCCGGAAGTTTGTGGAAGATTAACCCAAAAACGCTCTATTGCCTCATATTTCGCCGAGGCCCAGACGGATGCTACACAGCGGCTCCGACAGGGCTGGTACGTTTGCTTAGGTATACCTAATTCACGGAGGAGAGCGGATGGCCAGGAAGCGCACGACCATGACGGTCGCCCGGACCGAGTGGTTGAGCCCACATATCGTGCGGGTGTATCTGGGTGACCCCGGATTCGGTGATTTCGATATCAGCGAGTTCACCGACGCCTACGTGAAACTGCTCTTCGACCGGCCCGACGGTGAGGTCACGCGCACCTATACGGTCCGTTCGGTGGATACGGCGGCCCGGGAGATAGCCATCGACTTCGTGGTCCACGGCGACGAGGGAATCGCCGGTCCGTGGGCCGCGACCGTCGGCCCGGGTGAGCAGGTCACCTTCTTCGGCCCGGGGGGTGCGTACGCTCCCCGCGCGGATGCCGACTGGCATCTGCTCGCCGGCGACGAGGCCGCGTTGCCCGCGATCTCCGCCGCCGTGGAGGCGTTGCCGGAGGGCGCGCCCGCCAAGGTGTTCATCGAGGTCGCGGATGCCGCCGATGAGATCGCGTTCACCTCGAAGGCGCTGGTCGAGGTCACCTGGATTCATCGTGGTGGTGCCGCGCACGAGGTGGGTGACGAGCGGGCCGGGGACAACGCCCCGCTCATCGGTGCGGTGAAGTCCGCGCCCTGGCTGCCCGGTCGCGCGCAGGTCTTCATCCATGGGGAGGCGCAGGCGGTCATGCACAATCTGCGGTCCTATATCCGCCGGGAACGCGGCGTCTCGGCGGAGTTCGCCTCGATCTCGGGGTACTGGCGGCGGGGGCGCACCGAGGAGGGTTTCCGGGTCTGGAAGAAGGAGCTCGCCGAGGCCGAGAGCGCCTGAGTGCCGGTCCGGCCGCCGTAGCGGCGGCCGGTCAGGCGGGGCAGTCGGCGCCGTTGGGCACCGGCAGGCAGATCCCGGCCGTGGCCGACAGCAGCAGCGCCGCTCCCGCGACCAGCGCGCCCAGCGCCACAGCCAGGAAAACCCCCACCCACAGCAATCCCGGAAGCCGGGTCAGCCGGGCCAGTTGATCGGCGTCGGTGGTGCCGTCGCGCATCCGGGATCGGGTGCGCTGCAATTCCAATACCGGACGACTGCCGGCCAGCAGCAGCAACCAGGTCGCCAGATAGGCGAATCCGGCCTGCAGCGCATCGGAGCCGAACCAGGACACCACGAAAACCAAGGCGCCCGTGGACACCACGGAGACCACGCCGTACACATTGCGGATCATCACCAGCATCACGGCCAGGGCCGCGATCGCGATCCACAGCATCAGGGTGATCCGCCCGGCGCCCAGTAGCGCGGCGAAACCGAGTCCGACCAGCGGTGGCGCCGGATAGCCGGCGAGCGCGGTCAGAATCATCCCGAGCCCGTAGGGTTTCCCGCTGGACACGGTCAGTCCGGAGGTATCGGAGTGCAGCGTGATCGCGGTGAGCCGGCGACCGCTCAGCAGGGCCACCAGCGCATGGCCGCCTTCGTGCGCGATGGTGACGACATGGCGGGTGAGGCGCCACAGGGGGCGGTACGCCACCAGTATCAGGGCCGCCACCGCGGTGGCGAGTACCAGCCACGACGGCGGTGCCGCCTGGGTCGTCGTCAGCCGCTCCGCGATGGAACTGCTGCGGTCTATCAGATCACCGGTATCCACCGCCGCACCATAACCGGGGGTGCCGTCCGGGCGCGCGCCGTCCCGTCGCCCGAAGTGCCGATCGCGGGAGGGTGGGCCGGAGCACCGGCCTCGAGTATCTGTTGATGGGAGGTTTCACTATCTTTGCCGACCCCCGTTCCGAGGTGGACCGAAGTCCGGACGATGTGTCCTATCGCCGGGGGTGGGTAATTGTACGTTTGTCCATATCGATTTCGGTCTCGGGTGGAAGGAGCGCGTATGTGCACGAGTGGGCAGTTCGACCACGAACCCGGAGACCGTTCGGACCGCTTCGATGTCCCGGATCCGGCCGAGTTGCTGCGCATCTGGTCGGCAGGTCCGGCCGGGTCGCCGGAGCCGCCGGGCGCGGATTTCGGCACGGCGTTCCGGGTGGGACTGGGCCTGGCGCTGGCGTTGCTCGACGATTCCGATCCGTCCGGGCAGCAGGTGCTGGCGCGGCTCGAGGTGGCCGCGGCACGGTGGGCGCGCGAGGATGTCCCGCTCGAGGTCATCCAGCACGCGCTGCACGAGGGTGTGAAGAACGGTTTGGGGCTGCGGCCCGAGCCCGGCCGGGCCGGCGGTGTGGACGGCTGCTTCGTGGCGGACGTCCTCGATACGCTGACCGCCGCCATCTCGCGGGCCTACGTGGCCCAGGTGCGCGCGGATCGGGGCCCGGGGTGACGCTCAGCTCGCCCGATAGCTGCGCGCCACCAGCGCGGACCGCAGATACCACAGTCCCGAGGGCTGGGTGGGATCGAATCCGGTCAGCTGGGCGACCCGCTTGAGCCGGTAGTCGATGGTGTTGGTGTGAATATGCATGAGCCGCGCGGTGCGCTGCCGATTGAGATTGTTGCTGATGTGGCGCTGAAGGGTTTCCAGCAGTTCCGGATGATCGTCGAGGGGATCCAGCAACGAGCCGAGATATTCACGGCCCGGCCCGGGGCGGGTCAGCTGGTATTCCAGTGCCATATCGTCGAATCGGTACAGCCCCGGCACACAGTCCAGGCGCTGGACCATATCCAGCAGTTCGTGCGCCTGATCCGCGGCCGAGGGGACCTCTGCGGTCGGCGCCTCCACGACGGCGGCGCTGATCGGCACCTGCGCGGCCCGGGACAACTGCGCCAGCAGATCGTCGAGTCCGGCGACGGCGACGACCCCGGCGGGCAGCAGTACCGTGCCACCGTCCACGCTCAGCAGCGACAGCGCCACCTCCTCGCAGCGGGTCGCCAGTTCGGCCTGGACCCGGCGCAGTTTGCGCCGCGCCACCACCTTCCCGTCCAGCGAGGCGATCGATTCGTCCGGATGGGACGGAATGGCCACGGCGAGTACGGAATAGGCCGCGGCGATCTCGATCCCGCATTCCCGCGCCATGGTCGAGGTGCTGTGCCCGCCCAGCAGGGCGGAGGTGAGCGTATGGACCGCGGTGTGGTGTTCGCTTACGACCGAACGCAATTCGCGCACATAGGCCATGGAGATGCAGACGGTCATCTTGTCCAGCATCTCCACCACGAGCTTGGCCCCGTCGACGAGCGCCGAATAGTCGGTGACCGTCGCATTGGACACCACCAGGTCCAGCCCGAGCCGGAACCCTTCGTGCACGGCGTGATGGATGGTGTCGATGGGTACGCCCTCCCGTGCCCATCCGGCGGCGGCGTTCTCCAGCCTGCGGGTCTTCTCCGGGATGTCCTTACCGTCGAGCATGCTGACGGCCAGCTCCAGGCAGGTCCGGGTGATGGTGGTGACATCCCCGTAGATGGCATCACCGGGCAACGTGCCGCACGGGACGACATTCTCGACGAAATGGCCGACCATCCGGCGCGACAGTTTGCGTACGTCCTGCAGCGGGGCGGACATGGGTTGGCCGGATAGCGTCAGCTTGGTTCTTGTCGCATCGGCGGTCATGCTGACTCCTTCTACCCCCCCGGGTGGCGAACTGGGCTCTACAGTAACGATCAGGTTTCGGCCTGGGGGCCGGTTGACGAACTCGGATGGATGACCCCGAAGTGCGGCCGATACGCGTTGTGACCGGTCACAGTGGTGCGCCCTACGGCCGGAACGGGTGTGGTCACCGGGGGAGAGCGGGTGCAAGGGCGCCCGCCGTCCGCTCGGCCTGTGCGCAGGCCCCCGGGCCGGTGCCCACCGGCGCGCTGTCCACCCGGATCCGGATCACACCCCCTTCGGCGGTCGGCAGGGCGACCGTGCAGGTCGCCGCGGTATCGGAGGCGCCGGAATACAGGCGCCGACCGGCCCGGTCGCCGATCGTGATATCGGCGTGGGTGTCCTCGCGGCCGCCGACCTCGTCGGGCGAGCCCTCGGCCGCGAACCAGACCCGCAGCGCGGCGTCGGCACTGCTCCATCCGCAGCCCGCCCAGCCCTCCTCGACGGCGACATCGCGCCGCCCCGACCCGGCGGCGAACCCCGCACCGGTGATCAGCTCGGCCGGTAGGTCGCAGGGATCCCAGACGGCGGCCGGGTCGGTGGAGTCACCCGATCCGCATCCGGCGACGGCAGCGGCGGCGACGAGCAACGCCGCCGCCGGACGGATCGGAGACAGTGCGGATCGGAGACGTCCGGGAATCAGCATGCGGCGCATGCTAACCGCGGATTCCGCTGCGCCACAGGCGCTCTGTGCGCACTCACAGCCGGCCGGACGGTGCCCTTGAACCCGGGCACAACAGGCGATCCGACGGACTGATGTCCCATCATGTGGAAAACCGGAGGTCCGTACGGGCCGGCCGGGAATAGCGTGGCCCGGCGGGCGTGTTGGCCTGTCTGGTTCGAGGAAAGGGGTATACCGGTGGTGGCGGAGACAACGAAGGCCGCCGTCGGGCTCCGTTCCGAACGAGGCGCCGTCCTCGGTTCGCTCATGCTGGCCACCGCGCTGGTGGCGCTGGACTCGACGATCATCGCCACCGCGGTCCTGTCCATCACCGAAAGCCTCGGCGGATTCGCCCAGTTCCCGTGGCTGTTCTCCATCTATCTGCTCGCCCAGGCGGTGACCGTACCGATCTACGGAAAGGTCGCCGATATGGTCGGCCGGAAACCCGTCATCCTCTTCGGTATCGCGGTATTCGCCGTCGGATCGCTGCTGTGCGGGCTCGCGGGCAGCATGCTGGGGCTCATCGTGTTCCGGGCGATCCAGGGCATCGGCGCGGGCGCCATCCAGCCGATGACCATGACCATCGCCGGTGATCTCTACACCCTCACCGAACGCGCCAAGGTGCAGGGCTACCTCGCCGGTGTCTGGGCGGTTTCGTCGGTCGCCGGGCCGCTGCTGGGCGGCGTGTTCGCCGACTATCTGGGCTGGCGCTGGATCTTCCTGATCAATCTGCCGCTGGCGGCCTGGGCCGGTTGGATGGTGTGGCGGCACTTCACCGAGACCGCGCCCCGGCACCGGCAGCGTATCGATGTGCTCGGCGCGATCCTGCTGACGCTCGGTGCGGGAGCGCTGATCCTCGGCCTGCTGGAGGGCGGGCAGGCCTGGGCCTGGAGTTCGCCCGCCGGTATCGCCATCTTCGCCGGCGGCGGCGCGGTCCTGCTGCTGTTCGCCGTCGTGGAACGGCGGGCCGCCGATCCGATTCTGCCGCCGTGGCTGTTCACCCGGCGCGTGGTGGTCGCCAGTTCGGCGATATCGCTGCTCGTCGGAGCGCTGCTGCTCGGTCTGACCTCCTACGTTCCGACCTTCACCCAGGGCGTCCTGGGCGCGAGTGCCCTGGTCGGCGGACTCACCGTGGGCGCCCTGACCCTCGGCTGGCCCATCTCGGCCTCGCAGTCCGGGCGGGTGTACCTGCGCATCGGTTTCCGCCGCACCGCGGTCCTCGGTAGTTCTATCGCGGTACTCGGTACGGTGGCCGCGCTGTTCATCGGGCCACAATCGACGATCGCGCAGATCGCGGCGACCTGTTTCGCGGTGGGTCTGGGAATGGGCCTGGTGGCGAGCCCGACCCTGATCGCGGCGCAGACCGAGGCGACCTGGAGCGAACGCGGAGTGGTGACCTCGGCCAATATGTTCGCCCGGTCCATCGGCAGCGCCGTGGGGGTCGCCGTATTCGGCGCGCTGGTGAACTCCAGGATCGGCGCCACCGGCACCCCGTCACCGGAGACGCTCGCCGAAGGCGTGCATCTGGTCTTCGTGGCCGTGGCCGCGATGACCGTGGTGATGGTGGGTGCGAGCGCGCTCATGCCGGGCCGTACCGATATCGGCCGGTAACGGCCCGGCGGCCCGGTCCGCTACCGGGGCCCGCGCAGCACTTCCACCCGCTCCGCGGCCTCGAATTCGATCACCTGGTGGACTCGCGAATCCCCGACCGGGCCGAGATCGGCCAGCACGACCTCACCGCGGCAGTCGACCGATTCGACCAGCGCCTCCAGCGGTGTGCCGTCGGATCCGGCGATCCGGATCCGGTCACCGACGGCGAGTTCGTCGGCGCGCACCCCGCTCTCGATGAGCGGCGACGGCCCGTCGACGCCGCAGTAGGTGCGGCCCGCGGTATCGCCGACCCCACGCTGGGCGATGGTCCACCAGACCGGGTTCGCGCTGTCCCCGGAGGTGCGGTGATGCCAGCGCAGAACCCGATCGCGGCCCGCCTCGGCCGCGGCCCGGCTCTCGTGCACCGAGACATGGCGGGGGACGGGAGCACGGCGCGGGCGCACCGTACCGGCGGCACCGTCGACCACGAGCACCCAGTGTGCGGAGGCATCCTGGTCGCGGGCCGCGTTGACCCGCTTGGCCAGGGCCTGACCCGGTGTCGCGCCCAACCGGTCGGCGACATCGGCCAGACTCTCCGCCAGGCCGAGCGCGCGCAGGAATCCCGCGACCTCGATTTCCGCGGTGCCCAGCCGCTGCGCGAGAACGGGCATCGGCGTCCGTTCGCGCCAGGCGTCGCGCGCGATATGTTCGTGCTCGGTGAGCCAGAGAATGGACGGGCCGTGCAGATGCCGGTCCAGCACGACCGCCCACCAGTCCCATTCCGGATCGGCCGCCATCCGGTCCCGGATCCAGCCCGCCCGATCGCCGGCCCGGACCTTCTCCTCCGGCGGGATGAAGTTGCGGAGTGCCGCCTGCAGCGCCGACGGTGTCCGGCCGAGTTCCGCGGCGATATCGTCCGGCCGGGCGCCGGAGCGCAGTTCCGATGCGACGGCACGATATTCCGATTCGCGCCAGGATGTTCCGTGCCGGCGCGGCGGCAGCAGTCGTTCGTTTCCGAATTCACTCATAACAGAACCCCCGGTTCCGAAACGCCGGAGAGCCTGTGCCGCGACCGGTCCGCCCCGGCCGCGACCTACTCTCCGACTGTGTCCTACCTGCATGATTCTACGGCGGGGGTCCGACAGAAAACCGCTCCGCGACGGTAGTCGCGGAGCGGTTCTCCGGAGCGTGGATCCGCTCTGCCGCAAGCGGATCGGAGCGACGGTTGGTCCACGCGGTGGCCCGCCGCGGTTGATGCCGACCGGCCACGGCGGGTTCGGTTGTTACGGAGTGGAATAACCGATCAGTGCACCCACACCCGCACCGATCGGAATGGTGATCAGCGCACCCACGCCACCCAGGAAGAACCCCAGCACCGCGCCGATCCCGCCGCCGATCAGGGCACCGATGCCGGCGTTGTGCATCTTGCGCGCCTCGGTGCCGGGGTCGGCGACCAGTTCGGCGACATGATGACTCGCCGGCGTCGACGCGCCGGGCGTCAGGGTCAGGGTGCGGCCGTCGGCGGAGATATCGGCGGCCAGTGGCGCGGTCCGGCCCGCGGCGGCGAGCCCCAGCGGCAGTGTGGTCAGGGTGCGACCGGACGCGTCGGCCAGGGTGACCGCCGCACCGTCGGCGGTGAGCCGGAAGCTACCGGCGTCGAGGGTGGTGGCGATCGCGGTACCGGTCTCCGCCGGTGCGACGACGTAGCCGACCCCCTGCTCGGTGCCGCGGACGGCGATATCCGCCGCGGTCTGCGCATCGGCCGCCGCGGTACCCGTGGCCACGCCGAGTGCGCCGATGGAGATCAGCGCGGTGGCCGCGATGTGCTCGATTCTCATGATGTTCCCCACTCGATCTGCCGGCGCGCGGCGCCGGCGGGTTCCCCAGAGAGCCGGATTTCGGCCCGGAACCCATTCTCATGGAACATAATCGGGCGGACAATGCTTTCGGCGGATTGCCACTTATGCGCCGACCTTCGGCCGCGGCAGCTGCGCGCACCGCGGGCGCGTCGCCCGCCGCGCCCGCATACCGCTAGACATCCAGGATATGGGGGAGCCCGGCCCGGTAGCGGTCCGCGTCGAGCTTCTTGGCGGCGTCGAAAGCGGGCAGCGCCACCAGCGGGAACACCGGCGCGTACGGCGCCGGATCGTCGGCGGCGTCGATGATGGCGTTGGCCGCCGACCGCCCGGATTCATTGGCGCTCTCCATCGTGGCCAGATCGATATGACTGCGGACGTGGTCACCGCCGAAGAAAAGATTCGGGATCGCGCAGCGGGCCTCGGGCCGATTGTCGTAGGACCCGACGGTATTGACCAGCAACGGGGTGGCATTGTGGGTGGTGCCGCCCGACCAGGTGACGCCCGGATCGAGATGCCACGAATGGATGTCCTCGTCGCGCAGCCAGCCGGTGTTGGTGTTCAGCCAGAGTTTGAGCTGCGCCCACACCTCCGCGGCGATCTCCTGTGCGCTGCACTGTTTGGCCGGTCGCTGATGAACGATCCCGGGGGTGTCCCAGTCGGAGATATCGACCGAGAAACACTCCTGGACCGAACCGTCGCCGTACTGGGCCGGGAAATCCCCGACCCACATCGGCGCCTGCCGCAGCGCGGTGAGCGCCCAGGGGGAGCCGAGCGCCGCGATATGACCCTCCGGGATATCGGTGGGCCGGCGCAGATAGTACTGGATTCCGACCATCCAGTCGGTGATCAGTTCGCGCATTCCGGCGAGACGTGGATCGGCGGCCAGGATCCGATCATCGAGCAGCGGCACCGTTTTCTCGACCGGCATAGCGCAGACGTAGTAGTCGGCGACCACGGTGTTCGTGCCGCCCTGACCATCGGAGACGGTGACGGAATCGATCCGGCCGCCGGAGTAGGACAGCCGGCTCGCGCCTGATCCCGTCACGAATTGCACGCCGCGCGAGCGCAGATAGGCCACCCACGGGTCGATCCACGCGGCATTGGTGGGCCGGTTGAGGATCCGGTCCACACCCCCGGAGAACTCGGGCACGACACCGGATCCGGCGAGGACGAGCGCCTCACCGATGGTGCCGATGGTGCGTGCCGAACTGAGGTGCGGTTTGGCGGCGACCGTGATCCGGGTGAGCGCGTTGACGAGGTAGGCGCGGTAGGCCGGCGATTTGCCGTCGGCCCGCATGATCTGTTCCCAGGTCAGGTACTCCCACTGGCCGAAGCGGCGCTCGGTGCTGGAGGTGAACCACATGACCATCTGCTTGGCGAAGAACGCGAGTTCGTGCGGCGGCAGTTCGGGGACGAAGCCGAATGCTCCGATGATGCTGTTCCCCAGGAGTTCCGGGGTGAGCTGATCGATGGCGCCGAGTTCCACCGGGGCGAAGATGGGCGGCCGGTCCCGGAAGCCCGCTACCGTCCCCTCCACCCGGATCAGATTGTCGAGCACCCCGTGGGGATTGCCCGGGAACGGGATCCGGCGCATGGTGTCGGGCACGTTCTGGTAGCAGCCGGGGAAGAAGCGGAACCCGTGTTCGCCGGGCAGGTCCGCCCGGCCTCCGGAGCCGGTTCCGGGCACACCCATACTGCGCGCCTTGCCGCCGAGATGGGCCGGTTCGTAGACGGTGACGCGGAAACCGCGTTCGGACAGTTCGTGTGCCGCGGACAATCCGGCCATCCCGCCGCCGAAGATCGCCACATCCTTACCTCCGGTGCGTAGGCCCGGTGTGCGGTGCCGCGGTGGGTCCGCGGCGGCGGGCCCGCCCACGCCGGCGCCCGCCGCCAGGATCGCGGCGCCGGTGAGGGCGCCGCGCAGCGCGGTACGGCGGTCGATCGAGGCTGACTTCTTCGGCAGCTGATCCGACATGGTGATCTCCTGGTCAAGCGGTGGTGGACGGTGGAACAGCGAATGGGGTTCCGCGCAGGGCGGTGCAGGAGGTGTGGAGTTCACCGGCGGTGGTGGCGATCTCGTGCGCGATATCGCGCAGTACCGGCCGTGGGTCACCGCGGTGGTGCCACAGTGCGCCCGCTGTGAGCCGGGCCATCCGGGCCGGGCTGTAGAGCTCGGCGGGGCGGCGGGTACGGGAGAAGATCCCGGTGGTGATCGCGGCGAGATCGGGGTCGGCGGTCGCGGCGCGATACAGCTCCACCTCGAGCGGACTCATCGCGGTGCCCCGGGCGAGCCGGTTGGTCCAGTGATAGATCTCCCGGCATTCCAGGACCCGCTGTCTGTCCCAGGCCGTGAGGGCGCGGTCCAGCGCTGCCGGATCGTGCAGCACGGGGGAGACGGATTCGGCGAGGCGCCGGCCGTAGTGCAGGGCGTCGCGGATGCCCTGCGCGGTCACCGGGTCCTTGAAATGACCGGCATCTCCGGGTAGCGCCCAGCCGGGCCCGCTCGAGCGGCGGAAATAGGAGACGATTCCGGTGGCCGATCGCACCCGGGTGGCCTGTTCGCAACCACGCAGTCGCGCCCGTAGCGCCGGGATGCGGTCGATGGCCGCGGCGTACCGGCGCTCGGCCTCCCCGGGCCGCAGGGCGCCGGACAAGGCGGGCGGCTGGACCAGGCACAGCAGTAGGCCGTCGTCGCAGGGGAACGCGGTACCCAGATCCGGTCCCTGGCGCCACTGGGCGGCGGTCGAGCGCCGGTCCGGGGAGTCGTCCCGCCAGTACGCGAAATAGCAGTCGCGACCGCTGGGTTCGGATTCGTAGGGGGTATCGGCGCCGGCCAGTTGCGCCACTGTGCTGCGTCGGCCGTCCGCGCCGACCACCAGGGCGGCCCGGATCTCGGCCGTTCCGCCCTCGGCGTCGCGGTAGCGGACGCCGGTGCACCGGTCACCGTCCCAGACGAGCTCGGTCACCCGGCATTGCTCGCGGACTTCGGCGCCGGCCCCGCGTGCGGTGCGCACCAAGGCGTGGTCGAGTCCGGTGCGGCGCACGCACAGGGTGTAGTCGATACCGTCCACCTCGGGAAACGGTGTGGTTATCGTCAGCCCGGCACCGGCCGCCAGCGCGTGGGTGAGTGGGGGCGCGCCCAACTCCGTGACGGCATCGAGGGCGCCCAGCCGGGACAGTTCGGCGACGCCGGCGGGCCACAGCAGATGGGTGGACAGGGTGTCGGAGGGAAACCGCGCGGAATCCAGCGCGACGACCCGGTGCCCCGCGCGGGCGAGTGTCGCGGCCGCGGCCGATCCGGCGCACCGGGCGCCGACCACGACGGCGTCCGCCTGTTCGACCGTGCGGGGGGAGTCAGGCATTCGAACCGCCTCGGTCATCAAGTATCGGACACTATGTCCGATTGATGGTGGGCGGTGGCGGCCGGATTGTCAACCATCCGAGCCGCACTGTCCCGCACAGTTTTCCGGTCCTCCCGGCACCCGCCACGGCGACTTCCGGTTTGCCGGCATTCCGGGGCCGGAACGCGCCCGTGGCGGGCGTCCGGGATCCACGTGCGGGCACAATGGCGGCATGGACCCAGCGAGCCGATACCTGCCGTCGCGGCCGAACGATCCGGTGAGTGGCCGATGGCCTCGCTGACGCGCGCCCCGAAGCCCGCCAGGAAACCGGATGAGGACCGGCGAGCCGAGTTCGAACGCCGGGTGCTGCGTGCGGTGGAGGATCTCCTGGCCGACGGCACCCCGTATACCGAGATCGCGGTGCAGCGAATCGCTTCCGCCGCCCAGGCGGCCCGCTCGACCTTCTATCGGTACTTCCCGGACAAGAGTCAACTGCTGATCCGGATGGCCGAGCTCGCAACCGCGGATCTCTTCGCCGCCGCGGAACGCTGGTGGGGCGCCGAGCACACCGACCGTGAGGCAGGGGTGCGCCGCGCGATGAGCGCGATGATCGACGGTTTCCGCAGGCACCGTTACCTGCTGCTGGCGCTGAGTGAAGTCGCCGCCTACGACCGGGATGTCGGCGCCTACTGGCGGGGTCGCGTCGCTTCCTTCGTGGATCTGGTGCGGATCCGGCTCGAGGCCGACCGCGCGGCGGGCCGGATCGCCGCGGATCTGGATCCGGCGGCCACGGCGCTGGTGCTCGCCGCGATGGTCGAGCGCTCCATCACCACGGCGTTCGCGGTGCGGACGGGAATCGGCGACGACGAGCTGGCGGCCGCGCTGGGCCGGTCGATCTGGCTGGTCGTCTACGGCGACGCGCCCACTGATGCGGGCCCATCCCCGACGGCCTGACGCGTCGGCGCCTCACGCATGCGGGTCCGGTGCCGCCGTCGCGGCCGGTGCCGCCAGCCGGCGCGCGGCGAGCACGACCGCGGCGCGTTGGCCGGGGATGCGCCGGTCCGGACCCTGCGCGGCGTGCACGGCGGTGGTCCGGGCCAGTTCGGTGAGCATGCGCAACAGTGTCGGTGCCGCGATATCGGCGGTGACGATGCCGTCGCGCTGGCCCCGGCGGATCTCGGCGAGTTTGGGATCGACGGTGCGGCGCAGTACCCCCTCGATCCGCTCGTCCGCCGGCTCCAGATCTGCCCAGGCCTGGAGGCGGGCGTTCTCCGGGTGGTCGAGGAAGTGATCGAAGAGCCGCCCGACATAACCGGGTAGATCGTCGGCCCGTAGTGCGGTCTCCGCGGTCGTCTGGGCGGTCCACTGCTCGGTGACCGCGGCGTACAGCTCGGATTTCCCCGGGAAATAGGCGTAGAGGCGGTCCTTGCTGGCGTGCGCGGCCGCGGCGATGCGGTTGATCCGCGCGCCCGCCGTTCCGTACTCGGCGAATTCGGCCTTGGCCGCCGCGAGAATCCGCTCCCGGGTCGCCTGGCCTGCCGCACGCATTCCGCGATCCTATCTTGCCGAACCATCTGGTTCGGAACTATGGTCATTGCCGAACCAGATGGTTCGCCGAATCCGTCGATGGGATGAACATGAGCGCGGACACACCCCGGTGGCAGCAGTTGCGGGCGCGGACCGAGGGCGTCTCGGTCGACGAATTGGACGGTCTCTGGGCCCGGCTGCGGCCGGCCCGCGCCGAGGACATCCTCGGCGAATGGCGCGGCGATGCCTTCCAGACCGGGCATCCGCTGTGTCGCGCCCTGTCCAAGAGTCGCTGGTACGGCAAGACCTTCCACGCGCTCGACGACGCCAAACCGCTGATCTGCCGGGCCGAGGACGGCACCCTGTTCTCCGATGTGGAACTCGGCCAGGGCGAGGCCACGCTGTGGAATATCGAATTCCGCGGCGAGGTGACCGCCACGATGGTCTACGACGGCCGCGCCGTATTCGACCATTTCAAATGGCTCGACGACAGCACGCTCATGGGCATCATGAACGGGCGGCCGGAACTGGTGCTGGCCGGCGGGCAGTACTTCTACTTCATGCTGGAACGGGTCCGATGACGCACACCACCGCGGTACTGTCCCGTGACCCGGCGGCGCCGTTCTCGGTCGAACCGATCGAACTCGACGCGCCGCGCGACGACGAGATCCTGGTCCGGATCGTCGCCGCCGGCATCTGCCACACCGATCTGGTCAACCGGGTGATCGGCAAGGCGGATCGCCCGATCCTGCTCGGTCACGAGGGAGCGGGAGTGGTGGACGCCGTCGGCGGCGCGGTGACCTCGGTGGCGCCCGGGGACCATGTGGTCCTGACCTTCCGGCGCTGCGGCGCCTGCCCCAACTGCGCGGCCGGACGTCCGGCGTACTGCCGGAACTCGACCGCGCTCAACCACTTCGGCCGGCGGGCGGACAAATCCGTGCGGATCACGGCCGGTGGCGCCCCGGTACGGGACGGATTCTTCGGCCAGTCCAGTTTCGCCGGCTACGCGCTGGCGACCGAGGACAACACGGTGGTGGTCGATCCGGCGGTGGATCCGGCGGTTGCGGCCGCCTTCGGCTGTGGATTCCAGACCGGCGCCGGCGCGGTACTCAACGCGCTGCGCCCGAGCGCCGGTTCCTGGCTGGCGATCTACGGTGCGGGTGCGGTGGGTTCCGCGGCACTGCTGGCCGCCCGGACGGTTCCCGGCGTGCGGACGGTAGTGGTGGAGACCACGGCTGCCCGCCGAGATCTCGCGCGGGAACTGGGCGCCGACGCGGTGGTGGATCCGGGCGCGGAGGATACCGTGGCCACGATCCGCGATCTCACGGGCGGGGGCGCGGCCCACGCGGTGGACACGACCGGTTTGCCCGCGGTGCTGGGCGATGCCTTCACGGCGCTGGATATCGGTGGGACGGTGGTCGCGGTGGGGCTCGGCGCCGGAATCCCGCCGATCGATGTGCGGGATATGGTGTTGCAGGGCAAAACGGTCCGCGGATGCCTGGAGGGCGACGCGGAGCCCGCGACCTTCATCCCGCGGCTGCTGGACCTGCACAGCCGGGGTCTGCTTCCGGTGGACCGGCTGGTGGCCCGCTTCCCGCATACCGATATCGCCGCCGCGCTGGCGGCCCAGCGTACGGGCACCGTGATCAAGCCGGTGCTGACCTGGTGAGTTCGCGCCCGGTCCGGGAGTCGATCTCGCAGGTTGGCCCGGGCGACCTCCGGTGGACGAATTCCGTTCATGTGTAGATCATTCCGGTGCCGGGTCGGCGGGGCATAGTGCACGGCGTTCCGTCGTCATCCGGTGCCGCGCGCTGCTCCGGTTCGGCGGGGAAAGGCCGGTTGCCATGTCGGATATCCCGATTCGCGAATACATCGCGGAGTTCTTGCGTACCCACACCGGGCTGGAACTGGATGAGATCCCGGCCCGGGCCACACTCGACGACCTCGAGGTGGATTCGCTGACGGTGCTGTCCCTCATAGTGCTGGCCGAGAAGAATTACGGCCGCGTGGTACCCGAGCGGGAGGCCGCCGCCGCCCGGACCTTCGGCGAGTTGATGAACCTGCTGGGTGTGCCCGGGGTGTCGATCGACCCCACGCCGTGACCCGGTGTCGATGTTCGAAGTGGTGTGCACCGACGTCCGAAATCGCGTGCGTGAGAGGCGACACGAAAATGTCAGCGGTCCGACCTGCTGATACGACAGCCGTGTCAGTACCAGGCGACACACAATGTCAGTAGCAGGTGACGGGTTCTCCCTGACGGCATCCGCGCTCTGAACTGCGGAATCGGCTGCGCTGTTGAACTTCCTGCGGCGCGGCCCGTGTATTTATCGGCGGTTGAGGTCAGGGAGGTAGAACTTTGACGTCGGCGGGTATGTGGCCCAGCTCTCGTACTTTCTCGAGTCGGGCCAATGCGCCGTCGATGGCGTTGGGATGTATATTTCCCGCGTCTTCGAGTGCTGCACGTAAGCGGTCGGTGTCGGCGTTGCGTAGGGCGTCCAGGACTTCTGGATCGAGTTGTCGGCCTTTGTGGGCGGTGACGAAGTCGGAGTCGATCTCGATCTCGAGGGGCTTGAGGGCCATGGGGAAGGATCGGCCGTGGTCGATGGCGACGAGGTCGAGGTGGTCACCGCGGTCGACGGTGCGGTAGTTGCCGGGGTGACGGTCCATCGAGCCGATGATGTAGTCGAGGACGGCGACTTGTTGTTGCTGGATCTTGGGGTAGGCGGTCACTGGTCCGGATGGTGTGGAGTCGACGAATTGCTGAATCATGCCGGGGCCGGTGGGGCGCCCGTTGGGGCCTATGACTCCGTCGGTTCGTGCGGTTGGGGGGATACGGCCGAATCCTAGGATCTCGTCGACCCGGTACGCGGCGATCTCCCGGCTGGTCAGGGAACCGGGTGCGTGGGTGAAGGGGAGGCCGGCGTCGTATTTCTCTCCGTGGATGGGTTTGTAGATGTTGAGCTCGCCGTCGGTGGACCGCATTTTGCGCACTTCCGTGGAACTGCGTGCGACGGCCGCGCGCATATCTCCGGTGAATCCGACATCGGTGGTCAACCGTCGCGCTGCCATTGCCGCCTCGGTGTTGCTGGGGCGGTAGTTCGGGTTTCGTGTTGGCGTCGGCACCTGCATCGGATGTGATTGGCGGACTGTACGGGTTTCTTCGAGCAGATGTTGCGCACCGCGCGCGTTGGCATTGTCCAGCACCTGCGCACCGTCGGTCGCGGTGCTGCTGGTGCGGTGATAGGTGTTCGAGACCGAGCGGGTGCCCAGGTCCAGCGTTCTGGTCAACCGGCGCACGATGTTGATGAGAACTGGGGTGACGCTGTCTCTCATGGTCGTGGTTGTTGTGGCAGGCCGGGTGGTTGGTGTGGGCTTTCGTCCACGACGCGGTAGTAGCTCATGGCAGGCAGGTCCAGCAGGGCGCGAAGAAACTGCGCGCCCTGTGCCGGCCGGACCCGGCCGAGGGGGTTATAGACCTTGATGCCTCGCTCGTGCCATTGCTCGGCCACGAGGCAGCCATCAGGATCGGTGACTGTGAGTGCAACCGCCCCGTCGGCGGCCAATCGGAACTCGGCCACTTTTCGCGCTTCCGGAAAACCTATGTCGTAGATCGCGACCACGGTCGGCGCCACGTTCGACACGATCACCTCCATAGCGGGGTTATGAAGTCCCGCGTGCAGGTCGGACACCTGAGCTCGGGCCTGAACCGGTCGGCGGCAGGTTCAGAGTTTGCTGTTGTGATGCTATACGCACGCAAGTTCGGGAATGGTCGACGTATGTCCAGGTGGGGTACACCCCCGCGCGCGGACGGGGCGGCCGGGTAGCTGCACCGTCCCGGTCGTCAACGCCCGGTGGGTGTAGTTTTCCGGGGTCGCCAGCGACGGCAGGTCACACTGGTACCTGATTGTGCAGCAGCCCCCAGCGGGAACGACGCGGCGAAGCCGGCCAACAGCGCACAGACGTCCACGCCGGGCTCCCAGCGAGGCAGGTGAACGGCGCGAACCGATTCTCCGATCGCGGATCCGAGCGGACCGCCAGATACGCATCCCGGGGACCGGCCCCGACCAGCGGAATGCGCAACTCGTTGCCCAGGAACCGCAGCAGGTTCAAGAATTCCCGCTGGCCCCGCCCCGGCCGCCGAGCACGTTGTTCAGCTCATCGATGACAAGGACAAGGACAAGGACATCGGTGGCGCGCAGCAGCCGCAACGTCACACCAGTACGCGGCACGCTGATGTTCGAACTCCCGCGCACTCAATACCGAACCATCAGGGCATCGATGCAGTGGACTTCGAGAATCCACACCCGGCGCAGGTGAGGCTGCGCGACGCGCGACGGCCGGTGGTCGCGCCCGCTGTTCCCGGCCGGTGGCGAGGTCACCGACGGCGACCGGGAGCAGCGGGGTCGGCGGGGCTAGAAGACGTCGACGCCGGTATTCCGGCCGCTGGAGGAGTTGTCGGTGCTCGGATCACCGGTTCCGCCCTCCTCGGGGCCGGTCGCGGTGCCACCGGTGGTGCCCGGTTCCTGGCTGCTGTCGCCGGTGGACCCGGGATCCTCATTGCTGTCGCCGGTGGAGTCCGGTGCCTGACCGCCCTCCGAAGTGGTACCCGGTTCTTGCTGGTCGCCGCCGGTGGTGCCGGGCGCTGTGGCGTCGTCCTGCTGCCCGGGGCTGTCCGCGCCGGTGCCGGTTCCCCCGGGCGCAGACCCCTGTGGGTCGGTGCCGGACGATTCGCCGGGTTGCGGGCTGTCGGGGCTCGGACCGAAATGCAGGACGAGCCAGGGCATCGGCAGTTCCGGCTGGGCGATCGCCGTCGCCGGTGCCAGCAGGATGGCCGGCGTCGCGAGACCGGCCAGAGTGGCGGCCGCGACCGAGATGCGTCGTGCTGTTCGTGATCCCACGCAAAACCTCCCAGAAGAGTGATCGGTTTTCGCTGGTGGAGAAACAGTCGAGCACCACGACGCTAACGCGGCGCGGGCCCGGCGCCGGCGGCGCGCGGCGGACGTGACGGAGCCGACGGTGTGTTGTGACGGGGAGGTGATCTGCCGATCCGCCGCGGCGCGTAGCGGTCCGGACCGATGGCAGGATGCCAGACGGATGCCAGAAATTCCGAACAGGCGCGTGTCGCGCCTGCGACACGCCGCGATTTTCGGCGCTGAACAGAACTTTTCGGCGAGTCTCGCCCCATTGCGCCCGCGATTGCGCTTCAATAACCGGTCGGGTTCGGCTTTACGGAAATGGCACCAGCCGCCACCGCGTATACCGGCATCCGAGAGGGGCACGACCACAATGAGCATGATCCTCCTCACCGCACTGCACGACGGCCTACCTGTGCTGCACGACTACACCGTGCACGCCCAGGTCGGTAATCCCAGCCCGGAAGCACCGCCGCTGTCGGACAAGATCACCCAGATGACCAGTTATCTCACCTGGTTCGTGCTGCTGTCCGGAGTCACCTCGATCGTCTTCGGCGGCGGTAAGTTCGCCTGGGAGAAGTGGAACGGCGGAACTCTCACGGCGCCGAAGCAGATCGCCGGCGCGATGGTGGGCGGGGCGGTGGCGACCAGTGCGGGCACGATCATGAACGCGATCATGGGGGGTTGAAATCCACCGGGTGGCCGGGAACCACGGTGATCTCCGCGTATGGTGCGGGCGGCACCGCCCCGGCCGGCCGGTCGGCTGCTGCCGGCGGTGATGCTAGATTCGCCGGTGTGCGGTCCGGTGCTACGGGAGCGTGGTTGCGCTCGCTGCTACCGGCCATCCTGGTGATGGCCGTGCTGGGCATGCATCATCTGGCCGGTGGGCCCGATCACACAGAGCCCGCCGAGCCGTCCGGCCACCACACGATGGAGGCTGTCGCCGCGATCCCGGCCGTGGACGCGGCGGACGAGCAGTGCTGTGCCGCGATTTCGCACCCGACGTCGGCGGAGGCCCGGCATGCCGTGCCACCACACCCTCCTCACGACACCGATCCGGCCGGTCACGGCGCCGGCCACGACCTGCTGCATCTGTGCCTGGCGATCTTGACCGCGCTGGCGGCGTTGGCGCTGGTGCTCTACCAGGTTGCCGGGTGGCTCGAGGGAACAGCCCGGGTGCGCGGAGGTTCCCGCCACCCCGCGACATTCGCGCGCCCGCCGCCACCCGCCACTTCTGTGCGCCTGGCCACCCTGGGTGTCCTGCGGTTGTGATCGACGGCCGCCGGGTCCGGTTCGCTCCGGGTCGCGGTGCTGCCTCGATATCCGCGGACAATTCGAATCCCAGGAGTACACATGATCAGAACGAAGCCGACCGCTGCCGTCCTCGCTCTCCTCGCCTCGGCTGCTGTGCTGGCCGGTTGCGGCGACGATGACGCCGACCACGGTGACCATCCGTCGACCGCGGCCCCGAGTATCTCGGCCGGGCCGGGGCCCGAGTCGGCGGATGCGGCCACCGGTGCGCACAACCAGGCCGATATCCGGTTCGCGCAGGAGATGATTCCGCACCACCGGCAGGCTGTGGCGATGGCGGCACTCGTGCCCGGCCGCTCGGCCGACCCGGCTCTGATCGAGCTGGCCGCCGGAGTGCAACAGGCGCAGGATCCGGAGATCACCGCGATGACGGGATGGCTGGAGGCCTGGGGTGTCGCGGTGCCCGCTCCGGCCGGCCATATGGGTATGGACCACGGTGAGATGCCCGGCATGATGACCGAGGATCAGATGGCGCGGCTCGAATCCGCCACCGGCGCCGAGTTCGACCGGATGTGGCTGGAGATGATGATCGCCCATCATGAGGGCGCGGTGCAGATGGCGCGTACCGAACTGGCCGAGGGTGAATTCGGCGCGGCCCGGGCGATGGCGCAGGAGATCATCGATACCCAGCAGGCCGAGATCCAGCAGATGCAAGCGATGCTGCAGGGCTGATTCCCGCGGAACCCGGGTTGCGACGTCGTGTGCAGCCCGGGTTCCGAACGGGTGGTCATATACCCCTAAGGGGTATACATTCGGGGTATGTCCACCGAACATGCACACGGCCCCGGCGCGGCCCCGGAGCACGGGCACCATTCCGCTACGGAGGCGGCATCCGGAGACCACCCCGATCCACACGCGGGGCATTCCGGTCACGGCGACCATGCGACCGTCTTCCGGCGGCTGTTCTGGGTGATGCTGGTCCTCGCGGTTCCGGTGGTGGCCGCCGATATGATGTTCGCCGACCTGGTCGGCTATACGGTGCCCGATGCGCTGGCCTGGGTATCGCCGGTCCTCGGGACCGTGATGTACGGCTGGGGCGGGCGCCCGTTCCTGACCGGCGCGGTCGCCGAAATCCGTGCCCGCCGGCCCGGCATGATGTTGCTCATCGCCCTGGCGATCACGGTGGCCTTCGTCTCCTCCTGGGGCGCCGTGCTCGGGATACTCGCCCACAACCTCGATTTCTGGTGGGAACTGGCCCTGCTCATCGTGATCATGCTGCTCGGGCACTGGCTCGAGATGCGTTCGCTGGGTCAGGCCTCGAATGCGCTCGAATCGCTGGCGGCGTTGTTACCGGATGAGGCCGAACGGATAGCCGGCGGGCAGCCGGTGACCGTCGCCGCGGCCGACCTGGTGGCGGGTGATCTGGTGATCGTGCGCCCCGGTGGGCGGGCGCCCGCCGACGGGACGGTCGAATCCGGTACCGCGGACGTAGACGAATCGATGATCACCGGGGAATCGCGGGCGGTCCGCCGGTCGCCGGGCGACCGGGTGGTCGCGGGGACCGTCAGCACCGATTCGGCGTTGCGGGTGCGGATCACGGCCGTCGGCGCCGATACCGCGCTGGCCGGTATCCAGCGGCTGGTGGCGGAGGCGCAGAACTCTTCCTCCCGGGCCCAGGTCCTCGCCGACCGGGCGGCCGGGCTGCTGTTCTGGTTCGCCTCCGGCGTGGCGGTGCTGACCGCGGCGGCGTGGCTGCTGCTGGGGCAGCCGGAGTCGGCGGTGACCCGCACCATCACCGTGCTCGTGATCGCGTGCCCGCATGCCCTGGGTCTGGCGATCCCGCTCGTCGTCTCGCTGGCGACCGAACGGGCGGCGCGGGCCGGGGTGCTGATCACCGACCGCCGGGCGCTGGAGTCGATGCGTACGGTCGACGCGATCCTGTTCGACAAAACCGGCACTCTCACCAAGGGTGAACCGGCGGTGGTCGCGGTGGCGGGTACCGCGGCGTCCGGCGAGGACGAGGTGGTGGCCCTGGCCGCCGCGGTAGAAGGCGACAGCGAACATCCACTCGGCCGGGCCGTCGTCGAGGCGGCGGCCCGCCGCGGACTCGAGGTCCCCGTCGCCGGTGACTTCACGGCTCGCAACGGAATCGGCGTCACCGCCACCGTGGATTCGGCGACGGTCGGCGTGGGCGGTCCCGGCATGCTCGCCGAGTACGGGCTCGCCCCGCTGCCCGAGAGCGCGCGCTGGGCGGCCGAGGGGTCGACCGTGCTCCATATCGTCCGGGACGGCGTGGTCATCGGGGCGCTGGCCGCGGCCGACGAGATCAGACCGGAATCGGCCGAAGCGGTCGCCGCTCTGCACGCGCGCGGTGTGCACGTCGCGATGATCACCGGCGACGCGGAGCCGGTGGCGCGGTCGGTCGCTTCCCGGCTCGGGATCGACGAGGTGTTCGCCGGGGTTCTCCCCGAGGACAAGGGCGCGAAGGTGGCGGAATTACAGGCCGGCGGCCGCACCGTGGCCATGGTCGGCGACGGTGTGAACGACGCGCCCGCGCTGGCCCGCGCCGATGTGGGCATTGCGATCGGCGCCGGCACCGATGTGGCGATCGCGTCCGCGGGCGTGGTCCTGGCCGGTGACGACCCACGGTCCGTGCTGTCGGTGATGGAGCTGTCGCGGGCGACGTATCGCAAGATGGTCCAGAATCTGGTCTGGGCGGCGGGCTACAACATCATCGCGGTGCCGCTGGCCGCGGGTGTGCTTGCACCCTGGCATATCACGCTGCCGATGGAGGTCGGTGCCCTGTTGATGTCCGCCTCCACGGTGGTGGTGGCGCTCAATGCCCAGTTGCTGCGGCGACTGGATCTGCGTCCCGATACGGTCCTCGGGCCGCGGGGCGCGCGCGTTCCGGTGGCCACCGGGTGAGGATGCCCGGATCACAGCCGGGCCAGGGCGGCGATCGGGGCGGTCAGCTCGGCGGCGTCGAGCGTGGAATCACTCGACAGGGCGTGCAGCAACGCGCCGTCGAGGAATATCGCCACCGCCCGGGCGGCGCCGGGCCCGATATGCGGAGTGAGGACGGCCACCAGACCGTCGAACCAGACCCGTGCCAGCGGCCGGAGTTCGGGATGGCGGGTGGCGGCGAGGTAGAGCTCGTTGACGGTGAGGGTCTGCTCGGGTTCGGCGAAACAGCCGGCGGTGAGCGCGGCCAGGGTGGCGGGCAGATCGTCACCGCGCTCCAGTTCCGCGGCCCATTCGGTGAGGGCGGCGCGGGTGGCGGCCGCGGTATCGGCCAATGCGGCCTCGACGAGTTCGGTGAGGTCGGCGAAATAGTAGGTCGTCGACCCGACCGGTACACCGGCGGCCGCCGCGACCGAGCGGTGGGTGAGCCCGGCCAGACCCTGCCGGGGTATGAGATCGCGGGCGGCGTCGAGGATTCGCTGGCGCCGGTGCGGATCCCGGGGTGTCAATGCGCGCCCGCCAGGTTGAGGGTGACCACGCCGGCGACGACCAGTGCCACGCCCAGAATCTTGGTGGCGCCGAGCGATTCACCGAGGAACAGCGCCCCGATGAGCACGATCAGGGTGGTACCCAGGCCGGACCACAGCGCGTAGGCGAAGCCGACGTTCATACCGCGCGCGATCGCCTGGGCGAGCGCCACGAACGCCACGGCGTAGGCGGACAGCGAGGCCACCGTGGGCCAGAGTTTGGTGAAGCCCTCGGTGGCCTTCAGCAGACTCGTGCCGATGATCTCCGCGATGATCGCGACACCGAGCAGTACCAGTGACATGCCGTTCCCTCCAGATGTGTACGTTTGTACATGGACAAACGTACACATCAGGGTGTGTGTGCTGTGTACGGGGCGCGAGCCGGGCCGGTCACCGCACCGGCCGGCATCGTAGGGTGGATCCACATCCCAGGGCAGGAGGCCGAAGTGGCCGAGACGGAAGTGTCCGAGGTCATGGCCGAGCTGGCCGCACTCGAGGACGCGAAGATCCGCGCGGTGAACGAGAAACACGGTGACGATCACGGCGTGAATCTCGGCGCGCTGCGCGCCCTCGCCAAACGGCTGAAAACGCAGCAGGACCTCGCGCGCGGGCTCTGGGACACCGGCGACACCTCTGCGAAACTGCTGGCGTTGCTGATCTGCCGCCCGAAGGCGTTCGACCGTGCGGAGCTCGACGCGATGGTGCGTGCCGCGCGCACTCCCAAGGTCCACGACTGGCTGGTGAACTACGTGGTGAAGAAGAATCCGCACGCCGAGGAGCTACGCCGGGCCTGGTTCGCCGACCCGGATCCGGTCGTGGCGAGTGCCGGTTGGGCGCTCACCACCGAGCGCGTGGCGAAGAAACCGGACGACCTCGACCTCGCCGGTTTGCTGGACACCATCGAAGTGGAGATGGCGGATGCCCCGGACCGGCTGCAGTGGGCGATGAACCAAACCCTGGCCCAGATCGGAATCGAGCACGCGCCTTACCGCGACCGTGCCATCGATATCGGTGAGCGGCTGAAGGTGCTCGAGGACTACCCGACCGCCAAGGGTTGTACGTCCCCGTTCGCGCCGATCTGGATCACCGAGATGGTGCGCCGCCGCGGGGAAGCGTAGAGGCGTCACCCCGCCCGGGCGGGGTCGGCACCCAACTCTCGTGACCCCGCCGCGGCGTGGACCCCTAGCTGTCTGCGCCGCGCCGGCGGCCGAGCAGTACCAGGATCACCAGCACCGCCGCGCCGAGCGCCAGTATCAGCTGCCTGTTCGCCGACAGCCCCGCCGCGGCCATCAGATCGATGGGTTCGGCGGCCTGGCGCGGGGCGATGGGAGTGACGGTCGAGGCGGCCGGTCCGGGTGCCGCGGAATCGGAGGTCTCCGCTGCCGTGGTCTCCGGCGCCGCGGTCGAGGCGGCCGATGAGGTGATCTCGGCGGCGAGATTGTCGGCGAAGGTGCCGATCAGGCTACCCGCCACATCGGCGAGCGCGCCGCGGCCGAACTGGGCCGGTTTGCCGGTGATGGCCAGGTCGGTATCGACGAAAACATCGGTGATACCACCGGATTCGACGAGCCGGCAGGTGATCACCGCTTTCGCGGTGCCGTTACCGCGGGCTTCCCGTCCGCCGCCTTCGAGCACGGCCACCCCGGCGTCCTCGTCCTGCGAGACGACCTTGATGATGCCGTTGTAGGTCAGCCCGACCGGGCCCAGCTTCACCTTGATCTTGCCGTGGAAATCGTCGCCGTCGCGAGAGGTGAGAATGGCGCCGGGAACGCACGGCGCGATCCGCTCCAGGTCCAGGAGTACGGGCCAGGCTTCTTCGGCGGGAACGGGAATCTGGAAGGTGTTCTCTAGTTTCATTCGCGGTCCTAGGCTTCGGTGCCGGATCAGGTCTGCGGGGTCGCGGAGGTCTCGGCGGTGATCGTGGTGGCGGCGTCGCGTACGGCGCGGATGATGCCCTGGTAGCCGGTGCATCGGCAGATGTTGCCGGACAGCCCTTCCCGGATCTCGTCGTCGCTGGGATCGGGATTGTCCTCGAGGAACGCGGTCGCCGACACCACGAATCCCGGGGTGCAGAAACCGCATTGCAGACCGTGATGGTCGCGGAATGCCTGCTGGACGGGGGAGAGCGTGCCGTCGGTATCGGCCAGGCCCTCGACGGTCCTGACCTCGGCGCCGTCGGATTGGACCGCGAAGATCAGGCAGGCCCGCACGGCGTCGCCGTCCAGCAGGACCGAGCAGGCGCCACAGACACCGTGTTCGCAGCCCAAGTGGGTTCCGGTGAGCCCGCAGGTCTCCCGGAGATAGTCCGCGAGGGTGAGCCGCGGGGGTATCCGGTCGCGGCGTTTCACCCCGTTCACGACCACCGAGATCTCGACGTCAGTCATTGCTCGCCTCCTCTACCGCGCGCGTCCAGGCCCGCGCCACCATGACCGCCCCGACCCGGCGCCGGTAATCGGCGGAGCCGTGGATATCCGCGGGGATCGAATCCAGTGCCGCGGTCGCGGATCGGCCGACCTCGGCCGCCTCGATCTCCGCCACCGGCCGGCCGATCAGTTCCGATTCGATGGCCGCCGCCCGCAGCGGGGTGGGGGCCAGGCCGAACAGCCCCACCGCGACCTTCTCGATGCGCGAATCGGCGTCCAGCCGCACCGCGATCGACGTTCCCGCCATCGCGAAATCCCCGGCCCGGCGGGCGAATTCCTCGATGGCGAAACCACTGCGCCCCGGCCATACCGGGAAGGTGATACCGGTCAGCAGTTCGTCGGCTTCCATCGCGGTGGTCCACATACCGGTGAAGTAATCCGCCGCCGCGACGGTCCGCTGTCCACGTGGCGACAGGGTATGCATCTGCGCGTCGAGGGTCAGGGCCACGACGGGATATTCACCGGCGGCGTCGGCATGCGCGATCGCACCGCCGATGGTGCCGCGGTTGCGGATCTGGAAATGACCGATCAGCGGTGTGGCCCGATGCAGCAGCGGTACCGCGCGCCGGATCTCCGGTGAACGGCCCACCGCGGCGTGCGTAGTGCCCGCCCCGACCCATACCGAATCGCCGCGGCTTTCGATACCGCGCAGATCGTCGAGCCGGCGCAGATCGACGAGATGGTCGAAGACCGCGAGCCGCAGGGCCAGCATGGGGACCAGACTCTGGCCGCCGGCGAGGATCTTGGCCTCCTCGCCCAATTCGGCGAGCAGCGCCACGGCCTCGTCCGCGGTGCCGGGGGCGTGATAGTCGAAGGCGGCGGGTTTCATGCGGTCACCTCCGGGTTGCCGCTCGCACGGGCCGCCTCGATCATGTCCACGATGCGGGCGGGGGACAGGGGGAGCCGGTCGATCCGGACGCCGAACGGCGAGAGTGCGTCGGCGACCGCGTTGAGCACCGCGGGGGTCGCGCCGATCGCGCCGCCCTCGCCGACGCCCTTGAAACCACCCGGGCCGGTGCTCGGCGTCTCGATATGGCCGAGCTCGATCTCCGGAACCTCGGTCGCGGTCGGCATCAGATAGTCCAGGAAGGTGGTGGCCACCGGGTTGCCGTCCTCGTCGTAGGCGAGATGTTCGTAGAGCGCGCCGCCGATGCCCTGCACGGTGCCGCCGTAGATCTGACCTTCCACCACATTCGGGTTGATCATCGGCCCGACGTCCTCGCTGACCACGAACCGGAGCAACTTCACATGACCTGTTTCGATATCCACCTCGCAGGTGCACACATGGGTGGCGTTGGCCCAGATCATCATCTGGTCCGCGCGGTGGCGACCGGACGCCTCCAGGCCCGGCGGTACCCCGGGCGGCAGCAGTTCGGTCTGGTAGTAGGCGATCTGGGCGATCTCGGCGAGCGACAGGGAGGCGTCGGTCCCGGCGACTCCGGCCCGGCCGTGCGCGAAATCGACGTCCTCGACGGCGGCGCCGAGCTGTTCGGCCGCGATCGCCACGATTCGGTCGCGCAGAATCGCCGCGGTCTGCCGGATGGCGCCCGCGGCCATCGAACCCGACCGGCTGCCGTTGGTTCCGCCGCCCTGGGGCGCGGCCGCGGTATCGCCCTGGAGGGTCTGCACATCCTCGATATCGACACCCAGCGCGTCGGCGGTCAGCTGGATCGCGGTGGTCTCCAGGCTGTTGCCCGCCGATCCGCCGGACAGATACACGCTCACCTTGCCGGTCGCGGCGATCCGGATGGTTGCGCCCTCGGTGCTGAGGAACGGGGTGCTGCCGGTGGTCGGCTCCACATAGGTGCAGGTACCGACGCCGAGGTAGCGTCCCTCCGCGCGGGCCCGTTGCTGTTCGGCGCGGAACGCGTCGTAGTCGAGGATCTGCAGCGCCTGTTCGAAGGTCTCTCGTGGCGAACAATCCGAATACGGCATTCCGTTCGGGTTCGCGACGGGCATATCGGCGTGGCCGAGCATATTCCGGCGCCGCAACTCGACCGGGTCCAGGCCCAGCTCCCGGGCCGCGGTATCGAGCAGCAGTTCCCGCGATACCGATTCGAACTGCCACGGTCCGCGATAGGCCACCCGGCCCACGGTGTTCGAGTAGAAGGAGGCGGTGCTGAATCCCGCCTCGGGAATCCGATAGGGACCGGGGAACAGCATTCCGACCGCGATGGACGAGGTCAGCGGTGACGGGATCGGGTAGGCGCCGACGTTCTGGACGTGCTCGATGGTGGCCGCGAGGATATGCCCGTCGTCGTCGAAGGCCATGGCGACCTCGCCGTGCTCGTGCCGGGCCATACCGGCCGACATCAGGCTCTCCTGGCGGTCCTCGATCCATTTCACGGCATGACGCAGGGTGCGCGCCGCCAGCATCACGCAGGTGTCCTCACGCTGGGGCGCCACCTTCTGCCCGAAACCGCCGCCGGTGTCGCGGACGATCACCCGGACGCGGTGTTCGTCGATACCGAGCAACCGGGAGCAGAATCCGCGCACCTCGTGTGGTGACTGGGTGGAGGTCCAGATGGTCATCTCGCCGGTGGGGGCGGTCCATTCCGCCACCACCCCGCGGGTTTCCAGCGGTACCGGCGCGTAGGCCTGCTGGTGGATGGTCTGGCGCACGACATGGGGCGCCGCGTCCAGGACCGGTGCGAGATCGGCCGGCGCGCGCCCGGCCAGGCCGCCGGCGGAATTGCCCGGGTGCCCGGCGTGGACGAGTTCCGATGCGGCCGCCGCGGTCTCGTAGTCGACGACGGGGTCGAGCGGGTCGTAGTCGACGAGCACCAGTTCGGCGGCGTCCTCGGCGATATAGCGGTTGACAGCCACCACCAGGGCCACCGGGTCGCCCACGAACCGCACCTCGTCCTCGGCCAGCGGTGGCCGGGGTACCTCCGGGAAGCCGGGAGTGTCCAGGGCGTAGGAGATCTCGCTGACCAGCGGATTGAGCTCCGCGGCGGTGTATACGGCGACGACGCCGTCGAGGGCGGCGGCCTCGGTGTAATCGATACCGGTGATCCGGGCCCGCGCCAGCGGGCTGCGGACGAAACAGGCGTGGACCATCCCGGGCCGGGTGATGTCGTCGACGAAGGTGCCGGCGCCGGTCACCAGGCGCAGATCTTCGACGCGCGGTACGCGTGCGCCGACGGCGGTGGTCTTCTCGGTGGTGCTCATGATCGGCTCCGTCGCGTCGGGGCGTGGTGTGTGGCGCTGCGAGACAGCCTGATTCGACCCATCCGGCCGTTCCTCCGTTCGCGGGACAACGCGGGCACCGGGTACGGGCGCCCTGATCTGCCCACCGATGCTGAGCACTTGTTTAGCATCGGCGTCATCGTGGTGTCAATACAGGATATGTCGACTTCAAGAATTAGAATGTCGATTTGCGGAAGTGATATTCTCGCATGTTGTACCGGGTTTTCGGTGATCGCCGCAGCGAGGAGGTGGAACATGCGCGACCTGGCCCCGCACCTGGCCCGATGGCACGCAGAAGGGAACGTCTGCGCGGTGGCGACGGTGGTGGGCGCCCGGGGGAGTGCGCCGCTGCCGCTCGGGGCGAGTATGACCGTGGACGTCTCCGGGACGGTCCGTGGCAGCCTTTCGGGTGGCTGTGTGGAGGGCGCGGTGTATGACCTGTGCATGGCGGTGCTCGACTCCGGTGCGCCGGTGCGGCAGACCTTCGGGTACAGCGACTCCGATGCCTTCGCGGTAGGTCTCACCTGCGGCGGCGAATTGGACATATTCGTCCAGCGGATCGACGAGCCGCACTACCGGGTACTCGCGGCCGCCCTCGGGACATCGGAACCCGCCGCGCTGGTGCGTGATCTGCGTACCGGGGCGATGCTCGCACTCACTCCCGGCGCATTCCTCACCTCCGGCGGGGAATGGCCGGAGGCCGTGATCGGGCGAGCCCGTTCGCAGCTCGCCGCCGGGGCCGATGAGCTGTGCGTGATCGGATGCGGGGACGAGGTCCGGGAGGTATTCGTCGCCGCCTTCGCCGCCCCGCCCCGCATGATCGTGTTCGGCGCCAATGTCTTCGCGGCGGCGCTGTGCCGGGTCGGGCGGTTACTGGGATATCACGTCACCGTCTGCGAGGCCCGGCCTGCGTTCGCCGACCGGACCCGGCTGCCCGACGCCCACGAGGTCGTGGCCGACTGGCCGCATCGGTACCTGCGCGGTACCGCGGTGGACTCCCGGACCGTGCTGTGCGTCCTCACCCACGACCCGAAATTCGATATTCCGGTGCTGATCGAGGCGTTGCGGTCGCCGGCCGGCTATATCGGTGCGATGGGTTCGCGCCGGGCCGATGCCGAACGGCGGGCCCGGCTGCGCGAAGCCGGCGTGACCGAGACCGAACTCGCCGCCCTGCATTCACCGATCGGCCTCGAACTCGGTGGCCGCACCCCGGAGGAGACGGCGATCGCCATCGGGGCGGAAATCGTGGCGGCCCGTCACGGCGGTTCGGCCCGCTCACTGTCGGCTACCCAGCGTCCCATCCACGCCCCGGCGCGGCCGTGGCCCGCCGGACCGGATTTCGCGCGCGCTCAGCCCGGTAGATCCCGGGGCGTATCGATATCCGCGGGCGACCCGGTGTCCTCGCACGGGACCCGCTGAACCAGATCCGGATTGGCGGCCAGGAATCGCCGCGCGCCGATATCGCCGACGGCCTCCGCCGAGACGGCCGCGAAATACCGCGACCCCAGCAGTACCGGATGTCCCGGCCGCCCGTCGTAGGTGGCGACCGCCAGATCCGTGCCGCAGGTCAGCAGTCGTCGCACCGCGCCGGCGCCGAGCCAGGGCATATCCACCGGCACCACCACCGCCGCCGGCTCGCGCACCGCGACCAGCCCCACGGTCAGTGACGAGCCCATACCGGTGACCCATCCGGGATTGTGCACCACCTCGGCGCCGTCCACCTCCAAGGCGACCGCGCCGGAGACCACGACCACCCGCTCGCATCCCCCGTCGCGCAACAATCGCACCGCGCGATCGACCAGACGTTCGCCTTCGAACCGCACGTCCGCTTTGGGCCGGCCGAACCGCCGTCCCGCGCCGGCGGCCAGAACCACTCCCGCGGCGCGTATACGCGGTGCTACCGAATTCATGCCTCGATCATGGCGGACGGCCGAGGCTATCCGGCCGGGAGGTCGAGGCCCAGCAGTGCCGCCTGCACCTGATGGAGGCGGTCGACATCGCCGCGCAGTCCGGTGACGTTGTCGTGGTACAGGAACGCCTCACCCAGCCGGACCAGCGAATAGGCCAGCAGTGACCGTTCGAGGTGTGGGACGTAGCCGTCCTGCTCCTCGGCGCGGGTGATGAGACGTTCCACCGCCACCAGGATGCGCGGCTGGACCGGACCGTCGCTGGAGGTGAGGATCCGCAGGCCCGCGAGCGGCTCGTTCTCGAAGTACCGGCGGAATGGTTCGTTACCGGCCATCCAGCGGTTCACCCGGTCGAGCACACTGAGGATGCGCCGGGCGCCGGTCGCGCGCCGCCGGGCGTCCGCACGTTCGATCAGTGATTCGAATTCTCCGGCCAGCACCGCGCCGAGTACGCCGTCGCGGGATCCGAACCAGCGGTAGATGGAGGCGCGGCTGAGTTTGAGTTGCGCGGCGATGGCCTGGACGTCGACGCGCTCGCCCGCCAGAAACGCCTGCCGGGCAAGGGCGACGACTTCTTCACGGGTGGCCGAAGCCGGGCGGCCCGGTGGTCTGGAGGTGCGGCTCGCGGTGGTCACTCCGTTATGATACACACAGATATTCGTGTATCTAAAACAGGTGGATCCGCTGTTCAGCGTACCGAGTGCAGGACCGCGACCTGCGGCTGGGCCAGCGGAGACCGCGCGGACCAGCGGCCGCCGTCGTACCCGACCTCCACCGGATGATCGAACGCCGCGGAAATCGCTGCCGTGGTGATGGTTTCGGCCGCCGGTCCGGCGGCCACCGTGCGGCCCCCGGCGATCAGCAGGGCATGGGTGGTGGAAGTCGGCAGTTCCTCGAGGTGGTGGGTCACCAGCACGGAGGCGAGGCCGGGGTGGGTGCGATCCAGGGCATCCACGGTGGCGAGCAGCTGCTCCCGCGCCGCCACGTCCAGGCCGGTGGTCGGTTCGTCCAGCAGCAGTAGTCGCGGCGCGGTGATCAGCGCCCGGGCGATGAGTACCCGGCCGCGTTCCCCCTGGGACAGCGTCGGCCATACCCGTTCGGCCTTGCCCGCCATGCCGACCGCGTCGAGAGCGGCTGTCGCGGCGGCGTTCTGCTCGGCCGACGGGGTCCAGCGCAGGGGTGTGTCCACCGTGCCGGTGAGTCCGGTGAGTGCCACCTCGTGGACGGTCAGGGGTGACCGCAGGGGGTGGCGTGGGTCGACGTGCCCGATCGAGCGCCGCAACCGTTGCAGCTCGACCCGGCCGAGCTGTTCGCCGAGCACCCGGACCGTGCCGCCGGTGGGGTGGGTCCGTGCGCCGCAGAAGCCGAGCAGGGTGCTCTTGCCCGCGCCGTTGGGTCCGAGCAGGGCCCAGTGCTCACCGGCCCGTACGGTCAGCGAAATACCGTCGATGATCCGGTTGCCGTCGCGCCGGAAGGTGACGTCGGTCAGCTCCAGGACCGGTGTGCTCACGTGAATGCCTCCTTGATGGCGAGCAGATGGGTGCGGCTGTGCCGGGCGGCCGCGCCGGGATCGCGGGCGGCGATCGCCGCGGTGAGACGCTCGTGTGCGGCGTGGTCCTCGGCGGACGAGGGTAAGGGGCGGAGATCGAGCATATCGATCATCGCGAACCGCAGCCGCGGCAGGAACGTATCGAAGAGCTGCGTGAGGACGTCGTTGTGGGCGGCCACGATCACGGTGCGGTGGAACGCGGTATCGGCGTCCACGAGTTCGGCGACCGATCCGTCCGCCCCCGCCCGCGCGGCCAGGGCGCGGCGGATGGACCGCAGATCGGCGGGAGTGCGGCGGTGCGCCGCCAGGGCCGCCGCCTCCGCCTCGATGGCGATACGCGCTTCCACCACCGCGGCGATGGTGGCGCGGCGCAGCACGATATCCCAGTCCTCGGGTACATCGCACGCCGTCACGAAGACGCCGGCGCCCTGACGGCTGGCCAGTACGCCCTTGCCCGCCAGGATGCGCACGGCCTCGCGCAGGGTCGAGCGGCCCACGCCCAACTGTGCGGCCAGCGTCGTCTCACCGGGAAGCCGGTGCCCGAGCGGCCATTCGCCGGCGCGGATCCGGGCCAGCAGCAATTCGGCCGCCTGCTCGGCAAGCGGATGCCTCCGTACCTGGGAAACCATGGGTGAACCTCGCTACTTGTCTGAGGAGTGTGTGCAGTCTGCCACAGGTCGCACCCGGAGCTTCTCCTCGACCGCCACTACCGCCGGGCCGAGCCCCGAAGATGCCCCGGCGTGGTACCTGGCGGCGCCCGTTCCCGCGTGCCCTCGCGCCGCTACCGCGATATGTTCCATCGAGTCGGAGTCCCCGTTCCGAACGACAGTGGCCGCAGGCCCGGATCGAGCGGGCGCCGACTCCTCGCCGAGTAGGCCCCTGCGCCGTCGATCCGGTCCCGGAGCGGATCGGCGCGGTCGTTGTGCCGCCGGTGCGGTGGACGCCCGGCGGCACGCGGGCTCAGAACCAGGTGTCGTGCATGTCCAGGGTGGTGGTGTCCAGATCGGCCAGCAGATCCAGCTGCGGTCCGGTGCGGGGGAGTTCGTGCCGGAAGAAGTACCGCGCGGCGTGGCGCTTCCCGTCGTAGAAATCACCGGTGCGGCCGTGGGCGGCGACCACCTGCTCCAGCCAGATCCATGCCACGACATGGTGACCGAAGGCCTCGAGGTACACCGAACTGTTCGCCAGCGCGACCTCGATATCACCGGCCGCGAACAGGCTTCCGGTGACGGTGACCAGACGGGTCCAGGATTTGTCCAGCCGGTAGGCGAGATCGGCCGCGTCGTCGTCGAGTTCCTGGGCGGCGGCGAGGGTGGCGCGGATCCGGGTGTCGAGTTCGCGCAGGCTCGCGCCGGACTGCTGGGTCACCTTGCGGCCCAGCAGGTCCAGGCCCTGAATTCCGTGCGTACCCTCGTGGATCGGGTTGAGACGGTTGTCGCGGTAGTGCTGCTCGACGTTGTACTCGCGGGTGTAGCCGTAACCGCCGAGCACCTGGATGGCGAGGTCGTTGGCGGCCAGACACCATTGCGAGGGCCAGCTCTTGGCGATCGGGGTGAGGATGTCCAGCAGCAGGGTCAGGGTACGGCGCTGCTCCTCGGTTTCGGCGGTGCGCTGCTCGTCGATGAGCCGGGCGCAGTAGAGCACCAGGGCCAGACCGCCCTCGGCATAGCTCTTCTGCGCCAGTAGCATCCGTTTGACGTCGGCGTGTTCGATGATCGGGCGCTGCGGCGAGGTGGGATCGGCGGCCCCCTTGGTGCGACCCTGTGGCCGGGCGCGGGCGTAGTCCAGGGATTCGAGGTAGCCGGTGTAGCCCAGTGCGGCGGCGACGAGCCCGACGCCGGCGCGGGCCTCGTTCATCATATGGAACATGTACTTCAGGCCCTGATGGGGTTCGCCCACCAGATAGCCGATCGCGCCGGCCGACCCCTCGGGAGTCCAGCGGCCTTCCCCGAAGTTGAGCACCGTGTTGACCGTGCCGCGGAAACCCATCTTGTGGTTGAGCCCGGCCAGCGCGACATCGTTGCGCTCACCGAGCGTGCCGTCCGCGCCGACCAGGAACCGCGGTACCACGAACAGTGAGATCCCCTTGGTGCCCGCCGGGCCGCCCGGGATCTTGGCCAGCACCAGATGCACGATGTTCTCGCCGAGTTCGTGATCGCCGCCGGAGATCCACATCTTGGTGCCGAACACCCGGTACGTGCCGTCGTCGCGCGGTTCGGCCCGGGTGACGATATCGGCGAGCGAGGAACCGGCCTGGGGTTCGGACAGGCACATGGTGCCGAAGAATCGGCCCTCGAGCATGGGTGGGACGAAACGCTGCACCACCTCCGCGCCGGCGTGCGCGATGAGCAGATTGGCGTTGCCGATGGTGAGCAGCGGATAGGCGCTGGTGCCGGGGTTGGCGGCGTGGAACCAGGCGAACGCGGCCTGGGCGACCGCGGCCGGGAGTTGCGCGCCGCCGAGGCCGGTGTCCATGGTCGCCCCGACCATGCCCGCCTCGGCGAACGCGGTCAGTGCCGCCCGCACCTCCGGGATCAGGGTGACCGTTTCGCCGTCGAAGGTGGGTTCGTGGGCGTCGTTGAGCTTGTTGTGGGTGGCGAAGTGCTTGGTGGCCAGCTGTTCGCTCAGCTCGAGTACCGCGTCGAAGGTTTGGCGCGAATGGTCGGAGAAGCGCGGTCGCCGCGTCAGCTCCTCGACGTCGAGCCATTCGTACAGCAGGAACTCGAGGTCGCGCCGGGACAGCAGAGTAGACCGCATAACCACCTTTTCGGTACAAGTTATCGCCAGAGTATCAAATCACGGCACCGGGGCCGGGCCCGCGGATCCTGCGGCTCACCAGCGCCGCCGACCGGGTTCGAGGGTAGCGATCGCGGTCGGTACCGGGGGCGGAAAAGCGTGGTTCCGGGCGCGGGCCGGAGCGCCTGGGTGGCCTGGCGCGCCGGCCCAGAAGAAAGTACGGGTACCGCCGTCCGGCCGGTGGAGTGCACGGCGGGCCCGGCCCGGGACTCGTTGTCTCCGCATCGGCGAGACGAGACCTCCTGCCTGTGCCGGCCCTCCGAACGGGAGCGAGAAGGGCCGGCACGGCAGGGCGTATATCAGGTGCGGCGTGCAGATATCGCGGCGTCAGGCGGGGTGCAGCGCCCCGCGCAGCACCCCGACGGCCTGGGAGACCGCGGCCTGCGCGGCCTGCGTTGCGTGCATCGAGTTGACCATCACGAAATCGTGGACGATGCCGCCGTAGCGGGTCTGGATCACCGGTACCCCCGCGTCCCGGAGCCTGCCCGCGAAGGCCTCACCTTCGTCACGCAGGACATCGGCCTCGGCGGTGATCACCAGGGCGGGCGGCAGTCCCCGGAGTTGCTCGCGGGTGGCGCGTAGCGGGGAAGCCGTGATCTGGGCCCGGTCGGCCTCGCTGGTCGTGTACTGGTCCCAGAACCACTGCATGCCGTCGCGGGTGAGGAAGTAGCCCTCGGCGAACTGCCGGTAGGAACCGGTATCGAACGCGGCGTCGGTGACGGGGTAGAACAGCACCTGCTGGACGAAGGAGATATCGCCGCGTTCCTTGGCCATCAGGGTCAGCGCGATTGCCATATTGCCGCCGACCGAATCCCCCGCGACCGCGATCCGGGCCGGATCGAGCCCCTTCTCCGCACCGTGCGTGCTCACCCACTGGGCGACCCGGTAGGACTGTTCGTTGGCGACGGGGTAGCGCACGTCGGGTGAGCGGTCGTATTCCGGGAAGACGACCGCCGCCCCGGCACCGACCGCGAGATCGCGTACCAGCCGGTCGTGGGTGTGGGCGTCGCCGAAAACCCAGCCGGCGCCGTGGGTGTAGACGATCACGGGCAGCGGGCCCGTCGCGCCGGGCGGGGTCACGATCCGGGCCCGGACCGCACCGGTGGGCCCGCCCTCGACGGTGATCCACTCCTCGTCGACCTCGGGTTTGTCGATGGGCGAATCCTGTACCGAATCCACCGCTTTACGGCCCTCCTCCGGCGGCAACTGGTAGAGGAACGGAGGTTGTGAGGTCGCATCGACGAACTCCTGCGCGGCCTGCTCCAGGGAAATGTTCAGCGGATTTCCGGTCATGGTGCGATGTCCTTTCGTGGGGTCGATCCGTGGGAGAGGGTCAGGCGAGCTCGGTGAGCGCGCCGGTGATGACCCCGGCGACCTCGCCGGGGTGGGTGTGCATGACCAGATGCGGTGCGTCGATCTCGACGATCGAGCGCAGGCCGGCGCGGCGGTAGCCGTACCGTTCGACATCGGGGTTGATGGTGTGGTCGGCCGCGGAGACGATGCCCCAGCCCGGTTTCGTCTTCCAGGCCGCGGCGCCGGCCGGCTCGGCGAACGCGGCCCCCGACAGCGGTCGCTGGGAAACCGCCAGTGCCTGTGCGGTTCGTGGATCCAGACCGGCCGCGAAAACCTCCGGGAAAGCGGCTGGATCCACCCAGACATCAGTTCCCGGTTCGCCACCGGGCTCGGCGGCAGCCGGTGTGTAGACGAGGTGTGCGGCGAGTGCGGAATCGGGGAAGCCGCCCTGCAACTGTCCGAGGCTCTCGCCGACTTCCAGGGCATACCCGGAGACGTAGACCAACCCGATGACGTTGCCGGCTGTTCCGGCGACCGTGATCACGGCGCCGCCGTAGGAGTGCCCCGCCAGCAGGACCGGCCCGTCGATCCGTTCGACGAAGGCGCGGATCTGGTCCGCGTCGGCGGCCAGGCTGCGCCCGGCCACCGGTGGTGCGGCGACCCGGTGACCGTCCGCGAGCAATCGCTCGATGACCGGATGCCAGCTGGAGGCGTCGGCGAAGGCGCCGTGGACGAGGACGATGGTCGGTGCGAGGGACATCGGGGGTTCTCTCTGTCGCTGGGTTCGGCGCCGTTGTTGTGCGCCGGATCCAGCTTCGGCCGCCGGGTCCCTTTCACGCCCCTCGCTACCGGCCGTGAAACCCCCCGATCAGGACGCGGCGGCAGCGATCTCGAGTGCCGGGGCCGAGGTCGCGCCCGTGGATCGGAACTGCTGCTGGTACTTGCGCGGCGAGATGCCGAGGCGGGCCACGAACGCGCGCCGCAGGGCTTCGCTACTGCCGTAGCCAGCCGCCATGGCGGCCTCGGTGACCGTACGGCCGGCGTGCAACATATCGCGCGCCACCCCGAAGCGGATGAAGGCCACGTATTCGGCGGGGGAGTGTTCGAGTTCGGCGCGGAAGAGCCGGGTGAGGTGGCGGACGCTGACCCGGGCGTGCTCGGCCAGCGTCTGGACGGTGTGCGGGAAGGCGGGGTCCGCGCAGATCAGGTCCACAACCGTGCGCACCAGCGGGCTCCGGGGCAGCGGCCCGGTCAGTGACGCCGAGAACTGTGACTGTCCGCCCGCGCGCTGCATGGGAACCACCATCAACTGTGCGATCCGCCGGGCGATATCGGCGCCGTGGTCCTCCTCGACGATCGCCAGCGCCAGATCGATACCCGCCGCGACACCGGCCGAGCTGTACATGTTGCCGTCGCGGACGAAGATCGCATCCGGCTCCACCGTGGCCGCCGGATAGCGGCGGGCCAGGTCGGCGGCGTATTTCCAGTGGGTCGTGGCCCGGCGGCCGTCGAGAACTCCGAGTTCGGCCAATACGAAGGCGCCGCTGCAGATGGACGCGAGTCGCCGGGTGTGCCAGGACAGCCGCCGCGCCGCTGCCAGTACCTCGGGCGTCACGAATTTCGACGGGGGCAGTTCACTGCCCGGAATGATCACGGTGTCGAAGCGACCGGCATCGGCGGCCGCGGCACTCACTTCGATCCGCGCCCCGAGCGAGGTCTGCACACTGGTGCCGTCCGGGGAGACCAGGACCACCTCGTATCCGGGGGCGGCTTGGTTGGCTTCGACGAAGACTTCGGCGGGGCCCACGAAGTCGAGTGCCTTCACCCCGTCGAAGACCAGGATGCACATGCGCCTTCGGCTGGGGTGGGCGGTATCGGAGACCATGCTGCGAGTATTCTGGAGCCGTCCCTCCATAACAAGCGGTGTGGGGCATATCGCAGCAGGATCGGTACGGTGAGCGCATGGGACGTCCACGGCAGTTCGATGAGCCGCGCCTGCTGGAGGTGGCCACGGAACTGTTCTGGTCGCGCGGGTTCGACGATACGTCGGTGGGGGATGTCTCGGCGGCGACCGGAGTCGGCAACGGCAGTATCTATGCCGCCTACGGCAGCAAGCGCGGACTGTTCCTCGCCGCTTTCGAGCGGTACTGCGACCAGCGGGCCCGGTTCGTCCGCGAGGTGATCACCGGTGCGCCCGGTTCCGCTCGTGACGCGGTCCGGGCCCTGCTGCGCGCGATCATCGACGACTGCGCCGGACAGCCGGATCGGCGCGGCTGCCTGATGCTCAACAGCATCGCGCAACTGGGCCTGCGGATGCCGGAGGTCGTCGCCATCGGTCACCGCACGACCGCGGCCATGGAAGCCGGTGTCGCCGAGGGGCTGGCGAACCGTCCGGGGGCCGAGACCGACGCCGCAACTCTGTCCGCGCGCAGTGCCGGTGTCGTGGTGATGGCTCAGGGACTCATCCAGCTCAGCCGGCTGGGCACACCGGCCGATCGGTTGCGGGAGATCGCCGATACCTCGGGCGAGGCACTGCCGGTGACCCCGCGGGCCGAATGAATCCGAGGCGCGCACCCCGGGGAACCGGCGAGCGCCGTCGGCCGCCACGGGCCGCCGACGGCGCTCGCCTGTTCTCACGCCGCATGTCTCAGGCGCTTTCCTCCCGGGCCAGCAGCGCCAGGATCGCGGCGGCCATCGCGGCCGGGTCTCCGTCCTCCGGACGCAGGACCAGCGCCGGTGCGGACGGCGCCTCGTAGGGGTCATCGATACCGGTGAAACCGCGAACCTCACCGGCCCGGGCCTTCGCGTAGAGACCCTTGGGATCCCGGGCCTCGCAGACCTCCAGCGGAGTGTCCACGAAAACCTCGACGAAGGTGATCCCGGCGGAGTCGTGGGTCGCGCGCGCCCGCTCCCGGTCGGCCCGGTAGGGGCTGATGAGCGAGACGATGGCGACGGTCCCGGATTCGGCGAACAACCGGGCGACCTCGCCCACCCGGCGGATGTTCTCGGTGCGATCGGCCGCACTGAAACCCAGATCCGAATTGAGGCCGTGGCGCAGATTGTCGCCGTCGAGGAGGAAGGCCGGGCGTCCGGCGGCGACCAGGCGCCGCTCGAGTTCCACCGCCACCGACGATTTCCCGGACCCCGACAGCCCGGTGAGCCAGACGGTCAGCCCGCGGGTCGCGCGCTCCGACCGTTCGACGGCGCTGGCATGCCAGACCACCCGCGACGACGGCAGGCTCGGGCCGGTGATCATCCCGGCGCCGACCGTATCTCCGGTGACCTCGTCGACGAGCAGGAAACTACCGGTGGTGCGGTTGCGGCGATAGGGGTCGAACTGCAACGGCTGCCGCGTCCGCAGCTGCACCCGGCCGATCTCGTTGAGCGACAGCGCGGGCGCGTTCTCGTCCCGGTGCAGTGTGTTCACATCGAGCCGGTAGTCCAGTGAACGGATCTGCGCGGGCACACTGCGGGTGGTGTGCCGGACCGTGTAGGAGGCGCCGGGGCGCATCTCGGCCTCGTCACTGAACCAGCACACCATGGTGTCCAGATCGCGGCTCACCTGCGGGCGGTTGGCGGGGCGGCAGAGCATATCGCCGCGTCCGATATCGAGCTGATCGGCGAGCGCGACGGTGACCGCCTGCGGCGGGAACGCCTGGTCGAGCGGCACCCCGCCGGGTCCCCAGATGCCGGTGACCGTGGTGGTGAGTCCCGAGGGCAGTACGGTGATCTCGTCGCCGGGCGACCACACACCGCTGGCGACCGAACCCGCGTATCCGCGGAAATCCGGGGTGTGACTGCGGATCACGTACTGCACCGGCAATCGGGCGTCGATGAGGTTGCGGTCCGAGGCGATATGCACCTCTTCGAGGTGGTGCAGCAGCGGTGTGCCCTCGTACCAGTCCATGGTGGTGCTGCGGTGCACGATATTGTCGCCGTGCAGCGCCGACATGGGGATGAAGGTCAGATCCGCGATCTGCAGCCGGGACGCGAACCCGGCGAAGTCCGCACGGATCTCGTCGAAGCGTTGCTTCGAATAGCCCACCAGATCCATCTTGTTGACGCACAGCACCAGGTGCGGGACTCCCAGCAGTGACGCCAGGAACGCGTGCCGCCGGGTCTGCTCGACCACCCCGTGCCGGGCGTCGACCAGGATGAGCGCGAGGTCCGCGGTCGAGGCGCCGGTGACCATATTGCGGGTGTACTGCACATGTCCCGGTGTGTCGGCGATGATGAATTTGCGCCGGGGCGTGGCGAAGTAGCGGTGTGCGACATCGATCGTGATGCCCTGCTCACGTTCCGCGCGCAATCCGTCGGTGAGCAACGCGAGATTGGGATAGTCCTCACCGCGATCGCGGCTGGTGCGTTCGACCGCGTCGAGCTGATCGGTGAACAAGGTTTTGGAATCGAAGAGGAGCCGTCCGATCAGCGTGGACTTCCCGTCGTCGACGCTGCCCGCGGTGGCCAGGCGCAGCAGGGTGCTCATCAGAAGTAGCCCTCTCGTTTACGGTCTTCCATCCCGGCCTCGGAGATCCGGTCGTCGGCGCGGGTCGCGCCCCGTTCGGTGACCCGTGCCGTCGCGACTTCCTCGACGACCTCGGCGGGGGTGGCGGCGGTGGATTCCACGCATCCGGTGCAGGTGGCATCGCCCACGGTGCGGAACCGCACCAGGGCCTCGTGCGGTTCCTCGCCGTCGAGCAGGGTCAGGAACCGGGTATGCGCCAGCAGCATGCCGTCGCGCTGCACCACCGGGCGGCGGTGCGCGTAGTACAGCGGCGGTAGGTCGATGCCCTCGCTCGCGATATAGGTCCAGATATCGAGTTCGGTCCAGTTGGACAGCGGAAAGACGCGGATATGTTCGCCGGGGCGGTGTTTACCGTTGTAAAGGTTCCACAGTTCCGGGCGTTGCCGGCGCGGATCCCATTGGCCGTACTCGTCGCGGAAGCTGAAGACCCGTTCCTTGGCTCGTGCCTTCTCCTCGTCGCGCCGGGCGCCACCGAAGACCGCGTCGAACCGGCCCTCGCGCAGCGAGCGCAGCAGGGTGGCGGTCTGCAGCCGGTTGCGGCTGCCCCGGGGGCCGGTGTCCTCGGTGACGCGACCGGCATCGATATCATCCTGCACCCGGCCGACGAGCAGGCGTAATCCGTACTTCGCGACGGCCGCGTCGCGATACTCGATCACCTCGTCGAAGTTGTGCCCGGTGTCGATGTGCAGGATCGGGAACGGGACCGGTGCCGGCCAGAACGCCTTGGTGGCCAGGTGCAGCATCACCACGGAGTCCTTGCCGCCGGAGAACAGCAGGACCGGACGTTCGAAGGTTGCGGCCACCTCCCGGAGGATATGGACGGATTCGGCCTCGAGTGCGGCCTGATGCGAGAGCTCGTAGGTACTCGCCGCCGACTTCGTGTGCTGGCTCACGCTTAAAAACTAGAACACGTTTCTATGCGCGGTCAACGGTTTGCTGGAGGCCGCCCACCCGCTGCGGCGGTCACGGCGTCCGCGGCGGCCACCAGGGCGGCGCCCCGGCGGGTGATCTCGGCCCCGGTGATCGGTTTCCCGACGTACATGGTGAGCACCAGCTGCTGGCGACCGTCGGCGTCGTAGGTCGGGGCGGCCAGCAGGCTCACCGGATGCTCCTTCCGGGGTCGCAGGTCGGAGCCCAGATAGACCCGCTCGCCGAGGGTGGTGACAAGTTCGGCGACGGCGGTGCGCAACTGGTCGGGCAGGTCGTGCCCGGCCACCCCGGCCAGGAGCGAGTACAGCTGCCGCCCCGCGCCGGTCATGCTCTCCACCAGGTAGCCGCGGTCCCGGCATTCGGCCACGATCCGGCGCAGCAGGGTCTCGTCCTGGCGCAGCGGCACCGTCGGTGTGGTGCCCAGCCAGGCATCGAAGGCGGCCTCGGTATCCCACAGCACGTACATGAGACCGACCGGCGGTGCGAATCGGTACGTCGCCCCGACCTGTACCAGTGCCGGTCCGGCGCTGTCCAGGACGCTGATCCGCTCGCCGACGACGGCCGATGCGGTGCAGGTGGTGCCGTAGGTCGCGCTCAATAGTTCCAGTTCGGGATGGGCCAGTGCCGCGATGGAGAAACTCTGCTGGGCGACCCGGCCCGCGGCGATGAGGGCCGGACCGGGGCCGTATTCGCGGGTGCGCGGATCGCGGGTCAGGTAGCCGGCGGCGGTGAGCTCGGTGAGGATGCCCAGGCAGGTGGGTTTGGCCAGGCCCAGGTCGCGGGCCATTTCGGAGAGTCCGGCGCGGCGACCGCGGCGGGCGACGACGTAATCGAGCACCTGAACGACACGCTGGGTGGGAGCGGAGCGCCGGCCGACGTCGCGAACCTCCGATATATCTGCTGACCGACCCGCTGCCATTGACCACTCCTAGAACAGGTTCTAATCTTCTCGGTATCGCAATGTACCAGGGCGGTACATATATGGAACACCGGGAGTATCGTGCTGACCCAGCCGTTCGCGGACTCGATCGCCGCCGCCGAGGAAATCATCAAGAGTGCCCCCCATATCCGCACCGAACAGGATCTCGCCGAGGGCTACGACTATCTCGCGGGCAGTATCCGCGCCTCGATCCAGATGGCATGGTCCTTCGAGAAGGATTTCCCGTTCTTCGTGACCTCCACCGGGCCCTACACCAAGATGGGCCTGGACAACCCGGACACCCTCTACTGGCACGCCAATCTGCGGCCCGACGCCGAATACGTGGTCACCGGAACCCGCGGGACCACCCGTGACCTGAGCTTCCAGGTGCTCAACGGCAACTATTCGCCGAGCGAGGTCCCCGGCGGGGAAACCGCCTTCGACGACCGCTCCCTCGATATCGCCGCCGACGGCAGCTATGAACTGACCCTGGGGCCCGGACCGGGCGGCCGCAACCATATTCAGCTCGCCCCGGATGCCACCATGCTCGCGGTGCGCGAGGTCTACGGCGACTGGGCGAACGAGAAGGCGGGCACCGTCCGGATCCGCAAGGTCGATACCGCCGGTACCGCGCCGCCGCCGATCACGAACGACCTCATGGCCAAACGGTTCGAGATCGCGGGCAAGATGCTGGTCTCGCGGTTGAAAACCTTCCTGGCCTTCCCGGAGTGGTTCTACCTGAACCTGCCGGTCAACACCATGACCGAACCGCGCCGCACCCCCGGCGGGCTGTCCACCCAGTTCTCCTCGGTCGGGCACTACGAACTCACCGGCGACCAGGTGATGATCCTGACCGTGCCGAAATCCGACGCCCCTTACCAGGGCTTCCAGCTGGGCAGCATGTGGTACCTCTCGCTGGACTACATCAACCACCAGACCAGCCTCAACGCCGACCAGGCGAACGTCGATCCCGACGGCATGATCCGCTTGGTGATCAGCGAACGCGATCCCGGCCTGGTCAACTGGATCGAGCGCACCGGCCACGACCGCGCCTACCTGCAATTCCGGTGGCAGCGGCTGTCCCGGGAGATGACACCCGAGGACGGCCCGGCGGTGGAACTGGTGTCCTTCGACGAACTGCCGGACCGGCTGCCGTACTACAAGGAATCGCGGATCACCCCCGAGGACTGGCGGGCCCGGATCGCCGGCCGCCAGGCGGCGGTGGCGGAGAGGATGCTGGGCTGATGGCGGCACAGAACACCGTGCTGGCGGGCAAGGTCGTCGTCGTCTCCGGTATCGGGCCGGGGCTCGGCCAGGCGATCGCGGTGCAGAGTGCGAAAGCCGGGGCGGATATCGTGCTGGCCTCGCGCACCGAGAAGCGGTTGCGCAAGGTCGCCGCGGAGATCGAGGAACTGGGCCGGCGCGCCCTGGTGGTGCCGACCGATATCACCGACGACGCGGCCGCGCAGAACCTGGTGACCGCCGCCCAGGAAGAGTTCGGGCGGGTCGACGCGCTGGTGAACAATGCCTTCGCCATGCCGCCGATGGTCGACCTCGCCGAGGTCGCCTTCGATGATCTGCGCACCAGCCTGGAAACCAACGTCTTCGCCGCACTGCGGCTGACGCGACTGTTCGCCCCCGCACTCGCCGAGAACAAGGGTTCGGTGGTGATGATCAATTCGGCGGTACTGCGGCATTCGCGGCAGCCCTACGGTCCGTACAAGATGACCAAGACCACGCTACTGGCCCTGGCGCAGAGCCTGGCGACCGAGCTGGGTCCGCGCGGTATCCGGGTGAATTCGGTGGCTCCGGGCTGGATCTGGGCCGACACGCTGAAATGGTATTTCGACTACCTGGCCAAGGAACGCGGCGTCACCGCCGCCGACGTGTACACCGAGACCGCCGCCGATATCGATCTGCGGCGGTTGCCCGAACCCGACGAGATCGCCGACGCCGTCGTCTTCTTCGCCTCCGAGATGTCCCGGGCGATCACCGGAACCTGTCTCGATGTGAACTGCGGCGAATTCCACCACTGAGGAGTAACGAGAAATGATCGGCAGGGAAGACGTCGGCACGATCGACGATCTGCACGCCTCCGCCACCAAGGTGACCGGTCTCGACGATTTCGGCGCCGACGACTACCGCACCGGGTTGTCGGTGCTCCTGGAATCCTACGAACGGGACGCCGAACTCACCCCGTTCGGCAATAAGATCAACCGCGCGTTCCTGCGCGGCGCGCTCATCGCGCGCTCGCTGAGCGAGGCCGGCTGGAAACAGTATCCGCAGTATGCCGAGGTGCCGGTCGAACGCCCGATCTTCGTCACCGGACTGCCCCGGTCGGGCACCACGGCCGTGCACCGCCTCCTCACCGCGGATCCGGGCCATCAGGGCCTGGAGATGTGGCTGACCGAGATGCCGCAGCCCCGCCCGCCGCGGGAGACCTGGGAACAGGATCCGGTGTTCCAGCGCCTGCAGGCCGGTTACGAGCAGCACCATATCGAGCATCCGGAATTCATGGGCGTGCACCACATCTCGGCCGATCAGGTGGAGGAGTGCTGGCAGCTGCTGCGGCAGTCGGCCATGTCGATCTCCTACGAATGCCTGGGCTATCTGCCCCGGTACTCCGAATGGCTGCGCGATCAGGACTGGACCCCGGCCTATGCCCGTCACCGCAAGAACCTGCAGCTGATCGGGCTCAATGATCCGGACCGGCGCTGGGTGCTGAAGAACCCGAGCCATCTGTTCGCCCTCGACGCGCTGCTGGCGGTGTATCCGGACGCCTTGGTGATCCAGATGCATCGCCTGCCGCGCACCATCATCGCCTCGGTATGCAGTCTCAACGAACAGGCGACGGCGGGCTGGTCGGACAAGTTCCGCGGCCCGGTGGTGGGGGAGGCGCAGCTCGAACTGTGGTCACGGGGAGCGCGGACCTTCCTCGGCGACCGCGCGAAACATCCGGCCGACCGGTTCTGCGATGTCTACTACGAGGATTTCGTCACCGACCCGCTGGGCACTGTCGAACGGATCTACACCCATTTCGGTATCGAGTTCACCGATACCGCCCGTGCCCGGATGGCCGATCTGCACGGTGAATCCACCTCGGGCGCGGCGCGGCCCGCGCACAAATACGCGCTGGCGGATTTCGGGCTCGACCCCGACCGGGTCGACGAGGCATTCGCGCCGTATCTGGCCGAGCACTATCCCGGCGGCAGCCGGAAATGAGGTCCGGGGCGGCGGGGCCCGGTGACCGACCGGAACCCCTGCCGCCCGCACCGGAGCAGGGTCAGGGTTGTCCCGGGTTGAGCACGATGAACAGTCCGTGCGCTTCGGCGCAGAGCCGCTCGCCGTCGTGCAGCGTCGCCTTGATCCACACCTTGCGTCCCTCCTGCCGTTCGGCCCAGGCGCGTAGCGCCAGTTCCCGGTTGAGCGGAGTGATCGACCGATAGTCCACGGTCAGCGACGCGGTCCTGGTGACCGCCCCGGAATGGGCCGAGCCCGCCAGGCCCATCAGATCGTCGAATCCCAGGGAGATGTAGCCGCCGTGCGCCGCCGCGTTCCCGCCCAGGTGGAAGGTCCGGTAGGTGATCCGTGCCTCCACGCCGTCCCGGTCGACCTTGTCGACCCAGTACGGCGGCAGGGTCACATTGCCACGGGAGGGCAGATCGAAACGGGTCCAGCCCGGTGCGTCCCATTCTTCGCCGATATACCCGCTGAGGCGATCGTTCAGTTTCTCCAGGATTCCGGCGGCCTCGAGGACGAACTCGTCGGGCGGGGTCGCCAGCCGGGCTCGGTCCATGAGCGTGCGGACCTGTTCGACGAACTCGCCGTAGTGCGGTCCGCCCCGGCTGGTATCGACCGAGCGGACCGCGTCCATCAGCTCCGACATCGGCCGGAACCCGCCCTCGTGGTGCTCGGCACTGGGGAGTGCGGTCCCGGCCTCGTTTTCGCTCATGAGAACACGTTATAGGTCGAGGACGGCGCACCCGCCCGCCGGGGCGCGGTATCCACCGTCGACCGGCCGGGAGTGGACCACGTCCCGCCGCGTAGGCTCCCCGGTTATCGGCGGTCCGGGAGTGACGTTTCGACCGGCGGCCGGTACCCGTTCGTGCGACGATTCTCGGGACGGGGTGCATGGACGCGGGGCGGTCGGCTCGGGCCGCCGGGAGGACGGGAATGTCGACGACGCCACTGACCCAGCAGAACTTCCAGACGGTCGTGGCCACCAATCACATCGTGCTGGTGGACTTCTGGGCGACCTGGTGCGGCTGGTGTACCCGGTTCGCCCCCGTCTACGAGGCCTCGTCGGAGACCCACCGCGATATCGTGCACGCCACCGTGGAAGCCGAGGCCGAACCGGGCCTGGCCGCTGCCGGTCAGGTCGACCGCTATCCCTGGGTGATGGCCTTCCGTGAGGGCCTGCTGGTCCACTCGCAGGCCGGATTCCTGCCCGCCGAACAGCTCGAAGAGCTGGTGCAGCAGGTGCGGTGGATGGATATGGAGGCCTTTCGCCGCGAACACGGCCGGCAGTCCCGGCCGGCCGCCCGGGGGCCGGAGGCCCCGGAGCCCCGGCGGGCCGGAATCGCACCCGGACCCCAGCCCTACGGGTGGCCCGGGCTCCCCGCGGCGTGAAGGGCGTACTCGAACCGGGCGGGGTCTTCGCCGGCTATCGCATCGAACGACTCCTGGGTGCCGGCGGGATGGGTGAGGTCTACCTGGCCCACGACCGTGATCTCCCACGCCCGGTGGCACTCAAACTGCTGACCCCGGTCGCCGGTGACGACAGTGACGTCCGGGCCCGCTTCCTGCGCGAGGCCGATATGGTCGCCCGCCTGTCGCATCCGAATATCGTCGCGGTGTACGCCCGCGGCGAGGAGAGCGGCCGGCTCTGGATGGCCATCCAGTACATCGAGGGCACCGATGTCGCGGCGGTACTGCGCCACGGGCCGGTGCGTCCCGACCACGCGGTGCGGATCACCGAGGAGACGGCCCGGGCCCTCGATCACGCCCACGCCGCCGGGGTGCTGCACCGCGATGTCAAACCCGCCAACATCCTGCTGGCCTGGGGTAGCCGGCAACAGGTGTACCTCTCCGATTTCGGGATCGCGAAGGCCCTCGATCGCGCCGACGGACTCACCCGTACCGGCGAGCTGTACGTGAGCTTTCACTACGCGGCGCCGGAACAGTTCGAGATGCGCGCCGATATCGACCGGCGCGCTGATGTGTACTCGCTGGGCTGCACCCTCTACTACATGCTGACCGGCCGGCTGCCCTATCCGGCGGCGACGACCGGCGCACTCATCAACGCCCATCTCAACGCGCCGGTACCGCGGCCCTCCGAGGTCGATCCGGGACTGCCGTGGGGGTTCGACGCGGTGATCGCCCGCGCCATGGCCAAGAACCGGTACGAACGGTTCGCCAGTTGCGGCGAACTCGCCGCGGCGGCGCGGCGGGCACTCACCGAACCGGCCGTGACCATGCCGGCGGTCGTGGCGGCACCGCCGGTGCCGCGCTCGGAGTTCGCACCGCGGCGCACTCGCCGCCGGTGGCCGGCGGCGGTCGCCGGGGCGCTCGTGCTCGCGCTCTTCGGCACGGCGGTATGGCTCACCGGTGTCCTCCGTTCCGGTGGCGCCGACGCCGGTGACACCCCCGGCCCGCCGGCCGATGCGAAGGCCGCGGCCGAACAGGCTGCCTGCGAGTACACCGCTCTGGTCGCCACCTACGACTACGACGATCCGGCGGGCTGGGAACAACAGGTGCAGGCAGGCGCGACGGGCCAGTGGAAAACTCAGGCGGCCACGGTGGTGCCGATGGTCCGGATGCTGATCGCCGCCGATCCGGAACGCTCCCGGGCCGGTGACGCCGCCTGCGCGGCCACCATGAGCGATAACGACACCCGGGCGGAGGTCCAGGTGCAGCTCACCACCCTCAATGCCGAACCCGGCGCGGCGGAGACGCCACGCGATCTGTCGGTGTCCGCCGTGATGGAGCTGGTGGACGGCCGATGGCTGTGCAGTGTCTTCAACGCCCCGTTCATGCCGGGCTGAATATGGCTGTGATGGTTTGCGCAGGGCCGGAACGGGGCACCGTGGTAGAGGTCCGGTTCGCTGCGCATATGCTGGCCGGGCTGCACGATGGAGGTAAGTCTTGACGGTCGAGGTGCTGGCCGACCCGGATCCGGGCGGGTCGTGGCAGGGCGCGGGGCAGCAGGCACGTCCGGCGCCGCCGGTGGCGATGATCGAGCGGATGACGCTGATCCTGGACGCGTTCGCGCCCGCGACACCGGTACTCACCCTGCACGATCTGGTGGAACGTACCGGGCTTCCGCGCTCGACGGTGCACCGGATCCTGGATCAGATGATCCGGCTGCGCTGGCTCGCGCATTCGCCGGGCGGGTACCGGCTGGGCCTGCGCACACTGGAACTCGGTGGGCTCGCCGCCGGGCACAACGAACTGCGCACCGTGATCGGTCCGCTGCTGCACGAACTGTGCCAGCGCATCGGATCGGTGGGACATCTCGGTGTCCTCGACGGCCGCGATATCGTCTATCTCGATAAAACCGGCGGCCGGCAGAGCGCTACGGTACCCACCCGCATCGGCGGCCGGCTGCCGGCGCACAGTACCGCGCTCGGCAAGGCGCTGCTGGCCGGCCTCGACCCCGGTGTCGTGGAGACCTCGTTACGCGAGCAGCTGCCGCGGCTCACCCCGCGCACCATCGGCGACCGCCTGGAACTGCATCGGGAACTGGCGCGGATCCGCAGCCGCCAGGGCGTCGCGGTGGACAACGAGGAGGCGGTCCCCGGTATCGGATGTGTGGCGGTGGCGGTACGGCGCCGCGGTGTCGCGGTCGCGGCTCTGTCGCTGGCCACCCGGATCGGGGCCGGGCGTCCCGGTATCGACACCGCGCGCCAGGCCCGGCAGCTGGCCGCGCTGGCCGCCGAGGCCGGCCGACTGCTCTCGCGGGACTGACCCGTCGCGATCCCGGCGCGGTGGCCGGGACCGCGGGACGGGTCAGGCCGTGCCGAGAGCGGCCGCGAGCGCCCGGCCCGCCGCCCGGCCGGAGAAGATGCAACCGCCGAGGAAGGTTCCCTCCAGCGCGTTGTAGCCGTGTACACCGCCGCCACCGAATCCGGCGACCTCTCCGGCGGCGTACAGACCTGGCAGCGCGGTGCCGTCCGGACGCATCACCTGCGAATCCAGATTGGTCTGCAGCCCGCCCAGGGTCTTACGGGTCAAGACATTGAGCCGTACCGCGATCAGTGGCCCGGCGGCGGGATCCAGGATCCGGTGTGGTTTCGCCACCCGCGCGGTCCTGTCACCGAAGAAGGTGCGGGCGTTGTGGATCGCGGTCACCTGCGCGTCCTTGCTGAACTTATTGGTGATCTCGCGGTCCCGGGCCACGATCTGTCGTTCCATCCCGGTGTAGTCCAGTACCGGACCGCGGCTCAGTTCGTTCATCCCGTCGACCAGCTCGCGCAGGGTATCGGCGACCACGAAATCGACCCCGTGTTCTTTGAACGCCTCCACGGGGGCGGGTGCGCCCTTGGTGAAACGGCTGCGGACCGTGGCGAGCCGATCCTTACTGGTGATATCGGGGTTCTGCTCGGACCCCGACAGCGCGAACTCCTTCTCGATGATCGACTGGGTCAGCACGAACCAGGAATAGTCGTACCCGGTGGCCAGGATGGCCTTCATGGTGGAGTTGGTGTCGAACCCGGGGAAGCACGGTGCCGGGAGCCGGGTGCCGGTCGCGTCGAACCACAGTGACGACGGGCCGGGGATGATCCGGATCGCGTGATCGGGCCAGATCGGATCCCAGTTGTTGATGCCCTCGGTGTAGTGCCACATCCGGTCCCGGTTCACCAGCGCCGCGCCGGCCTCCTCGGAGATACCGAGCATCCGGCCGTCCACATGCGCGGGGACGCCCGAGATCATGGTGCGCGGTACCGGTCCGAGCCGGTCGGCCGGCCAGTTCCGGCGGATCATGTCGTGGTTGTGGCCGATACCGCCGGAGGTCACCACCACCGCCTCCGCGCGGAGGTCGAACTCGCCGGTCACGGTGCGCGAGGACGCGACCCCGCGAGCCAGTTCGGTCGGCTCCAGAACGCTGCCACGCACTCCGGTGACGGTGCCGTCGTCCAGTATCAGTTCGTCGACCCGGTGCCGGAACGCGAACCGCACCAGCCCGTTGCGTTCCGCCTCCAGAACCGGGTTCAGGAAGGCTTCCAGGACGCCGGGGCCGGTGCCCCAGGAGATATGGAAGCGCGGCACCGAATTGCCGTGCCCGTCGGCGAGACCGCCACCGCGTTCGGCCCAGCCGACCAGCGGGGTCACCCGCAGGCCGAGGTCGTAGAGGTAGTCCCGCTTCTCGGTGGCCGCGAAACGGACATACGCTTCGGCCCACTGCCGGGCCCAGTGGTCTTCGTCGTCACGGTCGAATCCGGCCGACCCCAGCCAGTCCTGGAGTGCCAGTTCGTAGGAATCGTGGATACCCAGCCGCCGCTGTTCGGGACTGTCCACGAAGAACAGGCCGCCCAGTGACCAGAATGCCTGCCCGCCGAGGTTGTTCCGGTTCTCCTGGTCGAGGACGAGTACCCGGTGTCCGGCCTTGGTCAGTTCGTAGGTGGCGACGAGACCCGCCAGACCGGCACCGACGACGATCACCGGGAATTCGCCGGCGGATTCCCGCCCGGCAGGAGAGGTTTCGGACACGGTCGACCCTTCGTTTCGCGGCGGCTACCGGCGGGAATGTATCAGACTGGACGAGCGCCCAACACCGCTTCAGCTGTGCCGACGGGTCGGGAATTCGGCGCCCAGCTCGGTGAACAGCGCGCGGTTGAGGACGAAGGCGCGTTTGCCCTCGTCCAGGATTCGGCGCTGTTCGAGCTCGTCGACGTCGATCCGGTCGAGCAGGGCGCGGTACTCACGTTTGAACGCCGCGGGATTGCCGATCTGCTCGAAAACGTAGAACCGGACGCCGTCGCCGCGATGTGGCAGATCCCAGAGTTTCTCGGCGTTGCCGCGGATGACCTGGCCGCCCGAGAGATCGCCGAGATAGCGGGTGTAGTGGTGGGCGATATAGCCGCCGGGCCATCCCTGGGCGCACTCTTCGATACGGGCCGCGTAGGCGGCGGTTGCGGGTAGCGGCGTGAGACCGTCCCGCCAGCCGGGACCGGCCAGATGGATGAGATCGCGTTCCAGTTCGGCGGTGCGGGCCAGTTCGGGTTTGATGAACGGCCCCGCCACCGGATCGGCGGCGAGGGCCGCACTGTGGGCCTCCAGGGCCCGGTAGATGTACCAGAGTTGTCCGGTATAGCACCGGAAGGACTCGATCCCGAGTGAGCCGTCGAGCATCTCGCCGATGAACGTCGAGTTCTCCGCCTCTTCGTGCTCCCGCGCGGTGGCCTCCCGCATCCGGGTGGAGAACGGGGCCGCGGCCGGATCGAGGGTCTCTGTGGTATCCGGCATCGAACGAACCTTCCTACGAACGGTGCGGGTCACGCCCGTGACCTCACTCGAACCCCGGTCGTGCGACGGCCGTCGCGCGACCCCGGCGGCCGACAACCCGACCATACCGGCAGGGACCTCGTCGGTGGGGTCCCCGCCGGAGCGATCATTGCGCGTCGGGACGCAGTGCCGCGGGCAGCGGTTCGGTGGGGGCGAGGCGCGACTCGACGGCGCCCACCCCCACCGGCTCGGGGGTGAGTGCGAGCGGCATCGCCTGGGTCGGTGCCAGGTCCTCGCCGATCCCGAGGGGCTGCACCGGATGCGGCGGCAGCGCCGGGATCTCCAGCATCTCCAGCATCGGGGTGGGCGGCGCCGCCAAAGACGCATCGGGCAGTTCCAGGGGCTCCGCCGACACCACTCCGCTCAGCGGTGACGGGTCCAGCTCCCGGGTCCAGACACCGCGATCGAACGCGGGTACGGGTGCCGTACCCCGGGCGACCGGCCTGGACACCTGAGGCAGCTGCCCCGCGACCGGGAAGCCGGCCGGCAGGTCCAGCGGAGCCTCGCTCGCCGTCGCGCGGGTGAGCGCGGGGACCGGTGTGTGGCGCGGCAGCGCGATCGGACGCCGCTTGAGGTTCACTCGTTTGCCCAGGTTCACGGTGGGCAGGCGCCTGCGCTGGACCACCGGACGGCGCAGCGCGCCGAACTTGCGCAGGATCGGCGGGCGGCGCACCGTCCGGTCGAACCATTCACCGAGGGTCACCCCGCCGGCCAGCGCGCAGCCGATACCGAAGGCCGCCAGCAGCTGATCCGCGCCGCGGGTCAGGTCGTCGTTGAGCATGCCGTACAAACCGCGGTACACGCTGAGGCCGGGAAGCAGCGGGGTGATACCCGCCAGCGCCACGACCAGTGGCGGGGTCATCGTCCGCCGGGCGAACAGACCACCGACCAGGCCGATCACGACAGCTGCGGCGCCGGCGGCGATCACCGGGCCGAAACCGGCCTCCATCACCATCAGGTAGCAGATGGCGCCCATCGCGCCACTCACCGCGGCGGCGGCCAGGGCGCGCTTCTCGGCGTAGCAGGCCAGTGAGAAGGCCATTGCCGCCACGGCGCCGGCCAGCACCTGTACCGGCAGATTGGACAGCGTGTGGCCGGGACCGAGATCCATGGGGACCGTGGCGTCGAACATCTCGCCCACCCGCAGGGTCAGCGCGATACCGGCGATGATCCCGCCGGTCATCATGAGCAGTTCGAGCATGCGGGCGGCCGCGGTGATCGGCGCGCCGGTGATGGCGTCCTGTACCGAGCCCACCAGGCTCAAACCACTGAGCAGCACGGTGATCCCGGCCGCGATGATCAGCGTCGGACTGACCGAGATACCCAGCGGCTCGGCAACCACGGCCAGCGCGACCGCGGGTATCGCCGCGATCGCGCCGCCCACCAGATGCTGGAAGAAGAACGGCAGACCGTGCCGATTGAGGGTGCGGTTGGTCCGGTCGATCACCGCGGTGGTGATGAAACTGAGCGCGGTGACGAGGATTCCGCCGCCGAGCAGCAGGGCGATCGCCGCGGCCATCAGCGACCAGGCGAACGTGGCCGTCCAGCGGTTGTACGGATGCGGCGCGGTGGTGATCACGTCCAATGCCGCGCGCGCCTCCTGCGGCGGTATCAGGTCGCGCCGGATTCGCCGGGTGAGCCGGTCCACCGCCGCCAGCCGGGTGAAGTCCAGCGAGCGGTACTGCACCACCCGCATCGAACTCGCCGGCGGCAGTCGCGGACCGCGATGCACATAGATACGGATCGAGTTGTAGGTGACCTCGACATCGCACGCGGACAACCCGTAGGTGGCGGCGATGAAGCGCACCGTCGTCTGGGTGTCGGTGACAGCCGAGCCCGATGCCAGGACCACTTCGCCCATTCGCACCGCCAGGTCGAGCACCTCTGCCACCGCGGCGTCGTCGGACAGATCGATGGGCTGCAGCGGCGTCGGTGCGGAAACGATCGTGTCGGCGGTGGCGGGGCGGTCGGCCACCAGCTTGCTGATGGCGCCGGTGATGACGGGGAGACGGAGCGGAGTACGCCGGTGTTCGGCGTAGCTCGTCGAGTCCGGGGAGATCGGGGGTGTGGAGGTCACTCCTTCCAAGGTTCCTTGCGCAGCCATAGCCGCGAAGGTAGTGGCCGGAAGCCCCTCTTGCCCACCGGAAACGGGGTCCGGAAATTGTGATGTTTGTTACGCAGGTGTTTATTTGACATTTCGAATGGAAAAAGAGGCCCGATCGACGTGCTGACCTGGGCAGTCATCGATGGCGTCGGAGCGGCCGCGGTGTGTGTTACGCCTCGCGTGTTCATGAACCCCCGCAGCCGGAACCCGCGGCTAGGGTCGGAGGTATGAGCACCGGCAGCACTGCGACAGCGCAACAGTTACGGCAGGCACTCGACGGGCCGTGGGGCGATGTACGGGAGAAGGCGCGCAACGATCTGGCGGATGACCGGTTTCTGGGCGACCCCGACCTCGATCTTCCCGCCGCACGTGCCCGGGTGCTCGACCAGATGCGGGCCATCGCCGACCTCGGGCTGGCCGAAAGCGGGTTCCGGCGCGAACACGGGGGCACCGGAGAGCCGGGCGCGGCCGTCGTCGGCCTGGAGATGCTGGCGTACGCGGATCTGTCGCTGTGGGTGAAGTCCGGGGTGCAGTGGGGCCTGTTCGGTGGTGCCGTGGAGAACCTGGGCACCGAACGCCACCGTGACCACATCCGGCGCCTCATCACCCTGGATCTCCTCGGCTGTTTCGCCATGACCGAATCCGGGCACGGCAGCGATGTCGCCAATCTGGAGACCACCGCCACCTACGATCCGGCGACCGAGGAGTTCGTCGTCCATACGCCCACGCCGTCGGCGCGCAAGGACTACATCGGCGGCGCGGCCGAACACGCCCGGATGGCGGCGGTGTTCGCGCAACTGCACACCCCGTCCGGGGAGCAGGGCGTGCATTGCCTGCTGGTGCCGATCCGCGACGAGGACGGCAACGATCTGCCCGGCGTCACCACCTCCGACTGTGGCCGCAAGGGCGGGCTACCGGGCGTCGACAACGGCCGGATCGTGTTCGACCACGTCCGGGTACCACGGGAGAACCTGCTCAACCGCTATGCCGACGTCGACCCGGACGGTACCTACCACTCCGAGATCGACAACCCGAGCCGCCGGTTCTTCACCACCCTCGGGACCCTGGTCCGCGGCCGGGTGAGTGTGGGCGGCGCGGCGGCCGCCGGGGCGCGGGTCGCGCTGGCCATCGCGCTGCGGTACTCGCTGAAACGCCGCCAGTTCGGTAATCCGGACGACGGCGGCGAAACCCTGCTGCTCGACTACCGGATGCACCAGCGGCGGCTGCTGCCCCTGCTCGCCCGCTCCTACGCCCTGGCATTCGCGCAGAACGACCTGGTCCGCCGGATGCACCTGGTGCAGACCGGTCAAGATCTCGATCCGAACGGTCAGCGTGCCCTGGAGAAACGCGCCGCGGGGCTGAAGGTGGCCCAGACCAGGCACGCCACCCGCGCAATCCAGGAATGCCGCGAGGCGTGTGGCGGCGCCGGCTATCTGACGGAGAACCGGCTGGTCACGCTGAAGGCCGATACCGATGTGTTCACCACCTTCGAGGGTGACAACGTCGTGCTCACCCAGCTCGTGGCCAAGGAGATCCTCACCGCTTACGCCGATGAAGTGCGCGACCTCGACGCGCTGGGCTGGGTGCGGTTCGCCGCCACCATGGCCGGGGATGTGGTGCGCAAACGCTCGGGTGTGCGCCAGCTGATCCAGACCCTGCGCGATCGCGGCGGCGAAACGGTCGACGAGGGCGATCTCGGGAAACGGGCCACCCAGCTGGCCCTGTTCGCCGACCGCGAGGATTACCTGACCCGCACCGCCGCGCACCGGTTGCGTGCCCGGGCCGAGGAAACCGGACCGTTCGAGGCGTTCAACAACGCGCAGGACCATATCCTGGCGGCCGGCGAGGCCCATATCGATCGGCTGGTGCTGGAGGCGTTCATCGAAGGAATCGCCGATATCGAGGACGACGATGCCCGCGCGCTCGCCGAAACGGTCTGCGATCTGTTCGTCTACTCGCTGCTCGAGGAGAACTCCGCCTGGTACATCATGCACCGGTTCATCTCGGTGGAACGTGCCAAGGCGGTGCGCCGCGGTGTGAACGAGCTGGTAGACCGGCTCCGCCCGGAGGCACCGATCCTGATCGACGCGCTGGGAGTGCCGGAATCGCTGCTGGGCGCGGCGATGCTCGACGACGCGAGCGTGTACGAGCGGAACTAGGGCGTACCGGCGGGGTGCTCGGTAGCTCCGTCAGCGTGGCCGAAGGCCCGGCGGGCGTGGACCGTCGTCCAGAAGAGCGCGGCGGCCAGTGCGACGCCCGCCGCCGCACCGCCGGCGATATCGGTGGCCTCGTGGTAGTCGAGCGCGATCATGCCCACCGCGCCGATACCCAGGGCGACGGTGGCGAGCGCGACGGTCACGACACGCGCCCGGACCGAACGCAACAGCAGCACCACGGTCGTCACCAGCGACACCAGGTGCACGGTATGGCCGCTGGGATAGGCCAGATAATCGTGGAGCGGCCGGCCCCAACCGGGTTTCAGCGCCCAGGTGTTGATCGCGACGGCGATCTCGGGCACCAGCACCACGGTCACCGCCTCCCACCATCTGCGCTGCCAGGCGAACAGCGCCACCGCGGCGCACAGCAGCGCGAGCACCACGCCGGTGCTGCTTGCCAGCGCCAGGACCTCGGCCAGCCACGGACGGGGGTCCAATCGGGGGCGGATGCGTTCGCTCACCGCCAGGTCGAATGTGGTGGGGCCGCCACCGGGCGGAAAGGACAGCGGAATCGCCGCCGTCGCGGTCGCACCGGCCGTCGTCACCGCGACGGTCGCCAGGGTCGCGCCGGCGATGCCGCGCGGACGAGCCCGCGCCGGCTCCGCGGCGGGTTCCGAGGGCTGCGTCCGGGGCCGGTGGTGCGGATCCGGGCGGCGGCCGCCACCCGGGCATCGGGAAGAGCCGGTGGCGCGGCGCGCGGGCAGCGGATCCGGCGCGCCGGGTGCGATGCTCACCGGCCGACCCTAACCATCGCCCACACACCGTGGGAAGTTCGTGCGCCCGGGCCGGCCCGGGACCGGCTCAGCCCGGACCATAGGAGAGGAAGGCGGCGATGACGAACCAGAGCATCCAGGCCACCGCGACGAACATGCCGAGCGCGAACGCCGCCCGCATGATCGCCCGGCCGAAATCGATATCGCCCACTTCCCGGGGATAGAGCCGCCACGGGCTGTACCACGGGGTGCGGAAGCGCCGCCCTGCCGCCGCGCGTTCGGCGAGCGCGAGATCCTCGGCGTACTGCTCGGCCTCGGCCTGGGCGGGCCCGCCGTGCCACAGGGTCACATCGATGGGACCCAGGAAGCCTTCCTCGAGCAGCAGCTGCGGCGCCGGAAGGTAGGGCAGCATCCCCATACCGCGGAAGGCCACCGCCACATCGTTGGCGGTCCAGCGGTGTGATTCGCGTTCGGCGAGTACCCCGAAATAGTGGCGCAGGCGGTCGCCGTCGTCGCCGAGGATCACATCGAAGCTCGGATCGTGCACCTTCTGCTCGATCTGGATCGGAGCACGCTGCAGTGGCACGATCAGCGCGACACCGTGCACGGCGCGCTGGCCGAGTCCGCGCGCGGCCAGCCAGCTCTGCAGGGCGAAGGTGTGCTCGCGGGACCGTTCGAGCAGCGATCGGTCGTCGGTGGCCACGAGTTCGGCGCGGACCCCGTTCAGGGTCCAATCTCCGGTGAGCGGCACCTGCAGGGTGCCGCCGCGTTCCGACCGCAGTCCGGCGACATCGATGACCACGCAACTGGTCGGCGTCCAGACCACCGCGTCGAACTCGTACGTGCCGTCGTGGTGGACCAGGGCGCAATTGACCGTCGCGACACCGTGCGGGCCGGAGACCTCCTCCCAGCCACCGAGCCAATCGACCAGGGCCCGTTCGGCAACGCTGTCGGTGCTGTTCTGAACCTGCACGAGCATGGTGACCGCCCTTCGCGTCCGATCCGAGGCCGCATCCGGCCCAGGGGTGATGGCGGCGCCCTCCGTGGCGGCGCACCCCCTGTCGAAACTACCGGTCCGGATCCTCGCTCGGAAGTTTCCCGGCGCGAACCGCCGCGACGAGTTCGTCGTGATCGGCCTCGGTCCGGTCGGCATAGCGCACGGCGAATTCGGCGACGGCCTCCTCGAAATCCTCGTCCTCGCCGAGATATCCGCTGATCAGCCGCGGATCCAGCGATCGGGCGTGGGCGCGGGCGAGCAGGGCGCCGGCGAGGCGGCCGTAGTCGTCGAGATCGTCGGGATCGAGTTCCTCGGGGGCGATACCGCCTTTGAGATTGCGGAACTGGCGCACGATGAACGGCAGCTCCCGGCTGCCGCCGTCGGGGTGCGGCACCTTCATCGTCGTCCAGCCGAGCAGAATATCGGTTTCGGTCTGGACCAGCCTGGCGCCCTGCACGATTCGCTGCCCCTCGTGGTCCGCCGGGCCGATCCCGAGAACAGGCGCCAGTGCCGACGGTGTCGCCTGTTTGAGCTGCAGAACCAGAAACTCACCCGAATTGCCGTGCAGCAGAGCGACATAGCTGTGGAATCCGACACTGCCTGTTCCTACGACCCGGAAGGCGATATCGGCCACCGCGAACCGCGCCAGTAACCCCTGCCGGGATTCGCGCAGGCTTGCGCCGTAGCGCTCCAGAGCGTCGATCGCGGCATCCTCGACGTGCTGGGGCACCGTGGTGAGGATCGGTGGGTCACCGACGAAATGGTGACTCTCGATCCCGGTTTCGTGATCGTCGATATGGGTCCACTTCTTCACGACCTTCTCGCTGTCGTTCTTGCGGGCCTTCTTGGCGGCCTTCTTGAAGTTGTCCAGCAGGTCGTCGGCCTCGACGCGGTCGAGAATGGATTCGTCGGCCAGCGCCGACCAGGATTTCAGGAAGGGCCGTTCGGCCAGTGCGGCGATCGCGCGGCGGTAGGTGCGGGCAGCGTCGGCCGCGGCGGTCCGGCATTCGTCCTCGTTCGCGCCACCGACCCGGCCCGCCAGCACCAGACTCGCCGCCAGTCGTTCCAGATCCCATTCCCAGGGGCCGGCGGCGGTTTCGTCGAAATCGTTGATATCCATGACGATCTCGCCGCGGGAGGTGCCGTACAGGCCGAAGTTGGCGGCGTGGGCGTCGCCGCAGAGCTGGGCGAGGAAGCCGGTATCCGGGCTGCCCGCAAGATCGCTTGCCATCAATCCGGCGGCGCCCCGGTAGAAAGCGAACGGTGAGGCGGCCATCCGCGCGATCCGCATCGGGATGAGATGCTCCAGGCGGCCGCGATTGGAGGCTTCGACGTATTCGAGCACCGAGGGCCGCCCCTCGGTGCGTACGGCCCGGTCGCGCGCCGTCCGCGGGATACGGTCGCGCACGGACTCGCCGCGGGCGAGAACCTCCTCGGCAGGGGTGTACGAGCGCAGGGTGATACGACTGTTCGGCACGCGCCAACGGTACCGAGAGATCCCAGGTCGCGGCATCCTCCGGGCGATCAGCGACCCTCAGCCCGCCGCGGGACGGTCCCGCCGGCCGGCCGGTGCCGGTTCGATGGGCAGCCGCAGGGCGCCGGGAGCCGCGGCCGGGACCACCGGCCGGGCGGGCGCCACCGGCGCGATGCGGCGGTAGGGCGTACCGAGCGGGGGACGCCGATCCTCCTGATTCCGGTTCGGCCAGAACGCCATCGCGCGTTCGGCCTGAGCGGTGATGGTCAGCGAGGGGTTCACGCCCAGATTCGCGGTCACCGCCGACCCGTCGGCGATATGCAGGCCCGGGTAGCCGAAAACCCGCTGGTAGGGGTCCACCACACCGGTTTCCGGGGTCTCGCCGATCACACATCCGCCGATGTAGTGCGCGGTGGCCGGTATATCGAAGACGTCGGTGTACAGACCGTGGGTGTCGCCGTCGATCTTGTCCGCGAAGCGGCGGCCCACCTCGTGCGCCAGGGGGATCCAGGTGGGATTGGGTTCGCCCGTACCCTGCCGGGTCCGCAGCCCGCCGCGGCGCAGGAAGGACGTGAGGGAATTGTCCAGCGATTGCATCACCAGCAGAATCACCGAGCGTTCGGAGGCCCGGCGGGCGTCGAAACTGCGCAGGAAGACCAGCGGGTGGGTGAGTGCGGCCAGCAGGAAGCGCAGGAACCGGAAGGCGCCGCCGTCGACCACCGGCGCCGACAGCGGGAACAGGGCGTTCTGCCCCTTGCCGTAGTGGCACACCTCGATATGGGTGTCCGGTTCCGGATGGATCGAGGAGGTGATGGCGATGCCCGCCGCGAAATCGCGTCGAGCGCGGCTCACCACCGCGAGGATCGCCTCGGAATTGCTGCGGGTCAGTTCGCCCAGCCGCGGCGAGAGCGCGGGCAGCACACCCCGGTCGCGCATCCGGTGCAGGAGTTTCTGGGTGCCCAGGGCCGCACCCGCGAACACCACCTGTCCGGCGGTGAAGGTGCGCCGGTTCCGGCGCAGCAGGCGATCGGGACGTTCGGTGTCCACGGCGTAGCCCCCGCCGGGTAGCGGGCGGACCGCGGTGGCGGCGGTGAGCGGATGCACGACGGCGCCGGCCTGTTCGGCGAGATGGAGGTAGTTGGTGGTGGTCGTGTTCTTGGCGTTGTGCGGACAGCCGGTCAGACAGCGGGCGCAGTGCACACAACCGCGGCGGCGGGGTCCGGCGCCGCCGAAGTACGGATCCGCGACCTCGGCGCCGGGATCTTCTTCGTTGAAGTACACCCCGACCTCGGTCGGATGGAAGGTCGCGGCCACCCCCATATCGGCGGCGACCTCGCGGATCACCTCGTCGGCGGGGGTGATCCGGGGGTTGGGCGCCACTCCGAGCATCCGCCGGGCCTGGTCGTAGTACGGCGCGAGTTCGGTCCGCCAGTCGGTGATGTGGGCCCACTGGCGGTCGGTGTAGAAGTCGGCGAGTGGTTCGTAGAGAGTGTTCCCGTAGATGAGGGAGCCGCCGCCCACACCCGCGCCGGAGAACACCGCGCAGGTGCCGAGAATGCTGATCTGCTGCGGTCCGGTGCAGCCCAGTTTCGGAGCCCAGATCGATCGCCGGAGGTTCCAATTGCTCCGGGGGAGCGATTCGGAGTCCCAGCGCCGGCCGGCTTCGAGCACTCCGACCCGGTACCCCTTCTCGGTCAGCCGCAGTGCGCTCACGCTCCCACCGAAACCCGAACCGATGACCACGACGTCGTAGTCGAACTCCGGCATGTTCTTCCTCTCACCCGAAACCTACGATGAGATACTTTCACACTCATTCATTCATCGAATGACACGCGGGGAGCGCTGGCGCGGGCGGGCCGCCATACGGTAAGCACTTGCTCTGTGATGAGCGATTCGGGAACCGGCGGGTCCGAGACCGCGGCATCGGACCCGGATCGCGCGGGCGCGGCCGGTCCGGTGCTGTCGGATCGCCTGCTCACCGTGCCGAATGCCCTGAGCGTGCTGCGACTGATCGGTATCCCGGTCTTCCTGTGGCTGCTGCTCGTGGAACACGCGGACGGCTGGGCCTTCACCCTGCTGGTGCTCAGCGGGGTCACCGATTTCCTGGACGGCAAGCTCGCGCGGCTGCTGGACCAGTCGTCCCGGCTCGGGGCGCTGCTGGACCCGCTCGTCGACCGCCTCTACCTCGTCACCACCCTGGCCGCGTTCGTCGCCCGGGGACTGATCCCCTGGTGGGTGGCGGCGCTGCTGATCGGCCGCGATCTGGTGCTGAGCCTGACGCTGCGCATCTACCGCCGCCGTGATCTCGACCCACCCGAGGTCATCTATCTCGGCAAGGCCGCCACCTTCGCCCTGATGTCGGCGCTGCCGTGGCTGCTGGCCGGGCAGATGGACTGGGTGGGCGACGGTTTCGGCCGGGCCTTCGGTGGGGCACTGCTGATCTGGGGCACGGCGGTCTACGTCTGGACCGGACTGCTGTATCTGGGCCGGGCGATCGCGGTGGCGCGAGCGATACCCCCCGCCGCGGGACCGTCCCGCGGTTCCCCGGGCCGGGAGACCGGCGCGGCGGATCACGACGGGCTCGCATAGAGTTGCGGGCGTCGTGCACGACGACACGAGGAAAGGACACCACGTGAACCGGGCTCCGGAGGATCTGCGCTACACCGCGGAACACGAATGGGTGCGTCGTATCGAGCCCACCCGGGTCCGGGTCGGGATCACCGATTACGCCCAGTCGCAACTCGGTGACGTCGTGTTCGTGCAGTTGCCCGAAACCGGTGCCGATGTCGCCGCCGGGGACAGCATCGCAGAGGTCGAATCGACCAAGAGCGTTTCCGATATCTACGCTCCACTGCGCGCGAAAATCGTTGCGGTGAACAAGGAACTGGAGGCGCAACCGGAAACGCTGAACACCGATCCCTACGGTGACGGGTGGTTGTTCGAACTCGAGGTGGACGACGCGTCCGCATTGGAATCGAGTCTGGGTGAACTGCTCGATGCCGCAGGTTATCAAGGAGTTATCGGGGGCTGATCCAGCCTTCCCTGTTCTACCTGCACGGGCGAGGCCCGGCAGGGTACGGTCAATGCCAACGGATGTGCCGCCCGGAGTCGGGGCCACCGAGCCACGTCGCATCGCGGCATCTGCCTGCATGGTTTATGAGGTTCGAGGAGGAGAGAAACGGTGAGCGAGAACAAAGACCCGGGTTACGGGGAGACCGCGGCCGAGACGACGTCGGTCTTCCGCGCGGATTTCCTGAACGAGGTCGACGCATCGCGCTCCGGCGAGCCGACCGGCGAACAGCCGGTGCAGGGTGTTGAGGGTCTTCCGGTCGGCGCGGCGCTGCTGGTCGTCAAGCGCGGCCCGAACGCGGGTTCGCGGTTTCTGCTGGACCAGCCGACCACGTCGGCGGGCCGCCATCCCGACAGCGATATCTTTCTCGACGATGTCACCGTCAGCCGTCGCCATGCCGAATTCCGGCAGGACGAGGATTCGTTCCAGGTCGTCGATGTGGGCAGCCTGAACGGCACCTACGTCAACCGGGAGCCGGTGGATTCCTCGGAACTGCAGAACGGGGACGAGGTGCAGATCGGCAAGTTCCGCCTGGTCTTCCTCACCGGCCCGCGCACCCAGGAGGCCGGTTCCGCGGCCGGTGCCGGCAGTTTGTGAACAGTTGATGATCGGTGCGCCGGTCCGGGTGATCGGCGCTTCGACATGAAAGACTCGAGGTCATGACAGGCGCGGCGCAGCAGTGGGCGCACGGAGGTATGTCGATCGGCTCCGTGCTCGATCTGCTGCGACCGGATTTTCCGGATATCACCATTTCCAAGATCCGCTTCCTCGAAGCGGAAGGCCTGATCCGGCCCGAACGGACTCCGTCCGGTTATCGCCGGTTCTCCGTCGCCGACTGTGAACGGCTGCGGTTCGTCCTCACCGCCCAGCGCGACCAGTATCTGCCGCTGAAGGTGATCAAGGAGCAGCTCGAGGCGATCGACAGCGGTGCGGCCACGCTCGGGGTCAGGGAAGCCCGGGCCCGCGCCCGGGCCGTACCGGCCGACCCGGAGCCCGCCGTGAACGGCGAGGATGCCGGCCCGCGTCCGCCGCGCCGGCTGGGAGTACCGCCCGGCCGCGTCTCGGCGGATGAATTCGCATTCGATCACGAGATCCGGGTGACGCGTGCGGATCTGCTCGACCGGGCCGGGATCGACGAGAACTTTCTCACCGATCTGATCCGTGCGAATCTGATCACACCCGGCCCCGCCGGCTTCTTCGACGCCGATGCCGTCACCCTGGCGACCACGGCGAAGGCGATGGCCGAATTCGGTTTGGAGGCGCGGCATCTGCGTGCCTTCAAGCTCGCCGCCGACCGGGAGGCGGCGCTGGTGGCCCAGATCGTCGCACCGATCGCCAAGAGCCGAGATGCGGGCGCCCGCGCACGGGCCGAAGAGACGGTGCGTGAACTCGCTGCGCTGTCGCTCACCCTGCACGCGAGCCTGGTGAAGGCTTCGGTGCGCAATTCCCTCGGCGGCTGACGGGCCGGCGCCCGCCCTCCATGCCGGAGTCGGATCGGGGTTGACCTGCGGTGGAACCGCCGTCGGCGACACCCGTGGCAACACACCGATTCCGGTGTTGCGCAGCGATCGCGGCGGCGCCGGAAGTTCGCCTAGACTCGTAGTACGGCGGGTCCAGTATCGGCGAGGGCGGACGGCCGGGGAGTATGGGAGGCAGTGCGATGAGCGAAATGCGCGTGATCGGCATCCGGGTCGAGCAGCCACAGAACCAGCCCGTCCTGCTGCTGCGGGAGGCGGAAGGGGAGCGTTATCTGCCCATCTGGATCGGGCAGGCCGAGGCCACGGCGATCGTGCTCGAACAGGAGGGCGTCACACCTATCCGGCCCCTCACCCACGATCTGATAAAGATCTTGATCTCCGATCTCGGTCATACCCTCGAGGAGGTTCATATCGTGGACCTGAAAGAGGGCACGTTCTATGCCGACCTGGTCTTCGAGAACGAGGTGCGGGTATCGGCCCGTCCGTCGGACTCGGTGGCCATCGCACTGCGCGTCGGTTGCCCCATCTACGCCGCGGAATCGGTGCTCGAGGAGGCCGGTCTGGTGATGCCGGACGAACGCGAGGACGAGGTCGAAAAGTTCAAGGAGTTCCTCGAGTCGGTATCTCCCGACGATTTCAAAGCGACCGATAGTTGAGAAACCCGGATTTTTTCTAGACCTCAACTACAGGTCGAGACTATTACCGCGCGTCGCGTTTGGATCGGCACTGCTGCGGCCGAGAGAATGGGAAGAGTAGCCTCATAGTCGACGCCGTGCCGTCGGCTACAGGGCACAGATCGGCGGAGCAAGGGAGTAGTTCAGTGGCAGAGCATATGCGGGATATGCAATCGGAAGTGGGCCCGCCTCGGCGCTACGAAATACAACCCGGACTGTTCCCCGACGATTCGGTCCCGGATGACCTGGTCGGATACCGGGTGCCGACGGCGTGTCAGGTGGCCGGCATCACCTATCGGCAATTGGACTACTGGGCGCGCACCGCGCTCGTGGTGCCGTCCATTCGCGGTGCGGCCGGTTCCGGAAGTCAGCGGCTGTATTCCTTCAAGGACATCCTCGTCCTGAAAATCGTCAAACGTCTGCTCGACGCAGGTATTTCGTTACAGAACATCCGTATCGCGGTGGAACACCTGCGTAGCCGTGGTGTCGAGGATCTGGCGAATATCACGCTGTTCTCCGACGGCACCTCGGTATACGAGTGCACCTCCCCGGAAGAAGTCGTCGATTTACTGCAGGGCGGTCAGGGCGTTTTCGGAATAGCCGTGAACAGTGCGATGCGCGAGCTCACCGGGGATATCGCCGCGTTTCCGGCCGAACGGGCATCGGAGGCCGGTGAGCGGCCGGATGACGAACTCTCCTTCCGCCGCAAGGCCCGGCTGACCCGCAAGACGGGCTGACCACGGACCGATACCCGTCCTGGTGCGATGAGTCCGATGACACACAGCGGGGGAGTATCTGTCGGCCCAGCTCGGCGGGCTAAAATATCGGGGCGTCGTAGCCGTGCGGGAGAGTCCCGGATCCGAATGGACCCGGGCGCCGAAGGAGCAGCACCTCCCCGTCAATCTCTCAGGCACCAGGACCGTGCGGGAACCGGCGCCTCTGGAAAGTGGTGGCCGCGGGCCACCCGCCCAAGGTGAAAGGCGGCCCGGCCGCCGAAGCTCTCAGGCGCCGCGACAGAGGGGGAGGGCCCTGCGTCGGCCGTACGGCCGGCCACCCGTAACCAGGGAGCCGTGGTGACCCAGAGCTTCGTAGATCGGCACGTAGGACCCGACGGCGACGAATTCGCGCGCATTCTCGCCGCGATCGGTATCGGATCGGCCGAGGAATTGGCGGCCGCCGCACTTCCCGCGGGAATCCGTGACGAGAATCCGCTGGTGGGATTGCCCGACGCCGGCACCGAGCACGAGGTGCTGGCCGAACTGGCCGCCCTCGCCGCCTCGAATACGGTCGCGACCTCCATGATCGGGCTCGGCTACTACGACACGCTCACCCCGCCGGTGCTGGTGCGCAACCTGCTGGAGAATCCGGCCTGGTACACCGCCTACACGCCGTATCAGCCGGAGATCAGCCAGGGCCGGCTCGAAGCGCTGCTGAATTTCCAGACCATGGTCACCGATCTGACCGCGATGGATGTCGCCAACGCCTCGATGCTGGACGAGGCCACCGCCGCCGCGGAGGCGATGACCCTGATGCGCCGCGTCGACCGCGGCGGTAGTCCGAGGCTGGTTGTCGACGCCGACCTGTTCCCGCAGACCCGTACCGTCCTGGCCACCCGCGCCGAACCGCTCGGCATCGAGATCGTGGACGCGGACCTGGCGGGCGCGAGCCTGCCCGACGGGGACTTCTTCGGGGTTCTGCTCCAGGTGCCGGGGGCGTCGGGGCGGGTCGTGGACTGGTCCGGAATCATCGCGCAGGCCCACGACCGGGGCGCGCTGGTCGCGGCCGGGGCCGATCTGCTCGCGCTCACCCTCATCACCCCACCCGGAGAGCAGGGTGCCGACGTGTGCTTCGGCACCACCCAGCGTTTCGGGGTGCCGATGGGGTTCGGCGGACCGCACGCCGGATATCTCGCGGTCCGGGCCGCGTATGCCCGTCAGCTACCCGGCCGTCTGGTGGGCGTCTCCAAGGACGCCGACGGCGCGCCGGCCTACCGGCTGGCGCTGCAGACCCGTGAGCAGCACATCCGCCGGGAGAAGGCGACCTCGAATATCTGCACCGCGCAGGTGCTGCTGGCGGTTGTCGCCGGTATGTATGCCTGCTACCACGGCGCGGACGGGCTGCGGGCGATCGCGCGCCGGGCCCACGGTCATGCCGAAAACGTGGCCGCCGCCCTGGGCGAGGCGCTGGTGCACGACAAATACTTCGATACGGTGCTGGCCCGGGTGCCCGGGCAGGCGGAGAACATCGTCGCCAAGGCCGCCGCCCGCGGCCTCAACCTGAGGCTGGTGAACGCCGATCAGGTGGCGGTGGCATGCGACGAGGCCACCACCGACGAACATGTGGCGGCGGTACTGGACGCGTTCGGTGTGGCCCCGGCCGAACCGGTGTGCGCGGGGATCGTGGACCGGACCTCCGACTTCCTGACTCATCCGGCGTTCACCCGCTACCGCACCGAAACCGCCATGTTGCGCTATCTGCGGGCCCTGTCGGACAAGGACATCGCGCTGGATCGCAGTATGATCCCGCTCGGCTCGTGCACCATGAAGCTCAACGCCACCGCCGAGATGGAACCGATCACCTGGCCCGGTTTCGCGCGGCTGCACCCGTACGCGCCGGAGGCCGATACGCCGGGACTGCGGCAGGTGATCGCCGATCTCGAGCGCTGGCTCGCCGATATCACCGGCTACGACTCGGTGAGCCTGCAACCGAACGCGGGCAGTCAGGGCGAGTACGCGGGCCTGCTGGCCATCCGCCGCTACCATCTGGACCGCGGTGATGCGGGCCGCGACACCTGCCTCATCCCGTCCAGCGCGCACGGTACCAACGCGGCCTCGGCCGCCATGGCCGGGCTGCGCGTGGAGGTCGTGAAGTGCCGCGCCAACGGCGATGTGGATCTCGACGATCTTCGCGCCAAGATCGCCGACCACGCCGAGCGGCTCGCCTGCATCATGATCACCTATCCGTCCACGCACGGCGTGTACGAGCAGGAGGTCGCCGAACTGTGTGCCATGGTGCACGATGCCGGCGGCCAGGTCTATGTGGACGGCGCGAACCTGAACGCACTGGTCGGACTGGCCCGGCCGGGGCGTTTCGGTGGTGATGTCAGCCATCTGAACCTGCACAAGACCTTCTGCATCCCGCACGGCGGTGGTGGTCCCGGGGTCGGTCCGGTCGCGGTCCGGTCCCATCTCACCCCTTATCTGCCCGGCGACCCACTGGTGCCCGGGTCGCACGCGGTCTCGGCGGCCGAGTTCGGATCCGCGTCGATCCTGCCGATCACCTGGGCTTACATCCGGATGATGGGTGCCGGGGGACTGCGCCGGGCGACCCTCACCGCGATCGCCTCGGCCAATTACCTGGCACGCCGGCTCGGGCAGTACTACCCCGTGCTCTACACCGGCGACAACGATATGGTCGCTCACGAATGCATCCTCGACCTGCGCGAGATCACCAAGAGCACCGGTGTGACGGTCGATGATGTGGCCAAACGGCTCGCCGACTACGGATTTCACGCACCGACCATGAGCTTCCCGGTAGCCGGGACCCTGATGGTGGAACCGACCGAGAGCGAGAATCTGACAGAACTCGACGCGTTCGCCGAGGCCATGATCGCGATCCGGCACGAGATCGACCGGGTGGGTGCGGGGGAGTGGCCGGTCGAGGACAATCCGCTGCGCAATGCCCCGCACACCGCGGCGAGCCTGGTCCGCGAATGGGATCATCCGTACAGCCGGGAGCTCGCGGTGTACCCGCTCGGCCTGGCCCATGAACGGCCCAAGGTCTGGCCGGCCGTGCGCCGGATCGACGGAGCATTCGGCGATCGCAACCTGGTCTGCACCTGTCCGCCGCTCGACGCGTACGCGGACTGACATTCCGCACCCGGCTCGAATGCGGCAACGAACCGGCCGGGTCCACTGTCAACGGACCCGGCCGGGGGCGATCGCGCAGCTCCGGCTGATCGCCGGACGACATCAGGCCGGAACGAGGACCTTGGTGCCGCCCTCCTCGGCCGGACGCGAATCGTGATCGTCGACCATCGTCTGCTCGTCGAACGGCCGCTTCCGGTCGAGGACCTCGCGCACCCGGCCGGAATCGACCGTCTTGGTCCAGGTGCCGACCAGCAGGGTGGCGACGGCGTTACCGGAGAAGTTGGTGAGCGCACGCGCCTCGGACATGAAGCGGTCGATGCCGACGATCAATCCGACACCATCGAGCAGTTCGGGCCGGTGACTCTGTAACCCGCCCGCCAGGGTGGCGAGTCCCGCACCGGTGACCCCGGCCGCGCCCTTCGAGGCCACGATCATGAACACCAGCAGGCCCAGCTGTTCGCCCAGGCTCAACGGCTGCCCCATCGCATCGGCGATGAAGATCGAGGCCATGGTCAGGTAGATGGCGGTGCCGTCGAGGTTGAACGAATAGCCGGTCGGCACGACGACGCCCACGGTGGTGCGCTCGACACCCAGATGTTCCATCTTCGCGATCAGCCGCGGCAGCGCCGATTCCGACGACGAGGTGGCCACGATGAGCAGGTACTCGCGCGCCAGATAGCGGCACAGCTTGAAGATCGATACCCGGGCGACCAGCCGTACCAGTACGCCCAGGACTCCGAAGACGAACACCAGACAGGTCAGGTAGAAGGCGATCATGAGGGTGGCCAGCTGGACCACGGCCCCGAGTCCGGTCCGGCCGACCACATTGGCGATAGCGCCGAAGGCGCCGATCGGGGCGAGCCAGAGAATCATCGCCAGGATCCGGAAGACCAGTTTCTGGATCAGCGCGATACCGCGCAGGATGGGTTCACCGGCGGAGCCCATGGCCTGCACCGCGAACCCCACCAGCAGCGCGACGAACAGTGCCTGCAGCACACTGCCCGCGGTGAGCGCGGAGACCAGTGTGGTTGGGACGATGCTGTGCAGGAATTCGACGGTGCCACCGGCTCCGTGCGCTTCCTCGGCGTACTGCGCGCCCTGTCCCGCCGACTCGGTGAGATCGAGACCGGTGCCCGGGTCGAGCAGATTGCCGACCAGCAGGCCGATACCCAGCGCCATTGTCGACATGACGAGGAAGTAGCCGATGGCCAGTCCGCCCACCTTGCCCACCGTGGTGGCGGCGCGGACCGACCCGATACCGAGGACGATGGTGCAGAAGATCACCGGCGCGATCATCATCTTGATCAGGTCGACGAACATGGTGCCCAGCGGCGCCAGCGCTCTACCGGTGCCCGGCGCGAGCCAGCCGACCAGAATGCCCGCCAGGACGGCGACGATCACCGCCAGATAGAGCCAGTGGGTGCGATCCCGCCGTGTTCGAGTTCGGTCCTCCATGACCTGGTCTCCTCCCGAGTCGTAGTGCGCGGGTGCGGTGAACCCGGCCACCACACCCTGTGCAGAATGATGGACTGAGACGTGACGCCGGTCATGCTTTCGTGCATTTCGTTCAGAGGACGAACCGCTGATCCCGGAGGCGCATGAGGCCTACCTCGGCCGGATCCCCGGATTCGTCGAATACGCTCACCGAGATCAGCCCTGCACTGCGGGCCGCACCCGACGGGCTCACCGCCGCCGGCGCCGCGACCGCGATCGCGGGCCGGAGGCATCAGGGCGTGGTGAGCGCACCCACCATCGCCGTACCGAAGGCAAGATCGTTGGTGCTGGGCAGGACCGTGTAGCTGCCGCCGGTCCGCTCGGTGAGGGTACGCAGGCCTTCGGTGCCGGATCCGCCGACCACGATGACGTCGATCCGGATCGGCTTCCCGGCATCGCCCGCGTTCTCGATACCGGCCAGCAGCTCGGCGTCACTGGTACCCGAATCGTCGTCGGGTCCGTCGGTGACCAGCAGGATCGAATTGGTGCGCTCGGTGGCGTACCCGTCGACGGCACTGCTGTAGGCCGCCAGCAGCGCCCTGTAGCACTCGTCGGTATCGGCGGCCGTGGCCTCGATCGACCCCAGTGAGCCCATGAGTTTGCTCCGCTGGGCGTCGTCGAGCGGCGCGGTGTCGGCGATCACGTCATAGGGATTCGTGCCGTCGACATCCTTGCCGAAAGCCCAGATACCCAATCCGAATTCGGGCGGCATGACATTGAGAGTGGAGGCCAGCGCGCCGATGGTGTTGTTCAGCCGGGTCAGATCGCCTTCGGCGGTGTCCATCGATGCGGAGACATCGAGCAGGGCCGTGGCATGGACACCGAGGACCGGCGAGTCGAGGACCTGCCGGAGCCGGTCCAGTGCGGCGCGTGGCGGTACCGGGGCCGGGCCGGCCGGGGGCGCGGCGAAGCCCGCCGCGACCAGGTCGCGCTGCTGTTCCGGTTTGCGCAGGTAGTCGGCGAACAGTCCGGCCATCAGGTTCTGTGTCTTGTCCACCCAGGGACCGGACATGAGTGCTGCCGGATAATCCGCGATCGGGGCCGCGCCGGTGGGAACGTAGAAGGTGGTGCTGCCGTTGGCGGCGAGCCGGCGCTGGGTCACGGGGACGGCGTGCACCGCGGCCTCGGCCGGTGCGGCGCCGGTCAGCGAGGTCAGGGCGGCCGAGGCGTCCACGGCTTCGGGTGCGGCGGAGGCCAGTCCGGAAACCGCCGACAACGTCTGCCCGGCGGCGGTGGCCTCTTCGGTCAGCGGTTCGGTTCCCGACACCGCGCTCGCGACCGCGGCGGCGACCGCGAGGGTCGTATCTCCGGGCGGCATCGCGAGTTTCAGACCGTCCCAGCCGGGGAGCCCGATCTGTTCCAGCGAACCCTGTTGCAGCCGTGGGAGGTCCACCCAGGAGGTCTGGGTGGCGGCCAGCGCGTGCCGCAGGACCTCGGGGACGGCCAGCACGATCGGCGTCGACGCGATCGATCGGGGGGCGCCCTCGATCAGGCCGGGCACCCGCATGGACTCGACCTGGCGGCTGGACTCCGGAATCCACAGCGCCGGTCGCGGCCCGAGCACCGGATTCCAGGTGGCGGTGGATCGGAAGGCGGTCACCATATCGGCGGCCGGGCGTTCGGTGATCACGACCTTCGCGCAGTGATCGCGGACAACCGGCCGGGTTTCGTTGTACCGGGTGGCGATGGTGCGCACCGGATCGGCGATTTCGGGGTCGACCGTGACATCCAGGACGGCCTCGCCCTCGACGCAGGCGCCCGACGCCGCCGCGCCCGACGATCCGGCCGACTGCGGGCGCAATTGCGTCCACCCGACGGCGAGGACGACCAGGACCACAACCACCACCGCGGCGATCACCGGTCCCTTGCTGATTTCCCGGGAGGAGCCGGTGCTGCGATGGGTACCCACGAGCAGTCAGTCTAGGGAGCAGCGCCCGGTTCTGGCGCGCCGCGGTCACGACTGTGGGGCCGTGCGTATGGACACGGCCCCACGGCATCGCGGCGGGGTTCCCGCCCGTTATTCACGGATCATCTTTCCCCGGTCGAATTCGTGCCCGCCCCACACTCCGGACTGGCCGGTGCGCTCGGCGAATGCGCGGCAGTCCGGCCGGATCGGGCACCGGCCGCACACCTGACGCGCGTACTCGAAGTCCTGCGACGGGTAGGGAAACCACGCCTCGTGGTTCGGGTCGCCGCGGCAGGCGGCGCGATGCCAGCCACGGCTGTCGGACATCGGCAGCAGATCTGCCAGAATTTCGACGGTCATCTCGATCCCTCCTCTCGCGGATCGCCTAGGGGGTCGCGGCCAGGTGCTTCCACACCCGCCGCTGTTCACGGACCAGGGGTTCGGGGGCCCGGGGCTCCCAGAGCAACCGCATACCCGCCTCCTCGGGGGTGCGGTCGGCCTTGGCGGTATTGCAGGGCACGCAGCATGCGATGAGGTTTTCCCAGGTGTTGGGACCACCGCGGCTGCGCGGACGGATGTGGTCCACCGTGGGGGCCCATTCGCCGCAGTAGCCGCACCGGTGCCCGTCCCGCCGGAGGATCGCGGAGTGGGTGGCCCGGCCGCCCGGTGTGCGGACGGCGATATGGGCCAGGTACCGGTAGCGGACCAGCCGGATCGTCTCGGGCAGCATGATCTCGGCATGCTGCGACCGGATCGGGAAGTGCGGCCGGCGGATCACCACCGATTCGGCGCCGCCGCTCATCACCAGCACGACGGCCCGGTCGGCGGTGACCCGATCCAATGCCTCGTAGCTGGCGTTGAGCACCAGCACACGGCTGTGTATCCAGTTGTCGGGAGTGAGAGTCGCCGGGTCGGCGACAGCGGATATCGGCATGGGTATCACCAGGTTTCGACGGCCGGGGGCAGCCCGGAACTCCGACGGGAAAAGGGAGAAGGCGAATGGTCAGCGGCGCCGCGGGAGGAGCAGGTCGATCATGAGATCGCCGCAGCTTTTCGGCTGCCGTGCCGATTCGGTACCGGCGTTCATCGACTGATTCGCCGCGCGGAGGCACCGTTTCGATACGGTGCCGAACCGGATGGCATCGGCCGGTGCGACTGGATACAAGACCACTCCTCCCTTCTGAATATCGGCGGCCCGCCCTGACGGCCGGCCGGCTGGAATCCATGGTGGCACAGCCGGGTAGCGCTTGTCGGCTCATTTTCCCGGCACCCGGTGGCAGACCGTCTTTCCGCTACCGGACTCCGGGTGCAGCCCGCTCCCGGCGCCCGGCGCCGGACGGTCTCCCGGATACCCGCGGCACAGGGCCTGGTCACGTGGCCCGGGGCCGCGTAAACGGCGTAGGGTCCGGTGCCGGCACCGGCATCCGTCGACGCGTTCACCCGGCGACCGGAGCGCCGCTACCAGCCGGTAACATCAACATCGACTTTCCACCCGGCATTCGCGGAAGTGAGGCAAGTAGATGACAGAGCGGAAACAGGTCGGCGGGCTCCAGGTTGCCACCGTTCTCCACGACTTCGTAGAGAACGAGGCATTGCCCGGTACCGGCGTCGATTCCGCCGCGTTCTGGGCCGGCGCCGAGCGGATCATCACCGAGTTCGCTCCGCGCAACCGGGCCCTGCTGGCCGAACGCGACGAAATCCAGGGCAAGCTCGATGCCTGGCACGGCGAACACGCGGGAGCGGATTACGACAGGGCGGCGTACAAGCAGCTACTCGTCGATATCGGCTATCTCCGGCCCGAACCGGCCGATTTCTCCATCGGCACCGCCGGTGTCGACGCGGAGATCAGCAGCACCGCCGGACCCCAGCTGGTGGTGCCGGTGAGCAACGCGCGGTTCGCGATCAACGCCGCCAACGCACGCTGGGGTTCGCTCTACGACGCGCTGTACGGTACCGACGCCATTCCGGAGACCGGCGGTGCCGAGAAGGGCACCGGATACAACAAGGTCCGCGGTGACAAGGTCATCGAATGGGCCCGCAACTTCCTAGACGATTCGGTCACTCTGATCACCGGGTCGCATATCGGCTCGACGTCCTACACGATCGTCGACGGCGAACTCGAGGTCGGGCTCGAGGACGGCACCGCGATCGGACTGGCCGATGCCGAGCAACTGGTCGGCTATGTCGGCGACCCCGCCTCGCCGAGTGCGATCCTGCTGAAACACAACGGACTGCATATCGAGATCCAGATCGATCCGGAGTCGCCGATCGGCAGCACCGACTCCGCCGGGGTCAAGGATGTGGTGCTCGAATCGGCGGTCACCACCATCATGGACTTCGAGGACTCGGTGGCCGCGGTGGACGCCGAGGACAAGACGTTGTGCTACCGCAACTGGCTGGGCCTGATGAAGGGCGACCTCACCGAAGAGGTCAGCAAGAACGGCAAATCCTTCACCCGCACCATGAACCCGGACCGCGTGTACACCGCGCTGGACGGGTCGGAGCTGGCGGTCCACGGGCGGTCGCTGCTGTTCGTGCGCAATGTCGGCCACCTGATGACCAGTGACGCGATCCTCGACGCCGAAGGCAACGAGGTGCCCGAGGGCATCATGGACGGCATTCTCACCTCGCTGATCGCCAAGCATTCGCTGCGTGACGATGTGGCGCTGACCAACAGCCGCACCGGCTCGGTCTACATCGTCAAGCCCAAGATGCACGGTCCCGACGAGGTCGCGTTCACCAATGACCTGTTCGCGGCCGTCGAGGACGTGCTCGATCTGCCGCGCAACACGCTCAAGGTCGGCATCATGGACGAGGAGCGCCGCACCACCGTCAACCTGAAAGCGTGTATCAACGCCGCCGCCGACCGGGTGGTGTTCATCAACACCGGGTTCCTGGACCGCACCGGCGACGAGATCCACACGTCGATGGAAGCGGGTCCGATGATCCGCAAGGCGGAGATGAAGACCCAGCGCTGGATCCTGGCCTACGAGGACTGGAACGTCGATACCGGTATCGCGGCCGGACTGCCCGGGAAGGCCCAGATCGGCAAGGGCATGTGGGCTATGCCGGACCTGATGGCCGGAATGCTCGAGCAGAAGATCGGACACCCGAAGGCCGGCGCCACCACGGCGTGGGTTCCGTCACCGACCGCCGCGACCCTGCACGCCACCCACTACCACCTGGTGGACGTGTTCAAGCGGCAGGCCGAGATCGCCAAGGGCGGTGCGCGGGCGGACGTCGACGACATCCTGCAGATCCCGCTGGCGGCGGACCCGAATTGGAGCGAGCAGGACAAACAGCAGGAGCTGGACAACAACTCGCAGTCCATCCTCGGCTACGTGGTCCGCTGGATCGACCAGGGTGTCGGATGCTCCAAGGTGCCCGATATCTCCGATATCGCGCTGATGGAGGATCGCGCCACCCTGCGCATCTCCAGCCAGCTCATGGCCAACTGGCTGCGCCACGGTGTGGTCACGGCCGACGAAGTGGTGGCCAGCCTGGAGCGGATGGCCCCGGTGGTGGACCGGCAGAACGCCGGAGATGCCTCGTATCGCCCGATGGCGCCCGATTTCGCCGGTAGCGTGGCGTTCCAGGCCGCCAAGGAGCTGATCCTGGAGGGCACCGCGCAGCCGAACGGCTACACCGAGCCGATCCTGCACCGCCGTCGTCGCGAAGCCAAGGCTCTGGCGGCCAAGAACGGTTCCTGACCCGGGTCCGCTGAGCGGACACCAGCCCCCGGCCGCCTCGGCCGGGGGCTGTTTCATTTGCGCCGCTCGGCATGGCCCCGGGGAGCGGCCGTGGCCGGGCGGCGATTTCGCCGTGAGCGGCCCCCGGGCGCGCCGGGCTTGTGGAATCGCCGGCCGGCAGCTTGCATGGAAGTGGGTCGGTATCTTCCCGGCCCGGGAGGAGCCCTGCGTGAGGGAGACAGCGGTGATCACCGGCGCGGCCGGCGGGATCGGGGCGGCGGTGGCCCGTCGCCTGGCGGCGGAGGGGGTCCGGTGTGTGCTGGTGGATCGCAAACCGGAGTTGGCCGAGGTGGCTGCGGAGATCGGCGGGGAAGCGGTGATCGGCGATCTGACCGACCCGGCGCTGTCCGAACGTGCCGCCTCGATCGCCGGGGACGAGTTGTCGCTGCTGGTACTCAATGCCGGGATGAACTCGTCGGATAAGGACCCTGCCACTCTGGATCTCGACCGGTACCGCGCCGTCGTGGGTGTCAACCAGCACGCGGTGGTGTGGGGGCTGCGTGCCGCGCTGCCGGTGTTGCGCACCCGTGGCGGCGGATCGATCGTGGTCACCGCTTCGCTGGCGGCGCTGCGCGCCACACCTCAGGACCCGATCTACGCCATGACCAAGCACGCGGTGATCGGGCTGGTGCGCGCGCTCTCGGGGTCGCTCGCCGAGGAGAACATCCAGCTCAACGCGGTCTGCCCGGGGCTGGTCGACACCCCGCTCACCGCGGGGAACCGGGAGCGGTTCCGGGCGGCCGGGATCGCGGTGCTGGACGCGGATTCGGTGGCCGCCGCGATCGTGCGGACCCTGCGGTCCGGCGAATCCGGTACCGAACTGGTGGTGCGCCCGGACCTACCGGACGAGCTGTACCGGCCGGCGCCCCTGCCATGACGCGTGGCGCGGGGCCGATCGTGCGCGTCGGTCTCCGACCGGGACGGTGCGAGCATATGGAATGCCCGGCGGGGCCGGTGCCGTTGCTCACCATATGAAGGTGTTGATCGTGTACGCCCACCCGCAGCCCGATTCGCTGACAGGGGCGCTGAAAGACGTGGCAGTCGAGCAATTACGGTCCGACGGGCACGAAGTCCGGGTCAGCGACCTCTACGCCATGGGCTGGAAAGCCCACGCCGACGCAGCCGATTTCGGCGATGTCGCGGAAACCAACTTCATGCTGGCCTCGGGCGAGGCCTACGACAACGGGACCCTCGGCGCCGATATCCGGGCCGAACAGCAGAAGCTGCTGTGGGCGGATACGGTCCTGCTGCATTTCCCGCTCTGGTGGTTCTCCATGCCCGCCATCCTGAAGGGCTGGGTGGATCGGGTGTTCACCTGCGGATTCGCTTACGGCGCGGGTGGCACCGCGATACCGCGCTACGGCGACGGCGTACTGGCGGGCAAGCGGGCGATGCTCGTGGTGGCCATCGGAGGAAAGGAGCCGTCCTACTCCGAGCGCGGAATCAACGGCCCTCTGGACGATCTCCTGTTCCCGATCCACCACGGCATCCTGTACTACCCGGGGATGGACGTCCTCGAGCCCTTCGTGGTGCACGGCGCCATCGGCGTGGACGACGAACGATTCGCGGAGATCACCGCCGACTTCCGGCAACGGATCGGCGCTTTGGAGCGGCTCGGGCCGATCGCGTACCGACGGCAGGCCGGCGGCGACTACGATCGGCGGCTGCGGCTCGAACCGGGGCGGGAAAGCGCGGGAGCGACGGGTTTCGGGTTGCATATCGCGTCGTGAACCCGCGCCCACCGGCGCACACTGATCCATTGCGTCACTGCGTATTCGGTGCTGTGCGCCGTCGTGTCGGTGTAGTGAGCTACTCGGTTGCAGATATATGCACCTTCACCTGGTGATACGTTGTGGCAACGCATTGTCGGTGCCGTCACTCGGGGCGGTCGGACCCGGTCCCCGGGCTGCGTACGAAACCGGGTGGGGCTAGCTTGGTCGGGAAGCGAAAGTCGTACTTGGGGTTCGAGATACTCGCCCCCGCCCGATGGAGGAAATCTTGCGCGTCCTGCTGGTCGCCAGTGCTTTCAACAGTCTCACCCAGCGCGTCCACACCGAACTGCGCCGCCGCGGGCATACGGTCGGGGTGGAATTGGCGCTCGGCGACGATCTGCTGCGGGCCCGGGTGGCCCGGTTCCGGCCGGAGCTGATCCTGGCGCCGATGCTCACCACTGCCATACCCGAGGACATCTGGACCGAGTACACGGTGCTGATCGTGCATCCCGGGCCGATGGGCGACCGCGGCCCGTCCTCGCTCGACTGGGCGATCTCGACCGGTGCGCGGGAATGGGGCGTCACCGTCCTGCAGGCCGTCGAAGAGATGGACGCGGGGCCGATCTGGGCATCGGTGCCCTTCCCGGTCGCCTCGTGCGGAAAGAGCGAGCTCTACCGCAACGAAGTGTCCGATGCCGCGGTCGCGGCCGTACTGCTGGCGGTGCAACGATTCGCCGACGGCGATGCCGAACCCGAACCGCTGGACTACGATCGACCGGACGTGCGGGGACGGTTGCGGCCGTACCACACCCAGGAGAACCGGCGGATCGACTGGTCGGCCGACGATACCGAGACGGTACTGCGCAAGCTGCGCGCGGCCGATTCACAGCCGGGTGTGCTCGACGAACTGTTCGGCCGGGAGTACTTCGTGCACGGCGGACATCGCGAGGACCGGTTGCGCGGTACACCGGGCGCGGTGATCGCTACCCGCGACGGCGCGATCTGCCGGGCCACCGTGGACGGCGCGGTCTGGTTGCCGCAACTGCGTCGCCGCCGCACGCCGGGCGGCCCGAAGACCTTCAAACAACCTGCGGTGGACGCACTCCGCGCGGATCTGGCCGACGATGTTCCCGAGGTGCCGGTGACACCGGCGGAGGCGTCGGTGCGGGACACCTGGTCGGAATTGCGCTATCACGAACAGGGTTCGGTGGGGTACCTCGAATTCGCTTTCGCCGGTGGTGCGATGAGCACAGCGCAGTGCCGGCGCCTGCTCGCGGCGTATCGGCAGGCCTGCGCGCGCCCGATCCGGGCGCTGGTGCTGGGTCCGGATCGGGACTTCTTCTCCAACGGGATCCATCTGAACGTCATCGAAGCGGCCGACGATCCCGCCGAAGAGTCCTGGCGCAACATCAACGCGATGAACGACCTGGTCGAGGCGATCCTGACCACGACCGACATTCTGGTCATCTCCGCGCTGGCGGGTAATGCCGCCGCCGGGGGCGTGATGCTCGCGCTGGCCGCCGACGAGGTGTGGTGCCGGGAGTCGGTGGTGCTCAATCCGCATTACCGGTTGATGGGTCTGTACGGTTCGGAGTACTGGACCTATTCGCTGCCGCGCCGGGTGGGGACGGCGGAGGCGGCGCGTCTCACCCGGGAACCGTTGCCGGTCGGAGCGGCCGCGGCCGGCGAGATCGGGCTCGTGGACCGGGTCCTGCCGGGTGGCACGCAGCGGTTCCGCGACCAGGTGCGGCGGGATGCGGCCGCATTGGCCGATTCGCCCGAACTGGCGGATCGGCTGACCGCGAAGAAACGACAGCGCGAGGCGGACGAATCGGTCAAACCGCTGGCGCGGTACCGGGCCGAGGAGTTGGCGCAGATGCGCCGGAATTTCTTCGACGAGGGCGAGCCGTACCACGGACTGCGGCGGAACTTCGTCTACAACGTGGCGCCGCCCGCCACCCCGGCCTACCTGCTCGGGTGACCCGGACATTCCGGCCAGTAGCTCAGTTGTGACATCAAGTGGCGACCGCGGGCCCACCTGGGGTGAAATTTTTACTCTGCAGCCCGGTGCGGGCGCGTCGAACTACTGTCTACGGGGCCGCAGTTCGGAAATCGACGATTACATCGGAGTAGAGACGTGCTACACCTCGAGCACTTCAGCAACGGCTGGGTGACTCCTGTCCTTGCCTTTTTCATCTCGTTCATCGGGTCGGTGCTGGGCCTGCGGTGCGCGGTGCGGGCCCGGACCGCACAGCCCGCCATCGGCTGGCTCGTCGCGGCGGCGGTGGCGCTCGGCGGTGCCGGTATCTGGGTCATGCATTTCACCGCCATGCTCGGTTTCACGATCGACGGGACGAGCATCCGCTACGACATGCCCATGACACTGCTGAGCGCGGCCATCGCGATCGTGGTGGTGCTGGCCGGACTGGCCATCGTCGTGCGCGGGCACCGCGAGGCGATCGCCCTCCCCCTGGGCGGTGCGGTCACCGGCCTCGGCGTGGCGGCCATGCACTACCTGGGGATGGCCGCGATGAACAGCGGGGCCTCGATGGAGTACGGCGTCGGCCTGGTCCTGCTGTCCCTGGTGATCGCGGTGGTCGCGGCGACGGCCGCGCTGTGGTTCATGCTGCATGTGCAGGGCTGGGGCAACACCATCGGCGCGGGGCTGATCATGGCTGTCGCGGTATGCGGGATGCACTACACCGGGATGGCGGCGATGAGCGCCCACCACACCGACCACCACGGAACTCCGGAGGGTGCGGCCCCGGTCGAGCTGCTCACGCCGCTGCTCACCACGGTCGCGCTGGTGGTGGTGGGGCTCGTCGTCCTGGTCGGCGTCGCCGAACTCGAGGTCCGCAGTATCGCGGTCGCCGGGCCCGCGCCCGAACCCGAGGATATCGGGACCCTGACCACCGATCCGGCGACGCTGGCGCTGAGCGGCCGGCAGTGGCCGCGCCAGCCGCTGGACTAGATCCGGCCGGTTGTCGTACTCGTGACACCGACTGTGGCCCCCGGTTGCCGGGGCCGGTGGCCACGTCCTAGTCTGGGCGGCCGTATCTGCAAGCCGAAGTGAAGGACTAGCTCGAATGGGTAGTACCGCGCTCGATATCGCCGCGCTGATCGTGCAGCGAGCCGGAGAATTCTGGAATTGGGTGGCCACCGGGTCGGCGGGATTCCCGCCGCTGTGAGCCGCTGATCGACAGCTGTCCGGAGCCCGGGACCCCGCGGGGTGCCCGGGCTCCGTCGCGCCCGGGACCCGGTGCCTCAGGAGCCCACCACCGACTGCTGATCCGCCGGAGGCGTGTACGCCGACTCGTCGACGTGCAGGACCATGAAACCGTTGTCCGAACAGGTGACGTAGAGATCGTTGCCGCGCCATTCCGGCGGTGACATGCACCAGTCGGTGGACACATCGCCGAAGGCGAGTGCGCCGGTGCGTGAACTCAGCGCCTGGGAGGGGTCGAACTGTCCTTCCAGGACCGCGCGGGCCGCGCTGGGCGCGGTCATGGCCGGAATCCCGAGCAGGGAGGCCAGCGCGTGCGGTGAATTCACCAATTCCAGGTTGCGGCCGGTCCGGGCGGGCGGGTTGAGGTAGGCGATCTCCCGGATGGCCCGCGGATCCCGGATATCGAACACCCGGATCCCCGAGGACACCCAGCCGCAGGCGAGCGCGGTCGGGTTCGCGGGCCGGTCCGCCGTGCAGTAGTGGGATTCGTAGGCGAAGAGGGAACCGCCCATGGACGAGCCGATATTGCTGTCCAGATTCTGGGGCAGGTTGATCTCCAGTTTGATCTTCGCCACCACTTCGGGAGCGGTGTCGTCGGAGACGTCGATGAGCTTCACACCGCCGGATCCGCCCTCGTCCACGGTGTAGATATGAGGTCTGCCGTCGTAGGTGACCGGGATGCTGTGCTGTGTTGCCCAGCCGTCGGACCAGAACATCCGCCCGAGATGATGCACCTGCGGATCGGGTTCGCGCCGCTGAATCGCGCCGACATCGAGAACAGTGACCCCGCTGAGCGCCGACAGGTACAGGCGAGTCCCGTCCGGGCTCACCCCGAACCCGTGTGCGGTGAGGCCGGTGAGACCCTGCCAGATCACTCGTGGATTCGTGGGATCCGTGAGATCGATCGCGCTGAGGAAACCGGGTGTGATCCCGGAGGCCCAGTAGGTGTTGCCGTCGGGGGAGAAGCCGCCTTCGTGGGTGGTGATCGGCAGCGGCATGCCCAGATTCGTGCCGGGGCCCGGATTGAGCAATCGTGGGTGGGCGCAGTCGGAGACGTCGTAGACCGACAGATACCCCGCGCCGACGAGCAGCGGGACCCCGGTGCCCACCAGCAGTCTGCGCTGGGTGTTGACCTTCAGGCTCTCCCAGGTCCCGGCGACCATGGCGGGTTCGTTCAGGGTCGCCGTCGGGCGGGGATGCGCCGGATCGGAGACGTCGAGGACCTGGACACCTCCGTTCTGGTGCAGCAGATTACCCGGGAAGAACGTCCCCATATAGGCGCAGTGCTCGAAGCTGGTGGAGGTGATACCCGCCCCGCGCCCCGAGAACTGCCCGACCATGGACATATTGCAGTGGTAACCCTGAGTGCTGCGTCCGCTGTCGCGGTCGGCCGCCGGAACATCGCCCTGTAGACCGGTTTCGGGAAGCGAACCGGGCCCGCACGCGGCGCGCGGTACCGAGGTGCGTCCCACGTCGAGGAACTCCCGGACCTGATTGTGGATATCGGATTGCAGATCCGCGCCGGCACTGCCCGGCAGCAGGACCGCCACAATCGCGACGACCGCGCCGAGGACCGATGCCCTGGTCCGGCGCAGTGCTCCGAAGGGACGCCCCATTGCATCCTCACGCTTCCCGGGCTACCTCGCCCGACCCGGCCGGGACGAGTACGGTACACGGCCCCGGAATTGTCCCGTGATGGTAGCGATCCGGGAATCGCCCGGCCCGGGTTTTCGGGAAGGTTCGAGGTCAGCCCCGGGCGGCAAGCAGATCGTCACAGGTCCGCAGCAGCCGCCCGCGCAGCGCCGCGGCCCGTTCGGCGATATCGGCCTGGGCGCGCGCATATTCGGCCCGGCCTGCCGGAGTTTCGATCCGCACCGGCTCGTAGCCGTAGTCCCGCAGATCGTACGGGCTGGCCCGCATATCGAGTTCGCGGGCGGCGCGTGCCAGACCGAAACAATCCAGCACCAGATCCGAACACACCAGTGGGGTCAGCTTGAAACTCCACTTGTACAGATCCATATTCGCGTGCAGGCAGCCCGGTTGCTCGGTGTCGCGCTGTCCATCGCGGGTGAGCGGACGGTGGTTACGCGGTACGGCCGGTTCGGTGAAGAAGCGGTATGCGTCGAAATGGGTGCAGCGCAACGGCATCGATTCGACGACGGCGTCGGTGCCGTCGGCGCCGAGCCGCAGTGGCACCGCGTCGTGGCGGACCTCCCGGGTGCGGTACACCATCGCCCACTCGTGCAATCCGAAACACGAGAGCGAGGCCGTGCGGCCCGCGGTCGCGCGGAGCAGACCGGCGATATAGGCGATGGTGTCGGCGCGGGTGTCCAGGAAGGCCGGGTCGGCGGTGACCGCGGTATTCCGGTCGTGGCCGCCGCCGGTATCGGCCCGCCGATAACCGCGCAGCCCGAGGTATTCGGGTGCGCCGGGCAGTACGACCCCGTAGCCCGGATGCCAGCGGCGCAGCTGCGCGGGTTTGTGGCCGTAGTAGGTGAACAGGAAGTCGAGCACCGGGTGCTTCGTACCGGCGGCCCGGCGCCGCAGATGATCACCGGCCAGGGTGTCCACCCGGTCGCGATGGGCGGCGGCCCGGCCCCGCCATTCGGTTTCGGTGAGCACCGTGCCGACGACCGCCGCTGTCATTCGGCCACCCGGTGGGTGGTGTCGCGCACAGTGCCCACGAACTCCTCGACGAGATCCTCGAGCGCGACGATCCCGGCGGTGTTGCCGCGGGCGTCCACGACCCGGCCCAGATGACTGCTGGTGCGCCGGAGGCGGGCCAGAGCCTCGTACAGGGTGGTCCCGAGCAGCACGGTGGGAAGCGGGCGGATATCGGAACGCGGGATCTCGGTGTTCGGCCCCGCGGTTTCATCGGATACCTTGTCCAGAACATCCTTGACGTGCAGATATCCCACCAGCGAACCGTCCTCGGCGCGTACCGGATACCGCGAGAAGCCGGTTTCGGCGACCGCGGTCTCCATATCGCCGAGGGTGGTGCCGTTGGCCCGCAACGGCACCGTGCGGGCGCGGCTCAGCGGCACCATCACCTCGGCCACGAACCGTTCCCCCGTACCGAGGGCCTGGGTGAGGCGCCGGTGTTCCTCCGCGTCGAGCAGTCCCTCGGAGCGCGATTCGCCGATCATCTCGGCGAGTTCGTCACTGGAGACGGTGGCCTCCAGTTCGTCCTTGGGCTCGATGCGCAGCATGCGCAGGGTGAGGTTGGCCGCGAAGTTGTAGATCGCGATCAGCGGCCGGGCAATCCGCAACCACATCAGATGCAGCGGTACCAGCAGCAGCGCGCTGCGCTCGGGCCCGGCCAGCGCGATGTTCTTCGGGATCATCTCGCCCAGCAGAATATGCAGGATCACCACGATGGTCAGGGCCAGGACGAACGACACCGGATGCAGTAGCGCCTCGGGCAGCCCGGCCAGCTCGAACGGCCGCTCCAGCAGATGAGCGACCGCGGGTTCACCCACCCGGCCCAGCAGGATCGAGCAGATGGTGATGCCCAGCTGAGCGGCGGCCAGCATCATCGACAGGTTCTGGCCGGCCCGGATCACCGTGTCGGCATTACGTTTGCCCTGCGCGGCCAGTGCCTCGAGCCGGTCGCGGCGGGCCGAGATGAGCGCGAATTCCGCGGCGACGAAGAACGCGTTACCGGCCAGCAGCAGTACCGTGAACGCGACGGCGAGCAGATCACCCACGGTGGGACTCCCGTCCGGCGGGCTGGTGTTCGCGCCGTCCGGCGGCGTCGGGTTCCACCGGTACCAGGCGGACCCGGTCCACTCGCCGCCCGTCCATCCGTTCGACGCGGGCCAGCCAGCCGCCCGGGCCGTCGAGACGGTTGCGGTCGTGACCGCGGCGCTGGGGAAGCACCACGATATCGCCGGTCACCGGGATACGGCCGAGGCGGGCGAGTACCAGACCGCCGAGGGTCTCGTATTCGCCCTCCGGTGCGTGGTAACCGGTGGCGCGGTAGATCTCGTCGATACGCAGCAGCCCGGAGCAGTCCCAGCCGTCGGATACCCGGCGGACGTCACGTTCCTCCTCGTCGTGTTCGTCCCGGACATCACCGAGGATTTCCTCGATGATGTCTTCCATCGTGACGAGCCCGGCGGTGCCGCCGTACTCGTCGACGACCAGTGCGACCTGCATCCCGTCGGCGCGGACCCGTTCGAGTACCTCGTCACCGTCCAGACTGGCCGGTACCACCGGGACGGGCTGCGCGATCCGGTCGAGCCCGATACCGCCGCGGGTCGGCGCGGGATGGGTGAAGGCCTGTTTGACGTGCACCACCCCGAGGGTGTTGTCGAGGTCGCCGTCGATCACCGGGAATCGGGAGAACCCGGTGCGGGAGGCCGCCTCGAGCAGATCGGCGATGGTGGCCGTGCGGTCCAGCGATTCGATCTTGACCCGCGGTGTCATCAGCTCCTCGGCGCTGCGCGCCCCGAACTGCAGCGAACGGTCCAGGATCTGGGCGGTGCGCTGGTCGAGCGCTCCGTGCCGGGCGGAGGTGCGGACCAGCGAACCCAGTTCCTGCGGTGACCGCGCGGAACGCAGTTCCTCGGCGGGCTCCACGCCGAATCGGCGTACCGCCCAGTTGGCCGAGCCGTTGAGAAACTGGATCATCGGTTTGAACACTGTCGAGAACGCCACCATCGGTCCCGCGGTGGCGCGGGCGGTGGCCATGGGCGCGGCGATGGCGATGTTCTTGGGGACCAGTTCGCCGTAGATCATCGACAGCGAGGTCGCCAGGACGAGCGCCAGCACGAGGGCGATACCGACGGCCGCGGATTCCGGGATACCGAACAGCGTGAACACCGGCTGCAGCAGCCGCGCCAGTACCGGTTCGGCGATATAGCCGGTGATCAGGGTGGTGATGGTGATGCCGAGCTGGGCGCCGGAGAGCTGGAACGACAGAGTGCGGTGCGCTTGACGGACCGCACGGGCCCGGACGTCGCCCTCGCGGGCGTGTGCTTCGACGGTGCTGCGTTCCAGCGCGGTGAGCGAGAACTCCGCGGCCACGAACAATGCGGTGCCGGCGGTGAGCGCCACGAAACCGGCGAGACTCAGGATGGTGAGCAGGGCGGCCATTTCACCACCACCCGGCGAGCATCACGGAAGGGGATGCTCGATCGACCGGAGGTGCGGGCAGGGCTGCGAAGGGAGGGGCGCCGGGTCTGTCACCCGGCTCGATAGATGAGCCCTCCTGAGTGGCGCCCTCGGACGCGGGTGACAACTGGTTCCTTTCGTCCTGATCGATTCGACAGCCGACTGGGGTCGACGACCCTTATGCTACCGGCCCGGGCACACGGGTGCATGGGCCGGTAGCCGGTGCGGCGCGCGACTATCGGACGCTGTGCGGGGACAGGCGCGTTCACCAGCCGCCGGGCAGCGGGCGGCCCTCGGCGAAACCGGCGGCCGATTGCACGCCCACCACCGCGCGTTCGCGGAAATCGGCCAGGGTGCGCGCGCCGGCGTAGGTGCAGGCACTGCGGACGCCGGAACAGATGTGGTCGATCAGATCCTCCACGCCGGGCCGTTCCGGATCCAGCAGCATCCGGGAACTGGAGATCCCCTCCTCGAACAGTGCCTTGCGGGCCCGGTCGTAGCCGCGGTCGGTGGCCGTGCGCGCGGCGACCGCGCGTTTGGAGGCCATTCCGAAGCTCTCCTTGTAGGCGTTACCGTCGCGGTCCACCCGCAGATCGCCCGGGGACTCGTAGGTCCCGGCGAACCAGGAGCCGATCATCACATTGGACGCGCCCGCCGCGAGGGCCAGCGCGACATCGCGGGGATGCCGGACACCGCCGTCGGCCCAGACGTGCGCGCCCAGTTCGGCCGCCGCGGCGGCGCATTCGGCCACCGCGGAGAACTGGGGGCGGCCGACGCCGGTCATCATCCGGGTGGTGCACATCGCGCCCGGTCCCACCCCGACCTTGACGATATCGGCGCCCGCGGCGATCAGATCGCGGGTGCCCTCGGCGGAGACGGTGTTCCCGGCCACCAGCGGGACGCCCAGACCCAGATCGCGGATCGCCCGCAGCGTTTCCAGCATCTTCACCTGATGCCCGTGCGCGGTATCCACGACCAGCACATCGGCCCCGGCATCGACCAGCGCCTTGGCCTTGGCCGGAACATCACCGTTGATCCCGACCGCGGCCGCTATCCGCAACTGCCCGTCCGTGTCCACGGCCGGGGTGTAGATACCGTGCCGCACGGCGCCGGTGCGCGTCAGGACACCGGCGAGCGAGCCGTCCGGATGCAGCAGTACCGCGAGCCCGGAATGGGCCGCCTCGAGCCGGTCGAAGATCTCGGCGGGCGCCGCGGTCGCCGGGGCGGTGACGAAATCGGTGTCCGCGACCTCGTGCAGGCGGGCGAAACGGTCGACATCGGCGCAGGCGTGTTCGGTGACCACCGCGATCGGGCGATTGTCGTCCACCACCACGACGGCCCCGTGCGCGCGTTTGTGGATCAGCGCGAGGGCTTCGGAGACCGAATGGCCCATCGTGAGTGTGACCGGGGTGTCGGCGACCAGCGAGCGGCTCTTGACGAACGCGATGGTCTCGGCGGCGGCGTTATCGGGCAGGTCCTGAGGCAACACCACGAGCCCGCCGCGACGGGACACCGTTTCGGCCATCCGCTTGCCGGCCACCGCGGTCATATTCGCGACGACCAGCGGGATAGTGGTGCCGGAACCGTCGGCCGTGGCGAGATCGACATCGAACCTGGACGCGATATCGGTGCGGTTCGGCACCAGGAAGACGTCGTTGTAGGTCAGGTCGTACGGCGGGGTCTGTCCGGGAAGAAACTGCACTGCGCCCATGGTAATCGTGATCCACACCGGCCGCGCCCGGCCGCGGAATTCACTTCGCCCGGCGCCTGCGTTGCCCCCGGACCGGGGCCGGGTTCGCACTGCGGTGGGGCCGGGCGCGCGGGTCGGTGCGCCGGGGCCGGGTGGTGGGCGCGGGCTCCGGCCGATCCGGTCCGGGCGGGGTCCGGGCCCCGGTGAGACGCCGCAGACCGGGGTCGCCGGGGCGCACCTCATGCTCGACCACCGGCACACCGGCCGTGCGCGCGAGCGCGGCCACCTCGGCGCGTTCGGCGGGGGTGACCACGGTGACCACGGTGCCGCCGGCTCCCGCCCGGGCCGTGCGCCCGGCCCGATGCAGATAGTCCTTCGGGTCGGCCGGGGGGTCGGCGTGCACCACCAGCGAGACCGCGTCGACATGGATACCGCGGGCGGCGATATCGGTGGCAACCAATGCGGAGATCGCGCCGTCGGCGAACGCGGCCAGGGTCCGGATACGGCGGTTCTGGGCCCGGCCGCCGTGCAGGGCCGCGGTGGCGATGCCCTGTTCACGCAACCGGCGGGTGAGTTTCTCGGCGCCGTACTGGGTCCGCACGAACAGCAGGGTCCGCCCTGCCCGGGCGGCGATCTGCGCCAGCACCGCGGGTTTGTCGGCCGGATCGACATAGAGCAGATGGTGGGTCGCGATCCCGGCGCTCGGCTCCGGGCCCACACTGTGGGTGACCGGGTCCCGGAGATAGTCGCGGACCAGCTCCCGGACGGAGTCGTCGTCGAGGGTGGCCGAGAACAGCAGCCGCTGGCCGTCATCCGGGAGACGGTCCAGCAGCCGCCGGACCTGGGGCAGGAAACCGAAATCTGCCATATGGTCGGCCTCGTCGATCGCCACGACTCGTACGGCGTCGAGGACCGCGGCGTTCTGCTCGACCAGATCTGCGAGCCGACCCGGCGTGGCGACCAGCAGGTCCACCCCGCGCTGGAGCCTGTCGGCCTGTTTGGCCACGGGTACTCCGCCCACCGCGGTCCCCAGCCGGAGGCCGAGGGCGAAAGGCGCGAGCGCCTGTTCGATCTGCAGGGCCAGCTCCCGGGTGGGCGCCAGGATCAGGCCGCGAGGGGCGCGCGCGATGGCGGGCGCCCCGGCGAGCCGGGCGAGGATCGGCAGGCCGAAAGCGAGGGTTTTGCCCGAACCGGTGGGGGCCCGGCCGAGCACATCCCGCCCGGCGAGCGCGTCGGGGATGGTGGCCGTCTGGACGGGCAGCGGCTCGGTGAGTCCTTCGCGGTGCAGCGCCTGGACCGTGAGAACCGGCAGGCCCAGCCGGGCGAAGGGGGGCCGGGTCCGGGAACCGGTGTCGGGGTCGGCGGGTCCGGATTTCCCGCGGTCAGGCACGGAACAACCGGCTCAGCTCGACCAGCCACGGAATGGCGACCGCCAGGGTCGGCACCACCAGAATGGCGATCGAGGCGAGATAGGCCGCACCGGCGATGCGCAGGTCACCGAGCGGTCCGGCCAGCCGCTGGATGCGGATCAGGGTGCTGGGCCCGCCCACGGCGAGCGCGCCCTGCGGTGCGGTCGACTTGGAGCAGGCGACGAGCGCCCGGGCCAGCGGTTTCGGGCCGGTCACCTTGACCGCCGAATCGTCGGCCAGTAGTTCGATGAGCAGTTTCACCGAGTCGAGGGCGGATTTGCTGCGCACGAATCGCGGGAAGGCCTCGTGGGCAGCCGTGAAGGCTTCCAGGACGAGGTCGTGGCGGGCCCGCAGATGGGACCGTTCATGACTGAGGATGGCGGTGAGTTCCTGCTCGTTGAGGTTGTCGAGGGTGCCCGCGCTGACCACGACGCGCCGGCGCAGACCCGGCAGGCAGTACGCGATGGGCTCGGTGGCCGAGAGGACCCGGATATCGGCCGCCCGCCGCATCGGGCCGCCTTGGTCGAGCAGGTCCACCAGCATGCGGTGGCGCGCGCGGCGGCGCCGGGTGTGCACGCCGACCCGCAGCGCGGCATAGACGAGCCGCCCGCCGATCAGCAGGGTGAGCATGAAAACCGAGACATAGGCCAGCCACAGGGGCAGGCCCAGCGCGTCGATCTCATCGGTGGGCTTGGTGGTGGGACGTCCGTCCGGACCCGGCACCAGCAGTTCGGCGGCGATGGCGAGGCCGGAGCTGAAGGCGCTGAGCACCGCGGCCAGCGCGATGGCCTGCCAGAGCACGAGGGCGGCGCGGGGTACGCGATAGGTCCAGGTCGCCCGGCTGAGCGCCTCCGGAACGGGACCGGCGAGAAGCAAGGCGAGTACGGCGAATGCCGGTGCTGCTGCGTCCATCGACTCTGCTCACTGCGTTGTGGGGCCAGGGTCCGAGATCACTGGGGTGGTGTGGTGTCCTCGGTTGCTTCGAGCTTAGCGAGCGCATCCCGGAGGGCCGCGGCCTCGTCCTTGCCGACCTGCTCCACGAAATGCACCAGGGCCGCGGCCCGGCTGCCGGCCTCGTCCGCCTGCTGCAGCGCGTCCATCATGAGTCCGGCGACCAGCTCGTCGCGGGTGTGTACCGGAGCGTACCGGTGCGCGCGATCGTCGCGCCGCTGCACTACGAGGTTTTTCTTCGCCAGCCGTTGCAGCACCGTCATCACCGTGGTGTACGCGAGTTCGCGGCGTGCCGACAGGGCCTCGTGCACCTGCCGGACAGTCTGTGGTTCATCGGCGGACCACAACTGGTCCATAACCGCTTTCTCGAGTTCACCAAGTCCAGCCATCTTTTGATTTTACGACTTCAACGACACTGTGGCGTACTACAGGGTGTCGTAACTCCGTGGGATTGGTCATAGGTGGTCATCGACGGTCGGCGGCGCGAAGGGCCGAGCTTCGTCACGGCCCCATAACTCCTCTTTCGCGCGAAACACTTGCTAGGTCTGGTAAGGCTAACCTATCTTTCGATCAAGTCGTTGCCGCGACGCCGATCTCGAGGAGGTTCGAATGTCCGAACTGGCCACTATGCGTATCCACCGCCCCTATGAGGCGGCGTTCGGGTCGGCCTGTTCCCGTTTGCGGGCTCTGCAGCCGGAACATCCGCGGGTCTACGCCGCCGCGGCCATGGCCGATCAGGGCAAGCGGCGCTGGTGGGCGCTGTCTACGGGTCTTCGTGAGGGGCGAATAGATCTGATGTACCGGCGGCATGCCGCCGAGATGATCAGTGCCTCGGCTGCCGCCGAAGTGGTGGCCACCGCGCTCATCCATGCCATCGTCGGCCGGGTGGCCGCCCTATGGATCGCCGACGGGCGGGCCTGGGATCCGGGCCTGGAGAACGTGTGGATCCATACCGACAACGATGGTGGAATCGATTGGGCGGGCCTGACGGATACCACGATTCGTGTCGTGGACGGGGATCCGATGGCCGGTTCCCCCGGTGTGGTGACGCTGCCGTGTGAGCGGGCCATGTGGGTGTGGTTGTCCTATCGGTGCGAGCCCTCGCTGCTGCTGGTCCAGGGCGCGCTGGCCCGGAGCGCCGGCCTGAGTCCGCGCCGTTTCCGGGCGCTGGTGGCCGAATCCGTTTCCGGCGCCACGACCTACGTGCCGGATCTGGCGCGTACCGATCCGGTGGCCGGTGCGCGGCGCGGGCAGGGTCTGCTGTTGGCGCTGGAAGATCGGAGTCTGGCGCTTCGGCGCGCCCAGGCTGTTGCCTAGTTAGGTAAGCCTGCCCTATACTCGAAACCGGCGTACGGATCGCGCGAGAGTCCCGAGGGCTGCGGTGACCCCCGATCCACTACGCGCGGCGGGCTCCACCTCCTGGTGGGGCCCGCCGCTTCATTTCCCGGGCCGGCGAGCCTGTGCCATTGCCCGCCGGCAGGTCGTGCGATTGTGGAGCCATGACGGAACAGCAAACCCGGGCCCCGCAATCGATGGCCGATCTCACCGCCGAACAGCTCAACGAGATGAGCAAGGGGACGTTCGCCGATCTGATCGGTCTGCGGGTGACGGAGCTGGGACCGGACCGGGTGCGCGGCGAATGGACTGTTACCCCCCGGCACCACCAGCCGGCCGGGATCCAGAACGGCGGCGTGCTGTGCACCGCGGTGGAAACCCTGGCCAGTACCGGCGCCGCGGCCTGGTACGGCGAGCGGGGCGTCGTGGTGGGGGTCAACAACTCCACCGATTTCCTGCGGGCCGTGCGGGAGGGCACGCTCACCGCGGAGGCGACCCCGCTGCATCGGGGTGGTTTACAGCAACTCTGGCTGGTCGTCGTCACCGACGACGACGGGCGCACGATCGCGCGCGGTCAGGTCCGGTTGCAGAACCTGCCCCATCGTTCCTGAGGCGATTTCGCGGACCGGAAACGCGGCCGGCCCGGGACGATCCCGTCCCGGGCCGACCGGCGTCGATTACGCGGTCAGATGCCGCCCGTCGACAGCAGACCGCCGTCGACCCGCACCGTCTCACCGGTGATCCAGGCTGCCTGGTCCGAGACCAGGAAGGCGATGAGCCGCGCGATGTCCTCCGGCGACCCCAGCCGCTTCATCGGATAAACCTGCGCGGCGGCGTCCTCGTCGGCCGAGTACAGCGCGTCCGCGAAACTGGTCTTCACCACGCCGGGTGCGACGGCGTTCACCCGGATCTTCGGGCCCAGCTGCCACGCCAGCTCGTCGGTGAGCCGGATCAGCGCCGCCTTGGAGGCGCCGTAGGCCGCGATGACGCCGGTGGACCGGATACCCGCGACGCTGGCCACGTTCACCACCGCACCGCCGTGCTCGCCCATCCACGCTTTGTACGCCTCCTGGACGTAACCGAGGGCGGCGACGACGTTCACGTCGAAGATCTTGCGCACCGCGTCGAGATCGGCCTCCATGAGCGCGCCGTAGACCGGATTGATCCCGGTGTTGTTGATCAGGATGTCCAGCGACCCGAATTCGGTCACCGCCCGCTGGACCGCGGCCGTCCGCGCCTCGGCGTCGCCGGAGTTCCCGGCCACCGCGACGACCTGGCCCTGATGTCCCAACCCGCGCAGTTCGGCGGCCGCCTTCTCCAGCGGTTCGGGTTTGCGCGCGGTGATCACCACGTTCGCGCCCCGGCTCAGCAGTTCGGCGGCCACCGCGTGGCCGATACCCCGGCTGGCCCCGGAGACCAGCGCGCTCTTGCCCAACAGATCGGTGCTCATATCCGGGCACGTTACCGTGCCTGCCCAGGACAACTGCCGGCAGCGGACCGCAACGTCCCGGTCCGGAACGACCACGGCCGGGCGCCGGGTAAAATCAATGGTTCATCGTCCGGATACAGCCGATCATGGGTGGAAAGACCTGCCCGGTGCGGAACCGGACCATTGCCCCCGACCCAGTTCCGAGGAGATATCTGTGATCACCGCGACCGACCTCGAGGTCCGGGCCGGCGTACGTACTCTGCTGTCCGCGCCGGGTCCGGCGCTGCGGGTACAGGCCGGTGACCGGATCGGCCTGGTCGGGCGTAACGGCGCCGGGAAGACGACCACGCTGCGCATCTTGGCAGGGGAGGGCGAGCCGTACGCCGGGACGATCCTGCGGTCGAGCGATATCGGCTATCTCCCGCAGGATCCCCGGGAGGGCAATCTCGATGTGCTGGCCCGCGACCGGGTGCTGTCCGCCCGCGGACTGGATGCACTGATCCGGGATATGGAGAAGCAGCAGGCGCTCATGGCCGAGCTGGCCGACGAAAACGAACGTGAGCGCGCGGTCCGCAAGTACGGGCGGCTCGAGGATCGTTTCTCCGCGCTGGGCGGGTACGTCGCGGAGAGCGAGGCGGCCCGGATCTGCAACAGTCTGGGTCTGCCGGACCGCGTCCTGGACCAGCCGCTGCGCACGCTCTCGGGCGGCCAGCGCCGGCGAATCGAACTGGCGCGCATTCTGTTCGCCGCCTCCGACGGTAGCGGCGGCCGCTCCGACACCACCCTGCTGCTGGACGAGCCCACCAACCACCTGGACGCGGATTCCATCACCTGGTTGCGCGGCTTCCTGCAGAACCACAACGGTGGCCTGATCGTGATCAGCCACGATGTCGACCTGCTCGCCGACGTGGTCAACAAGGTGTGGTTCCTCGACGCGGTACGCGGTGAGGCCGATGTCTACAACATGGGCTGGACCAAGTACGTCGATGCCCGCGCCACCGACGAGCAGCGGCGTCGCCGGGAACGGGCGAACGCGGAGAAGAAGGCGTCGGCCCTGCGCGCCCAGGCCGCCAAATTGGGTGCGAAGGCCACCAAAGCCGTTGCCGCGCAGAATATGGCCAAACGCGCCGACCGGCTGATGTCCGAACTCGACGAGGTGCGGGTGGCCGACAAGGTCGCCAGGATCAAATTCCCCGAACCGGCCACCTGCGGAAAGACCCCGCTGATGGCGGAGAACCTCACCAAGGCGTACGGGTCGCTGGAAATCTTCACCGGTGTCGATCTGGCCATCGACCGCGGCAGCCGGGTGGTGGTCCTGGGCCTCAACGGCGCCGGTAAGACCACCCTGCTGCGGCTGCTGGCCGGCGCCGAGGAGCCCACCGCGGGGTCGCTTGTGCCCGGTCACGGCCTGAAAGTCGGATATTTCGCGCAGGAGCACGACACCCTGGACGATTCGGCCTCGGTCTGGGAGAACATCCGGCATGCCGCGCCGGACGCCGGAGAGCAGGAATTGCGCGGGCTGCTGGGTGCCTTCATGTTCAGCGGCCCGCAACTCGAACAGCCCGCCGGAACGCTCTCGGGCGGTGAGAAGACCCGACTGGCGCTGGCCGGGCTGGTGTCTTCGGCGGCGAACGTCCTGCTGCTGGACGAACCCACCAACAACCTGGACCCGATATCGCGCGAACAGGTCCTCGACGCGCTGCGCACCTATGCGGGAGCGGTGGTGCTGGTGACCCACGATCCGGGGGCCGCCGAAGCGCTGAATCCGGAGCGGGTGATCCTGCTTCCGGACGGCGCCGAGGACCACTGGTCGGCCGAGTATCTGGAATTGATTCAGCTCGCGTGAGTTTCATCACACGAACTCATTGCCGGATGCTCGCCGAATGCTTAGCCTGAGAGTGACGCTGCTCGGCGACTCGGAGGAAGCCATGGGCGACAGGCCGGTACAGAGCAAGAGCACATTGGGAAAGGGCACCCGTGTCACGGGTAAGTCGCGGGATCGCCTGCAAACCCAGTTGAAGAAGCAATACGAAGCGGGGGCGAGCATCAGGTCGCTGGCACGGGCGACCGGGCGTTCCTACGGGTTCATCCACAACGTGCTGACGGAGTCGCATGTGCAACTCCGCAGCCGTGGTGGCGCGAACCGCCGTAAATCGCGCTAGCCGCAACGTATTCGCAGGCACCGCCGCCGGGGCATCCGCACCCGGCGGCGTGGTCGCCGGTGTGCCCGCGGGGCGCCCCGGCAGCGGGATCACCATCCGGCAACGGTGCCGTCACCGTGGATCAGGAGATTGGCGAGACTGGCGAAGATCGGCAGTCCGGTCTTGATCTCCAGATACGCGAACTGACCCTGCGGATTGACCTCGAGGAAATAGTGTTGACCGTCGAGGCCGACCCGCAGATCGACGACGCCGAAACTCAGCCCGAGCGCCCCCATGAGCGTCGCCAGTGATTTGCTGACGGCCGCGGGCAGGCGGCTGGGGGAGAAGCCGACCGAGGTGTCCAGCCGGGAATCCACCTGTCCCGCGCCGGCGCGCGAATCGATGCGCACCACCCATTCGTGCCCCTCCACCCACACCACGCGCAGATCGCATTCCGGTTCGATATAGCGCTGGAAGATGGTCGGCGACCATCGGATACCGCCCAGCCGGTCCATATCGGCGGATTCGAGCAGGCGGGTCTCGGAGAACTCCGCGCGTGAGGTACCGGTCCGTTTGAAAACGACAGGCGTCCCGCAGGATTCGGCGAACGCCCGGGCCTCGTCGGGGTCGTTGGTGATCACCGTCTCCGGGACCGCGCATCCGGCCCGCAGCGCCGTATCCAACTGGACGATTTTGCGGTGGGCGATCCGGTCGTGACCCGGTTCGTTGACCCACCGGGCCGGTAGCGACCACAGCAGTCCCTGGACGAAACCGTCGCATTCGGCCTGCCGGTAGGCATCGTCGTCGGAGCGCACGCCCACGGGAACATCGCTCGGATGGGGACGTCGCCACCACACGGCCGTGACCTCGTCGAGCCCGGAGATACCCGCCAGCGATCTGGTGGCACCCGATCTGTCGATCCGGACCGTCCCCGATTCCCGGGGGAAATCGCGCAGATCCAGTCGTAGCGGTCCGTCGGCATGATGTTCGCGCAGCGCCGCCTCCATGGCGGCCGCGTGGAGATCGTCGGCCTCGGAGACGATGAGGACCCGTCCCGGATACCGGGTGCCCACCGATGCCCGCTCAGTCGCTGCTGTCGCAGTGGATATCGTGCCGGCCCCCGTGGCGTGCCCTGGTGTGGGTACGGGTGAAGGCGGTGGGGTGCGCGGCGTCGATGTCGAGCCCGGCCGCCCAGGTCGCCGCGAGGCGGTGGAGCTGGGCATCTCCGAATGTCTCCGACGGTGGGGCCGCGAGCGTCATCGGCCGGTCCGCGATATCGATTCGCAACCGCCGCGTGAAATCGGCGGTCGCACCCGCCCGGATATCGACCAGAACGGCGCCGGTGGGCGTCTCCGCACGCCGCCCGGAATCGCGGATCGCGAGCACATCGCGGCGCAGGAAGGTCCACGTCCCGTCGGCGACCCGTACTCGGATGTCGTGGTCGGATTCTCCGACCAGAAAGCCGGTGATTGTCGCGACCGCACCGGATTCCGGTGCGTCGAGGAGGTGGATCGCATCGGTCATCGAGGATTCTCCGATCTTGCTCGCAGTGTGCCATGACCCGATCGCGTCCGGATCATAACGCCGTACCGAATGCGCGGCATCCAGTATCGCCGAATTATCACCGGTGAAATCATTGATCTTGTTTAGCGATTCCGCCGGGCGGCGTGCAATTTCCGGCCGACGGGAACATTTTTCCGGGCAGGTGAATATTTGCCGGGCGCATGCACCGGCGGTCAGAGCCCGAGCAGGTCCGGCCGGGACGCCAGTTCACGCAATCGGCCGGCGGGATCGGCGAGCAGGCGCCTGGCATCCAGATCGAGCAGTCCCCCGACCACCCCCACCTCCGCCGAGAGAGTGCCGTCCACGCGGATCATCTCCTGCCGGATGCGGAAGGTCTTCCCGTTACCCCAGGCGAATTCGCATGTCACCCGGAACTCGTCTCCGCCGCGCAGTTCGCGCCGGTATTTGATGGTGCTCTCCAGCACCACCGGACCCACCCGGGCGGCTTGGAGTTTGTCCGGCTGCAACCCGGCCGCCAGCAGGAATTCCCAGCGTCCGTGTTCGGCGTACTGCATATACACCGCTTGATTCACATGGCCCAGGGCGTCGAGTTCGTAACCGCGCACGGTCACGGGGACAGAGAAGGTCATAGCGGTGCGAACCCGCCCGGTGTCACCGTTGTTCCCGGTTCAGCGACGCTGGGCATTGCGTTCGTGCCACCACCGCGGCGCGTCGACGAAGTGGTTGTCGTATTCGTCCTGCGACGCGGCGAGTTCGTCCAGGGTCGCCTCGCCGCGTGCGATTCGCTCGAGCAGGCGGAAGTAGCCGAAACGCTGGACGCCGGGCATGAGAGCGATCAGGATGCGGGCGCCGCTGTCCGGGGTGGCGCCGAAGGCGTGGACGGTGGTCTTCGGCGCCACCGCGCATCCGCCCGCACCGACGGTGACGAAGCGGTCCCCGGCCATCAGCTGCAACTCGCCCTCTGCGACATAGAAGAGCTCGTCGGACAGGGTGTGGAAATGCGGTCCCGCACCGTCGGCGCCGCGATCCATGGTGACCTCCAGGGTGCTCACCGCGCCGTGCGCCGGTTCGGCGTCGATGAGCAGCCGCATGGTGACCGATTCGGTGCGCAGCGTCTCGGCCGTGTCGGGCTGCCGGACGGCGAGCGAGAGCGGGCTGGTGTTCATGGCTACTCCCAGTGATTCGCTTGCGAATAATTCGGTACCGAACTATATCTGGGCGAATAGAATTCTGTCTATGTCCGCACGCGAAACAGATGCGATCGACGCCATCGAACGGCAGTGGAGACGGGAACGCCCGGACCTGGATCTGGCGGCGATGGTGGTCTTCGGCCGTCTCGGCAGGCTGGCGGTGGTCGCCGAACGGGAGATCGAAGCGGTGTTCCTCGTCCACGGGCTGCGGCGCGGGGAATTCGATGTGCTGGCGGCGCTGCGCCGGGCGGGCGACCCCTTCGAACTCAACCCCTCCGCGCTCGCCGACACCCTCATGCTGTCTCGCGCGGGCATGACAGGGCGTCTGGACCGGCTGGAATCGGCCGGTTACGTGCGACGTATCGCGGACGCCGTCGACCGCCGGGCCGTGCGGGTCGCGTTGACAGGCGCGGGCCGGGAATTGGTCGATACGGTGGTCACCGAGCATATCGCCAACGAGACACGCATGCTGGCGGCACTGACCGCGGCCGAACGCCGGGAATTGGATCGGCTGGCCGGAAAGCTTCTCACCGCACTGGAATCCGGGAGCTGAGGGCGCCGGCGAGGTGCGCCGAGATCAGGCGCGGCGGCGGACCGAGGCCTCCACCAGGTCCAGCACGGCCGTGAGGTTCTCGTTCGTATGGCCGGAGGCGATCCGGGCGATGAGGCCGTCCAGCACCAGATCGAGATAGCCCAGCAGAACATCGGTGGGCACATCGTCACGTAACGCGCCGGCGGCCTTCCGGCGTTCCAGCCGGGCCAGGGTCGCGGCGGTGAGTTCGGCCGACCGCTGGGTCCAGCCGGCCCGGAATTCGGGATCGGTGCGCAGGCGGCGGGCGATTTCGAGCCGGGTGCCCAGCCAGTTGTATTCCTGCGGGTCGGCGAGCATATTCCGCATCACCTGCACGATGCCCTGGTTGGCCGCTACCTCGGCCATCCGTTCGGCGTCGTCCTGGGCGAGGGCGAAAAACAGCGCGTCCTTGTCCCGGAAGTGATGGAAGATCGCGCCACGGGACAGGCCGATGGCCTCCTCGAGCCGGCGCACGGTGGCGCCGTCGTAGCCGAATTCGGCGAAACAGCGGCGCGCACCGTCGAGGATCTGGGAGCGCCGGGCGGCCAGATGATCGTCGCTGACCTTGGGCATCGGTCTCCTTCAACGGATATACGAACCCCGCGCGGTGATGTGCCGCGCGGGGTTGTCACGATTCGAGCGAGCGAACAAGTGGTGCCATTCGTACTCCCGCAACCCCGTGGGAGCGAGTCCTACGAGCGACGTTCGCGCCCGTCTCGTCGTTGCGGGCCCGAAGCGCATGCGCCGCAGGCGCGAGTCTCGGGCCCGCAACGACGAGACCTCAGGGGCGCGAACCCGCCGCCGGAGGCGGCGCAATCAAGCCCTGATCATGTTCCGCAGGACGTACTGCAGGATGCCGCCGTTGCGGTAGTAATCCGCTTCACCCGGGGTGTCGATGCGGACCACCGCGTCGAACTCGACTTTCGAGCCGTCGTCCTTGGTCGCGGTGACGTGGACCGTGGACGGCGTGCTGCCGGAGTTGAGCTCCTCGATACCGGCGATATCGAAGACCTCGGTACCGGTCAGGCCCAGCGATGTGGCCGATTCGCCCTCGGGGAACTGCAGCGGGATGACGCCCATGCCGATCAGGTTCGAGCGGTGGATGCGCTCGAAGGATTCGACGATCACGGCCTTGACGCCCAGCAGCCGGGTGCCCTTGGCCGCCCAGTCGCGGGAGGACCCGGAACCGTATTCCTTACCGCCCAGCACAACCAGCGGGATACCGGCCTTCTGGTAGTTCTGCGAGGCGTCGTAGATGAACGCCTGCGGGGCGCCGTCCTGGGTGAAGTCGCGGGTATAGCCGCCCGAGACGTCGTCGAGGAGCTGGTTGCGCAGCCGGATATTGGCGAACGTACCGCGGATCATCACCTCGTGGTTACCGCGCCGCGAGCCCAGGGAGTTGTAGTCCTTGCGCGCCACGCCGTGGGCGTCGAGGTAATCGGCGGCCGGGGTGCCCGGTTTGATGGCGCCCGCGGGGGAGATGTGGTCGGTGGTGACCGAATCGCCGAGCAGGGCCAGTACGCGCGCACCCTTGATATCGGCGACGGGCTCCGGCTCCATGCCCATACCGTCGAAGTACGGCGCCTTGCGGACGTAGGTGGAGTCGTCGGCCCACTCGAAGGTGTTGCCCTCCGGGGTGGGCAGGCTGCGCCACCGCTCGTCGCCCTTGAAGACGTCGGCGTAGGACTTGGTGAACATCTCCTGGCTGATCGCGGATTTGATGGTGTCGTCGATCTCCTGGGCCGAGGGCCAGATGTCCTTCAGGAACACGGGGTTGCCCTGGGTGTCCTTGCCCAGCGCGTCGTTCTCGAAATCGAAGTCCATCGTGCCCGCGAGCGCGTAGGCGATGACCAGCGGCGGCGAGGCCAGGTAGTTCATCTTCACGTCGGGGGAGATGCGGCCCTCGAAGTTGCGGTTACCGGAGAGCACCGCGGTGACGGTGAGATCGTTGTCGTTGACCGCCTTGGAGATTTCCTCCGGCAGCGGACCGGTATTGCCGATGCAGGTGGTGCAGCCGTAACCACCCAGGTAGAAGCCGAGCTTCTCCAGGTAGGGCCACAGGCCGGCCTTCTCGTAGTAGTCGGTGACGACCTGCGAGCCCGGCGCCATATTGGTCTTGACCCAGGGCTTGCTGGTCAGACCCTTCTCCACCGCGTTACGTGCCAGCAGGGCCGCACCGATCATGACCGACGGGTTCGAGGTGTTGGTGCAGGAGGTGATACCCGCGACCGCGACCGCGCCGTGGTCCAGGATGAACTCGCCGCGCTCCTCGGAGACGACCCGCACCGGCTTGGAGGGCCGGCCGTCGGAATTGACGGCGGCGGACTGGACGTCGACCGCACCGTCGTCGGCGAAGGACAGCGTGGCCGGATCCGAAGCCGGGAACGATTCCTCGACCGCCTCGTCCAGCTGGGAATGCGGCGTCGGGTGCTGATCCTCCACGTAGTTGTGAATATCCTTGCGGAACGCGATCTTCGACTCGTCCAGTGCGATACGGTCCTGCGGTCGCTTCGGGCCGGCGATGGAGGGCACCACGGTGCTCAGGTCCAGCTCGAGGTACTCGGAGTAGACGGGCTCGGCGGCCGGATCGTGCCACATGCCCTGTTCCTTGGCGTAGGCCTCGACGAGCGCCAGCTGCTCCTCGGTCCGGCCGGTCAGGCGCAGGTAGTTGACGGTTTCCTCGTCGATCGGGAAGATCGCCGCGGTCGAGCCGAACTCGGGGCTCATATTGCCCAGGGTGGCGCGGTTTGCCAGCGGGACCTCGGCCACGCCCTGCCCGTAGAACTCGACGAATTTGCCGACCACACCGTGCTTGCGCAGCATATCGGTGACGGTCAGCACCACGTCGGTGGCGGTGACGCCGGGCTTGATCTCGCCGGTCAGTTTGAAGCCGACGACGCGCGGGATCAGCATCGAGACCGGCTGGCCGAGCATGGCGGCCTCGGCCTCGATACCGCCGACGCCCCAGCCCAGCACGCCCAGGCCGTTGACCATGGTGGTGTGCGAGTCGGTGCCGACACAGGTGTCGGGGTAGGCCTGGCCGTTGCGGACCATGACGGTGCGGGCCAGGTATTCGATGTTCACCTGGTGCACGATGCCGGTGCCCGGGGGGACGACCTTGAAATCGTCGAAGGCGCCCTGGCCCCAGCGCAGGAACTGGTAACGCTCGCCGTTGCGCTCGTACTCGAGTTCGACATTGCGCTCGAAGGCATCGGCGCGGCCGAAGACGTCGAGGATGAGCGAGTGGTCGATGACCATCTCGGCGGGGGAGAGCGGATTGACCTTCTCCGGGTCGCCGCCGAGGGCGGAGACGGCCTCACGCATGGTGGCGAGGTCGACCACGCAGGGCACGCCGGTGAAGTCCTGCATCACCACGCGGGCCGGGGTGAACTGGATCTCGATACTGGGCTGGGCGCTGGGGTCCCAGCTCGCGAGGGCGCGGATGTGGTCGGCGGTGATATTGGCGCCGTCCTCGGTGCGCAGCAGATTCTCGGCGAGGACTTTCAGCGCGTACGGAAGTTTCTCGGTGCCGGGCACGGCCGCGAGCCGGAAGATCTCATAGGAGTTGCTTCCGACCTCGAGGTTGCCCTTGGCGCCGAAAGTATCGATACTTTTCGTCACGTCAGCTCCACTTGTCGGGTGTGCGGACGCCGTCGGCGGGGCTGTGCCGGCGGCGATACGTCTGTTGTCTGGCCTGAGGTCCGGCCCGCTGTGGCGCCGGTTCCCCGCGATTCCCAACCCTAACAGTACGCTTGTCCTGTGAAATTTCGGGGCCACGCCCGATGATCATCACGCGGCGCGTGGACCCGCGGATGCGGCGGGTGTGGGATAACCGTTCCTTCGTCGCGTAATCTGCTCTCGAGCTGGTCCGGGTTGCCGGGTTACCCCTACGGGTACCCCGGGCTCGCACCCAGAATCGGATTCCCCGTCGCCTCGCCTATCGATGCGGCTCGACCAGACCGGATGGAAGATGACCGTCACCCATACTTCGGCCTTCTCCCTCAAGGCCACCAAACTGCCGGACGGGTTCGACTCGGACACCATGCAGGAGGTTCGCGACGATCTCGCCGACAACGGGGTGGCCGCCCCCAAGGGCGACGAACAGGACGAACTGGCCGCTATCGTGAGCGATGCGCGGGAGCAGGGCATCGATCTGAGCATCGTCGTCCTCAGCGGCAATCCGGGCCATGATTCCGAACTGCGCGATCTCGCCACCGAGGTCGCCGGATTCCAGCACGGCACCGTGGCGGTATTCAGCGACGACTGGATCGGCACCACCAGTGATTCGATCACCCGCGTCCACCTGGAATGGGCCGAGGACAAGGCCAAGTTCACCGGTGGTGATACCGAAGAGGCCGCGCAGATCCTGGTCCACCGTCTCGAGCAGGAGCCGGCCATGGGCTGGACCGCGATCACCATGGCGTTGCTGGCCGGGCTGGTGCTGATCGTCGGCGGCCTGTACTGGATCAAATCCCGCCGTGGCCCCGAGGCGCTGTCCGGCGCGGGAACCGGCGACACCCCCGCGGAACCGGTCCGCGCCGCCGCCCCGCGATAACCGGGCGATCGCCGGTCTTCCGGACAAGTTTCCCGGCGCCGCCGAGGTTTCGGCGAACGCTACCGCGGGCATGATGCCGTATCGGTACGTATGGTCGACTGGAACGGGCGGTGACGGCCGCGACAGCGACTCCGCGGCCGGCGCCGGGTAGGAAACGGTCCGCGAAGGCGGCGAATTTCCCGATAGTGGAGCCGGTTGCGGCGAATACGGCCAGTACCTGGAATAGTTGTGACAGCACGCACAGGACCGAAGCGAAAGCGGGGATGTTGGTGACTTCGACGGACGGTGTCAGCGGGGCGGATCTGGCGAAAAAAACGCCGGAGGCCGCCTCGAACGCCCTCGAGCGTGACGTCGCGACCCTGGAAAAAGCGATCTACGAGGTGAAGCGGGTCATCGTCGGACAGGATCGCCTGGTCGAGCGGCTGCTCGTCGGCGTGCTGGCCAAGGGGCATGTGCTCCTGGAAGGCGTCCCCGGTATCGCCAAGACGCTCGCGGTGGAGACGTTCGCCAAGGTTGTGGGGGGCTCGTTCTCGCGCGTCCAGTTCACCCCCGACCTGGTGCCGACCGACCTCGTCGGGACGCGGATCTACCGCCAGGGGCGGGAGGAGTTCGATACCGAGCTCGGTCCGGTGGTCGCGAACTTCGTCCTGGCCGACGAGATCAACCGCGCTCCGGCCAAGGTGCAGTCGGCGCTGCTCGAGGTGATGGCCGAGCGGCATGTGTCGATCGGCGGTAAGACCTACCCCATGCCGGATCCGTTCCTGGTGATGGCGACCCAGAACCCGATCGAGAGCGAAGGCGTGTACCCGCTGCCCGAGGCGCAGCGCGACCGTTTCCTGTTCAAGGTGGTCGTCGACTATCCCTCGGTCGAAGAGGAACGCGAGATCATCTACCGGATGGGCGTCACCCCGCCCCAGGCCGAACGGATCCTGGAACCGGCGGAGCTGCTGCGATTGCAGAAACTGGCCGCGAACACCTTCGTGCACCATGCCCTGGTCGACTACGTGGTCCGGGTGATCTCGGCCACGCGCACGCCGGCCGAGTTCGGTATGCACGATGTGGCGAGCTGGGTGTCCTACGGCGCCTCGCCGCGTGCCAGCCTCGGCATCATCGCCGCCGCGCGGGCCGTCGCGCTCATCCGTGGCCGCGACTATGTGGTGCCACAGGACGTGATCGAGGTGATCCCGGATGTCCTCCGGCACCGCCTCGTGCTGTCCTACGACGCCCTCGCCGACGAGGTCAGCCCGGAGGATGTGATCCAGCGGGTGATGCAGACCGTCGGACTGCCCCAGGTGGCGCCGCAGGCCGTGGCGCCGGGCGCGCCGGCCTCGGCGGAGAACGGTAACCGCAGGCCCGCCCCGCCCCAGCCCGCTCCCGCGCCTCAGGTCCCGCAGACCGCCGGCACGAACCAGACCCAGTGACCCGGCCGTCGGATCCCCGCGCCCGAGTGCCCGCGCCCGACCACGCACCACCGTCGTTCCGGTCCGGCGAACTGACCGATCCGCATCTGACCGCCGCGCTGAAAACGCTCGAACTCACCGTGCGGCGGCGGCTCGACGGTGTTCTGCACGGCGACCATCAGGGCCTGATCCCCGGTCCCGGCTCCGAGCCGGGGGAGGCGCGCGCCTATCAGCCCGGCGACGATGTACGCCAGATGGACTGGTCGGTGACCGCCCGCACCACCCACCCGCATGTCCGGCAGATGATCGCCGACCGGGAACTGGAGACCTGGATGGTGGTGGACCTGTCCGCCAGCCTGGACTTCGGCACCGGCGCCTGCCAGAAACGGGATCTGGCCGTGGCCGCCGCGGCCGCGGTCACCCATCTGACCATGGGCGGCGGTAACCGGATCGGCGCCGTCGTCGCTACCGGTGAACAGCTGTTGCGGATTCCGGCCCGCAGCGGGCGGGTGCACGCGCAGTCGCTGTTGCGTGGTATCGCCACCACACCGCACCCGCGCGACGGGGTGCGCGGTGATCTACACGGCGCCATCGAATCGCTGCGCCGGCCGCAGCGCAAACGCGGGCTCGCCGTGGTGATCAGCGACTTCCTCGGCGATATCGGCTGGCAGCGTTCGTTGCGTGCCATTTCCGCGCGCCACGAACTGCTGGCGGTCGAGATCCTCGATCCACGAGATATCGCGTTACCGGATATCGGTGACGTGGTCCTGCACGACCCGGAGACCGGGCGCACGCGCGAATTCAGCGTCACCCCGCAGCTGCGCGCCGACTATGCGGCGGCCGCGCAGCGGCACCGGCAGGAGGTCGAGCAGACCCTGCGCAGTTGTGGCGCCCCGGTGCTGACCCTGCAGACCGACCGGGACTGGATCGCCGATGTGGTCCGGTTCGTTTCCACCCGGCGCCACAGCCTCGGCGCCTCGACCCCGCGGGTGCCACGCCAGTGAGTATTTCGAATTTCGCCGCACCGATCTGGCTCGGATTTCTTGCTGTTGTTCTCTTACTCGCGCTCGGCTACCTGCTCGTGCAGCGCGGTAAGCAGCGGAACATGTTGCGGTTCAGCAATATGGAGCAGCTGGAGAAGGTCGCCCCGAATCGGCCGAGTTTCTGGCGCCATGTGCCGATCGTGCTACTGATCGTGGGCATGGTGTTCTCCACCATCGGTGCCGCCGGTCCGACCGCCGAGCAGAAGGTGCCGCGCAACCGGGCGACGGTGGTGCTGGTCATGGACGTATCGCTGTCCATGGAGGCCACCGATGTCTCGCCGAACCGTCTGCAGGTCGCCCAGGAGGCGGCCAAGAGCTTCGCCGACGGGCTCACCCCCGGGATCAACCTGGGCCTGGTCACCTATGCCGGTACCGCCTCGGTACTCGTCTCGCCGACGACCGATCGCGGATCGGTGAAGGCGGCGATCGACAACATCAAACTCGCCGAACGCACCGCCACCGGTGAAGGGATCTTCACCGCGCTGCAGTCCATCGAGACCCTCGCCTCGGTGCTCGGCGGGTCCGAGACCCCGCCGCCGGCGCGGATCGTGCTGATGTCCGACGGTAAGCAGACCGTCCCGGATTTCGAGGACGTCGACAATCCGCGCCACGAATTCGTGGCCGCGCGGCTGGCGAAGACCAAGAAGATCCCGGTATCGACCATTTCGTTCGGCACGAAATGGGGTGTCGTGGAGATCCCGCGCGAGGACGGCGGCACCGATCAGGTCGATGTGCCGGTGGACGACGAGGCGATGCAGGAAATCGCCCAGCTCTCCGGTGGTGAGTTCTATACGGCGTCGAGTCTGCAGGAGCTCTCCAGCGTGTACGACACCCTGGAAGAGCAGATCGGTTACGAGGTGACCAGAGGCGACGCCAGCCGTCCGTGGTGGCTGCTGGGCCTGCTCGCCACGCTGGCCGGAGTGGTGGTCGCGCTCGTGATGCGGCAGCGACTGCCCTGATCCGCGCGCCGCGCACACCGTCGGCAGTCCGGGCCGGGTTCGATCGAACCCGGCCCGGATTCGTTCTCCCGCTTTGTCCGGGGTGCACAAAACGACCGCGGAATTATCGGTGGACGTCCATGAGAGCCGCCCGGGCGGCGCCAGGTAGGTTGTCCCCATGTCGAACTTCACACCACGTTCGGTCCTGGTGACCGGCGGTAACCGGGGCATCGGTCTCGCGGTGGCCCAGCGTCTGCACGCCGACGGCCACAAGGTGGCGGTCACCCATCGCGGTTCGGGCGCCCCCGAGGGCCTGCTCGGGGTGAAATGCGATGTCACCGACAGCGAATCGGTCGATCAGGCCTTCGCCGAGGTCGAGGCGCAGCAGGGCCCGGTGGAGGTGCTGGTCGCCAACGCCGGTATCACCGATGACACCCTGCTCATGCGGATGACCGAAGAACAGTTCACCAAGGTCGTGGACGCCAACCTCGCCGGTGCCTTCCGCTGCGCCAAGCGGGCCAACCGCGCGATGCTGCGGGCCCGGTGGGGCCGGATGATCTTCCTGGGTTCGGTGGTGGGACTCGCCGGCCAGGCCGGGCAGATCAACTACGCCGCCTCGAAGGCGGGTGTGGTCGGGCTGGCGCGTTCGATCACCCGTGAGCTCGGTTCGCGGTCGATCACCGCCAATGTCGTCGCGCCCGGGTTCATCGAAACCGATATGACCAAGGACCTGCCCGAAGAGATGCGGGATATGGCGAAGAAGTTCATTCCGCTGCAGCGGATCGGGAAGCCCGAGGATGTCGCGGCCGTGATCAGCTTCCTCGCCTCCGAGGACTCGGCCTACGTCTCCGGTGCCGTCATCCCGGTCGACGGTGGTATGGGTATGGGGCACTGACCGGCCACGGTCACCGAGCACGGCGAAATACGACACCAGAATCCAGGGAGAACCGAGAACTCATGGGCGGATTGCTCGAAGGCAAGACGATCCTCGTCACCGGCATCATCACCGATGCCTCGATCGCGTTTCACGCGGCGGCGATCGCGCAGAAGGAAGGCGCCCGGGTGATCATCACCGGTCTCACCGAGCGCCTGCGCCTGATCGACCGCATCGCCAAGCGGCTGCCCGAAGAAGTGCCCCCGGCGATCGGCCTCGATGTCACCAGCGACGAGGATCTGCGCAAACTGCCGGACGCGCTGCGTGAGATCGCGCCGGAGGGGATCGACGGCGTACTGCATTCGATCGCCTTCGCCCCGAAGACCCTCATGGGCCCGGCTGCCGTGCCGTTCCTCGACGGACCCGCCACCGACGCCGCGAAATCGTTCGAGATCTCCGCGTGGAGTTATGCAGCACTGGCCCGGGCCGTGCTGCCGGTGATGAACGAGCGCGGGTCGATCGTCGGGATGGATTTCGATCCCCGGACCGCGATGCCGTACTACAACTGGATGGGCGTCGCCAAGGCCGCGCTGGAATCGGTGAACCGGTATGTGGCGCGGGAAGTCGGCTACGCGAAGAAGATCCGCTCCAACCTGATCGCGGCCGGACCGGTCAAAACTCTCGCCGCCAAGGCGATCGCGGGCACGGCCACCGATGACGCCAAACAGCTCAAGCAGCTGGACACCTACTGGGACGGCGCTTCGCCCATCGGCTGGGACGGCGGGGCCGAGGTGGTCGGCAGGTCGATCGTCGCGCTGCTGTCGGACTGGCTGCCCGCGACCACCGGTTCGATCATCTACGTCGACGGCGGCGCCAGCCACAACACCTGGTTCCCCGAGAACATGCCGTCGAACTGACCGACGCGGGAGGAGAACACCGTGGCCCGCGCGGCCGACGCACTGCTGCTGCTGTCCTTCGGCGGGCCCGAGGGCCCCGACGATGTGATGCCGTTCCTGGAGAACGTGACCCGTGGGCGCGGTGTGCCCCCGGAACGGCTCGCCGAGGTGGCGGAACACTATCTGCACTTCGGCGGCGTATCACCGATCAACGCGCTCAACCGCGACATCATCGCGGCGGTGGAGCGGAACCTGGCGGTGGCCGGACTCGATCTTCCGGTCTACTTCGGTAACCGCAACTGGCATCCACTGGTCGAGGACACCGTGGCCCGCATGACCGCCGACGGTGTCGGCTCGGCGCTGGTGTTCCCGACCTCGGCCTGGGGCGGCTATTCCGGTTGCCGGCAGTACGACGAAGACATCGTCCGGGCGCGTGCCGCGGTGGGTGAGGGTGCGCCGGAACTGGTGAAACTGCGCCAGTATTTCGATCATCCACTGCTGGTCGCGGCGTTCGCCGATGCCGTACGGGTGGCGGCCGCGGCGTTGCCGCCCGAGCGTCGCGACAGCACCCGGTTGGTGTTCACGGCGCATTCGGTGCCGGTGGCGGCGGATACCGCGGCCGGACCCCCGGACGGCGGCGGCCACCTCTACAGTCGCCAGGTCGCGGAATCGGCCCGGTTGTGCGCGGCCGCGGCCGGTTTCACCGACTACGACGTGGTCTGGCAGTCGCGGTCCGGGCCGCCGCGGATCCCGTGGCTCGAGCCGGATATCGTCGATCATCTGGAAACACTGCCGGACAAGGGTTTCGACGCCGTGATCGTCTGCCCGGTGGGCTTCGTCTCCGACCATCTCGAGGTCATCTGGGACCTGGACAACGAAGCCGCGGTCAAGGCTGCGGAACTCGGGATGTCGTTCGCCCGGGCGGCCACGCCCGGCACCGATCCGCGGTTCGCCGAAATGGTGGTCGAATTGATCGGTGAACACCTCGGCGCGGTCACACCGCGGCGACTCGGTGCGGTGCCCGGGTACGGGTGCACGCGCGATGGCGCTCCGTGCGCCGCCGACTGTTGCGCGCCACCGCGTCGCCCCGCCGGTCGGTGAACCGGGCGGCTTCCGTCGGTGGTGCGTGGAAAGCGGGGACTTGTGGTTTCCCAGCCGGGTCCGGCGTCCTCGGATCAATAGTCGAGGGCGTGCTCCGGCTGGCAGACGCGCATGGGCGAGGGTAGATAGCGGACGATGGCGTCCAGCAGCCCGGCGATATCGTCGCGGCACCGCGCCGGGTCGCACAGCACCGGGACGGCCTCACCGATGCGCGTGACGCGGCGGATGCGATCGTGCAGCTGCTCGGGCGGGATCTGCTGCCCGCCCGTGTCCGTCCGCTGTTCGCCGTCCTGTTCCATGACGGCCGCGGTGAGGTGACGGTATTCCCGCTCCGCCGCTGCCCAATGGCTTCCGCGGAACCCGGCGGCCATCGGTTCGAGAGCCCACATCGATACCAGATCCATGACACCGTCGAACCGGGGGCCGATGCCCAGGGGGAGGTGCAGCGTCAGCGGCCGCGCTCCGCGCGTATCGGCGATCGCCCGCACGCAGCGCTCGAAGTCGGCGCCGGGGCGATCGAGTCCGGTCACCAGGCACAGGCGTGCGACCTGGTGGTCGTCGGCCATCCGCAGGATCATTTCCGGCCGGGGGCAGCCCGGCGCCGCGGCGTTCAGGACCACGACCACCCCGTCGGCCACCCGGATCGAGCGTTCCAGATCCGCGATGGCCGCGCCGCCCGGCAACTCGGAAACGCGAATCGTGTGCTCGCCGCCGTCCGGCACCCGATGTGTCACGGCGGCCGTGCCGGAACCGGCGTCCCGGCCGAGCAGACGCCGGACGACCCGGGTCGTCTCGGCCGGTTCCCCGGCGATCGTGACGTTTCGGATCGACTGTAGGTCGACGGCTCTGGTACCCATCGTGGTCAACCGTACCTCCGCCGAGAGGTGCGAGGAGGCGAATTCCGCGCAGAAATAGAACGTGTTCCTGGCCCAAAATAGAACGTGTTCCTATAGTGTCGGGGCTGTGCAGAAGGAACAACGCCCGGCTATACCGGATTGGTTCACCACCGACGACGGCGCGCCGCGCCTGGTGGGAAGCCGCTGCGATGTGTGCGGCACACCGTACTTCCCGCGGAACACCCTGGCCTGCCGGAACCCGCAGTGTGCCGGTCCGAAGGACGGCTCGGAACTGTCCGAATATCTGTTCTCCACGCGTGGCCGGATCTGGTCGTACGCGGATGCCCGGTACAAACCACCGCCGCCCTATGTCTCACCCGATCCGTTCGAGCCCTACGTCGTCGCGGCGGTAGAGCTCGAGGTCGAGCAGATGGTGATTCTCGGGCAGGTCGTACGCGGTCTCACGGTGGACGACCTGGCCGTCGGGATGCCGGTGGAGCTCACCCTCGGCGTGCTGTACACGGACGAGGAAGCCGATCACACGGTATGGATGTGGAGGCCGGTCGATGACGAACAGGTCTGATCGCGATATCGCGGTCCTCGGTGCGGGTATGCACCAGTGGGGCAAATGGGGACGCAATTTCGTCGAATACGGACTGGTAGCGGCCCGTGCGGCGCTGGCGGACGCCGGCGTGGACCATCGCGACGTCGGCTACATCGCCGGCGCGGACACGATCCGCAACGGATATCCCGGCTTCGTCTCCGGCGCGACGTTCGCCCAGGCGCTGGGCTGGTCGGGTGCGCGGATCTCGAGCAGTTACGCCGCCTGTGCCTCGGGTGCCCAGGCCATCGCCAACGCCCGGGCCCAGATCCTGGCCGGGCTGACCGATGTGGCGCTGGTGATCGGCGCGGACGCGACCCCCAAGGGTTTCTTCCAGCCGGTCGGGGGCGAACGCCGCGACGATCCGGACTGGTTGCGTTTCCATTTGCTCGGTGCCACCAACCCCATCTATTTCGCGCTCTATGCCCGCCGCCGGATGGCGCTGCACGGCGCCACGCTCGACGACTTCGCCGCGGTGAAGGTGAAGAATGCCAGGCACGGATTGAACAATCCGTACGCCCGGTACCGCAAAGAGGTCTCGGCCGAGGACGTCGCGTCCTCGGCCGTCGTATCGGACCCGCTGCGACTGCTCGATATCTGCGCGACGAGCGACGGCGGAGCGGCGCTGGTACTGACATCGGTGGACTACGCGCGCCAGCGCGGTATCAGTGACCCGGTCCGTATCCGGGCCCTGTCGACGGTGACGCCCACGTTCCCGAAAACTGTTGTCGACCTGCCCGATTTCGCGACGGACTCGGCCGTGGCCGTCGAACCCCCGCCGCAGACGTTCCGTTCGGCCATCGCGCAGGCCGCGTACGAGGAAGCCGGACTCGGCCCCGCGGACCTGTCCTTCGCGGAGGTCTACGATCTGTCCACCGCGCTGGAATTGGACTGGTACGAGGATATCGGTCTCTGCGAGCCGGGTGGCGCCGAGGCACTGCTGCGCAGCGGTGCCACCACGCTGGGCGGACGCGTGCCGGTGAATCCCAGCGGTGGGCTGGCCTGCTTCGGTGAGGCGATCCCCGCGCAGGCCATCGCCCAGGTCTGCGAGCTCACCTGGCAGTTGCGCGGACAGGCCGACCACCGTCAGGTGGAGAACGCCACGGCCGGCATCGCGGTCAATCAGGGGCTCTTCGGCCACGGCTCGGCGATCATCGCCGCCCGCTGAACCCGGCGTCTCCCGGCCGCGCGCCCGTGCGGCCGGGAGACGAGCCCGGCCCCACGCGAAATCGGTACCCCGGCCGGTGATCCGGTGGAGGCCTGCCGGCTCAGCGCGATTGTGGTGCGGCGGTATGCGCCGCGACGAGGCGGGCCGCGCGGATGGCGTCCCACAGGGGACGCAGCAAGGTCTCGTGCGCGGTGGCGGCACTCGCCGAGGTCGGCGCGGAAGCAGGTTCACGCTGGGCGACCGTGAGGATCGCGGCCACATGATCGGCCGTATCCAGTATGCGTTTGGCGCGTAGCGGTACGCATTCGGGGTAGGTGTGCCGGGAGTAGTCCGCGAGTTCGGCCTCGATGAGTTCCCGGGGGTCCGCGTCACCGGCGCCGAGACCGGTGGTGTGCAGCCGCATGAGTGCGTCCGCGGCATCGCGCACGGCTTCGCGCATGGCGTATTCGGCTTCGCCCAGCGTCATATCGGGCCCGCCGGTCCGCGGCATCGGCACCCCGTACACGGTCCACTGGAGGGTGTCCTCGTCGGTGAGATACGGGATAAGGCCGGTGCCGTCCGCGCCCGGTACCCCGATGAGAATGCCCTCCTCGGCCTCCACCGCGTCGCTGGCGAAGGCGGTGCCCACCGGCAGCCCGCGTACATCACCGGGTACCGGGAGTACCAGCCGCAATTCGGCACCGGGTACCGCCAGGGCCTCGCGAATCATCTTGAGCAACGGCATCACCGCGGTGCCCGGCGGCCCACCCAGTGCGGACCACGGCACGTCGGTGCGTCCGCCGGTGATCGGATCACCGGCCGCGAGGGTGTGCCGGGGTGCCCACGCGTGCAGCGCCTCGAGGACGTCGTCGGGCGCGCTGCGACCGGCGAGCCACGAACCGGCCCACAGTGTGAGGGTGGCACTGGGAGAGCACATAATCATCGAGCATAAAGGGTGTCGGCAACCGGCGGGCAGCGTCTGCCGAGGCCGTTTTCGCGGGTTAGAATGGTTCCCCCGGTTCGGTCACGAAGTCGATCAGACGCTCCACCGCGCCGAGCAGCGGAGCCTCCAGATCCCGGAACGACCCCACCGCCGCATACACCCGGCGCCAGCCGTCCTGCGGTGTGCCCCATCCGAGTTGCCGGCAGACACCGGTTTTCCAGTCCTCGCCGCGCGGTACCCGCGGCCACTGCCCGATGCCCAGCGCGGTGGGCTTCACCGCCTGCCACACATCCACATAGGGATGCCCGGTGACGAGAACATGCTCGCCGAGCCCGGTGGTGAGATGGGTCTCCTTGGATCCGGTCACCAGGTGGTCCACCAGTACACCGACCCGTCGCCCTGGTCCGGGACCGAATTCGGCCAGCCGGGCGGCGAGATTGTCGAGCCCTTCCAGATGCTCCACCACCACGCCCTCGACCCGCAGATCGTGCCCCCACACACGTTCCACGAGCGCCGCGTCGTGCACCCCTTCGACCCAGATCCGGCTGGGCGCGGCGACTTTCGCGCGCAGGCCTTCGACGCGGGTGGAGCCGGATGCCGACCGTACGGGCCTGCCCGGCGGGGCCGCCTTCGGCCGCACCAGGGTCACCGGTTCGCCGTCGATGAGGAACGCCGCCTCGCGCAGCGCGAACAACCGAACCGCGCCCCCGGCGTCGGCCAGTTTCACGAAATCGCCGTCGTAGGTCCGGTCGAACCCGACCACCGCGCCGCAGAAACCGCTGGCCGCGTCCTCGACCACGAGGTCGGTCTCCGCGGTGACCCGGGGGGCGGTGCGTCGCGCGGTACGCGGATGGCCGGAGAAGATATCGCCGTATCGATCGCTCACCGGGCCGAACGTAGCGCACCGGTGCCGGTCGCCGCCGCTATCGGTGCCGGGTGTCGCCGGACCGCCCGCATACGCGGGGACGGCGCACTAGGCTGGTTGCGTGGCCGCAATTGTCTGGTTGGTCGCCGGTGTTGCGCTGGCGGCGACCGAGGTGTTCGTCGGGGAGTTGACCCTGCTGATGCTGGGCTCGGCGGCGCTGCTCACGGCGGGGGTGAGCTTCCTGGCCGGGACCCCGGTCGTCGTCGACGCGGTGGTCTTCGCTGTGACGGCTGTGGTACTGATGCTGGGGGTCCGGCCGGTTCTGTTGCGGCGCTTCGGCACTCCGCCACCCACCCTGACCAATGTGGACGCGCTCACCGGTAAGACCGCGCTGGTGCTCGAGCCGGTGGGCGAGCACGACGGCCGGGTCAAATTGGGCGGGGAGGTGTGGTCGGCCCGCGCGCTGGATCCGGCCGAGGAATACCCCGAGGGTACGACCGTGTACGTGATGAAGATCGACGGCGCGACCGCTGTCGTCTGGAAAGGGCCGTGATGGCTGCATTGATCGTCGTCATCGCACTGGTACTGCTGGTGGCAGTGGTGGTGTTCAAGTCGATCGCGCTGATCCCGCAGGCGGAGGCGGCGGTGATCGAACGACTCGGCCGATACGCCCGGACCGTATCGGGACAGCTGACGTTCCTGGTGCCGTTCGTGGACCGGATCCGCGCCAAGGTGGATCTGCGGGAACGGGTGGTGTCCTTCCCGCCGCAACCGGTGATCACCCAGGACAACCTGACCCTGCAGATCGACTCGGTGGTGTACTTCCAGGTGATGCAGCCGCAGTCGGCGGTCTACGAGATCTCCAACTACATCGCGGCCGTGGAACAGCTCACCGTCACCACGCTGCGCAATGTGGTCGGCGGGATGACGCTGGAGGAGACGTTGACCTCCCGCGACCAGATCAACAACCAGCTGCGCGGGGTGCTGGACGAGGCCACCGGGCGCTGGGGTCTGCGTGTGGCGCGGGTCGAGCTGAAATCCATCGATCCGCCGCCGTCGATCCAGGAGTCGATGGAGAAGCAGATGAAGGCGGACCGCGAGAAGCGCGCCATGATCCTCACCGCCGAGGGCACCCGCGAATCGCAGATCAAAACCGCCGAGGGCGCAAAACAGGCCCAGATCCTGTCGGCCGAGGGCGCGAAACAGTCGGCGATCCTGTCGGCCGAGGGGGAACGTCAGAGTCGTATCCTGCGCGCCCAGGGCGAGCGGGCCGCCTCCTATCTGCAGGCGCAAGGTCAGGCCAAGGCGATCGAGAAGGTCTTCGCCGCCATCAAATCCGGGAAGCCCACACCGGAACTGCTGGCCTATCAGTACCTGCAGACACTGCCCATGGTGGCGCGCGGCGACGCGAACAAGGTGTGGCTGGTGCCCAGCGATTTCGGCAAGGCACTGGAAGGGTTCGCGAAGAATTTCGGCACCCAGGGCGAGGACGGCGTCTTCCGGTACGAGCCGCCGTCCGGTGAAGAGGTCGGTAAACCCGAGGACGATTCCGAGGAGGTCGCCGATTGGTTCGATACCAGCACCGATCCCGCGGTGGAACGTGCCGTACGTGCCGCGGAATCGGTGGCCCGCACTCCGGTGGATACCGCGGCGCCGGTGACCACCACGAAACCGGCCGCCGACCCGGGTCCGCCGGCAGTGGACCCGCGGCAGTAGAGGTGGCACCGCAATACCGGCCCGGGCCGGTATTGCGGCAGTAGCGGTGCCCGACCGGCAGCCGCGCGGGCGCGACTGCCGGATTCTCCGATCGCCGCGCATCCCGCCGATGTCTGGTAGATAATCGAAACCCTCTGCTGGACATGAGCATCGGGGCATGGTGACGACACGTCGCGCGGTACTGGGGGCGCTGGCCGGCCTGCCGTTGCTGGCCGCCTGCGCGCCCGATGTACTGCTCGGCGATCGCGGTGCCGTACGAATCGCCGTCTCCTGGAGCGGGCTCGAGCTGGCGGCGTTCCGCTCGGTGCTCGACGCCGCGGGCTCGCCCGAACCCGTCGAGGTGGTGCCCCTGGGTGACGAGATCGGGACCGCCCTCACGGCCCGGGGACGGTCGGCCCCCGATATCGTCATGCTGCCGCAGGCCGGGCAGGTCCGGGCATCGGCGGCGGCCGGGCGGCTGCGGGAGCTGCCCGGACATCTGTGGTCCGATCCGCGTGGACCGCGGTACGCGGAGTACTGGCGACAGCTGTGCCACCTCGGTGACCGGCCGTACGGAGTGCCGTTCAAGGCGAGCGCTAAATCGCTGGTCTGGTACGACCGGGAGGCCATCGATGCGGCCGGGCTGGGTGATCCGGTCACCTGGACGGTGCGTGACTGGCTCGACGGCGTACGGGAACTCGCGGGAGCCCCACGCCGGCTGCTCGCGCTCGGCGCCGCCGACGGCTGGGTTCTGACGGACCTCTTCGAGAACTTGCTGCTGGCCGAATCTCCGGCGGTATACCGTGATCTGGGCGGCGGGACGCGGGACTGGGATGTTCCCGCGGTGCGCACCACCTTCGCGCGGCTCGGCGGGTTCTGGGGTATCCGGTCCGGGCTGGCGGGCGGGGTGGGAACCACGCTGACCCGGCAATTCGCCGATGCCGTTCGCGATGTATTCGAACACCGGCGGGCGCTGGCCGTCGCGGCCCCGGATTTCGCCGAACCGGTGGTGCGTGACGCGTTGCGCCGGAGCGGGCGCGGTGCGGACAGTGCCGCCGTGGTGCCGTTCCCGATCGCGGCCCCGGGCGGGGCGAACCCGCGGATCGTCGGCGGTGATGTGATGGTGCTGACCCGGTCGGCGGGCCCCCGCGCGGAGGCGGTGGTCGCCGCGCTGGCGGCGGACCGGGCCCCGCTGCCGTGGATCGAGGGATCCGGCGGGTTCCTCGGGCCCCACCTGCATACCCGCGCTCATTATTCGCGATGGTCGGCGACCGCCGCCGAATCGTTGTCCGAACGGCCGGAATTCGATCTGTCCGACCGGATCGGCGCGGTTGGCGGCCGGGACGGATTGTGGCGCGTGCTCACCGATTTCCTGATCACCGCGGGAGACAGAGGCGGCGACGTCGCCACCGCGACCGCGACGGCCGTCGCGACGCTGGGCAGGTTCGAACGGGGCTGGAGATGAGCGGGGCACCACCGGCATTCGAGGCGCACCGCCTGCGGATCGAACTGCCCGTCGCACGGATGCGGGGCCCCTTTGTCCCCGGCCGGCCGCCACCGCGCGGGATCACGGTCGTCGCCTGCCTGCCCGCTGTGCTGCTGCTGGCCCTGCTGGTGGTGCCGACCTCCGCAACGGTTGTCCTGGCGGTACGTACCAGCCTGTGGCCGGTGGTGGGATGCCTGATCGCCGCCGCGGCGTTCGTGGCAGCTCTGGAAGTGGCCCGCCGGAACGAGCCCCGGAGTCTGTGGGCACTGCCGGCGCTGGTAGGGGTGGTCGCACTCGGCGCGCTGTACCGGTCGGATGAATCGTATGCGCGCAGCCTGGGCTGGATGGCGTTCGCGGCCGCGCTGCTGATCGCGGCGATGCTGCTGGCCTGGTGGAGCCGCCACAGCCGGGGGCTGTGGCTTCCGCTGATCGTGCCGTTCGGTATCTCGGCGGTGGTCTCGGGTGTGGCGTTCCGGTTGATCTTCCAGTTCTCCGGTGCCCGGCTGGGCTTCGACGCCTTCCCGGGATACCGGGCCTGGTTCGTGGCGATGCTCGGCTCGGCATTCCTGTGGACCTGGCTGGGTTTCCTGATCGGCGTGTTCCGGGCGGGAATCCGGGCCCTGGAACGCGATCCGGTGCGCTGGACCCTGCTACAGGAGAAACCGGGTGCCGTGCTGTTCTGGCGGCTGTTCACACTGCAGCGGCCGATAGTCCTGGTGGCCGGGCTGGTGGTGGGCGTCGCCGCGGCCAGGGTATTCGATGTGGTGTTGATCGGTGTCCCGGGTTCGGTGCAGTACCAGGTGGACAGCGCCACCGTGTCCTGGTGGCGGCTGGCCACCGATCCCGCGACCGCGGGCGATGCCGCGGTGTACGCGCTGCCGCTGGCCGTGCTGGTGGCGGTGGTCGCCTGGGCGCTGCAGACCGATCTCCGGGACCGCCGCGCCGGGTTCCCGGCCGGCGCGCATCCCGGTGACGGTCGTCCTGCCGCACCGGCCGGCGGTGTGGCAGCCCGGGCCCGGACGCTGGTCATCGGCGCGCTCTCGGTCGCGGCGGTGATACCGCTGGTGGTGCTGGCGGTGGTGGCGATGCGCGGCCCCGACGGCTGGGCGGCGTCCGCTTTCACCGATGTCTGGCGGGATCGGTGGCTCTGGCACTCCCTCGAGGCCACCTTCTGGGTGGCCCTGCTGGCGACGATCATCGTGGTGGCGGCCGCGGCGCCGCTGGCCTATCGGCTTTCGGTGGCGCCCGCCGGGTGGCCGGCGCGCGCGACGGTCAGCGCGCTGGTGGTGCTCGCGGTGCTGCCGGTGCAGGCCTATCTGGGTCCGCTCGATATGTTCATCGACGATCACGGCCTCTCCGGTACCCGGGTGCCCCTGGTACTGGTCCACGCCGCCGCGGGATTGCCTATTGCGGTACTGATCCTGCGCGGCGCGGTGGCAGCGCCACCGGGAAGCCCGGCCGCCGATGCGCTGCGCGGGCTGGCCGCGCCGGGCACGATCAGCCGCCGCTTGCTGGGATCGGCGGCTCCTGCCCTGGTGGCCGTGGCGGTGCTCGAATTCGTGCAGGTCTGGAACGATTTCATCGTCGGTCTGCTGATCAGCGGTGCCGGGGCGTCGCCGTGGTCGCTGCTGCTGTGGGGCGGGGCCCGGCAGTTCGGGGAGAACGCGGCGCAACTGGCCGCAGGTTCGCTTATCGCGGCGTTGCTGCCGGTTTTCCTGGTGCTGGCGACCTGGCGGCGCTGGATCGTGCCCGGATTGACCGGTGGAGTCCTGCGATGAGGGAGATGCCCCGAGTGCCGGGGGTGCTCGGCGGGCTCTCGGTGGTGGCCTCGGCGCTATTGCTGGAATTGGGCCGCAACCTGGTGATGAACTCGTTCGGTGAGGGCTCGGAAGTGCAGGTCCTGGCGTCCGGGCTGCGCTGGCTGGCGGTGCTCGTCATCGCGCTGGCCCTGCTGTACACCGGCTACCGGGTCATCGCGGATCGGCGGTCGGGCGTGCGCCGGGCCTATCGCCGTAGCCTGCTCGACGGATTGGACGGGCCCCCGCCGTCCGATTCACCGGCGGTGGCGCGGGAGCCCGAGCCTGCGCCCGGCGGTCATGCAGCCGACGGCAATGCGGTCGCCGCGGCCCTGCGGGAGCTGCCGGTCTTCGATTACGACGCCGCGACGGTGCACGCGATTTTGACCGCGATGGGGATGGAACAGGTGCCGGCTGCCCAACCGGTGCCGCCGGTGGCGCCGGCACCCGCCTTGGTGGAACCATGGACCGCTGCCGGCCTGCTGGCCAACCTGGTGAGAGGCGAGGTGCTCGAATGCTACGAGCGGCAGCGCTACCGGATCGTCCGCGCCCCGTGGGAACCGGCCCGGGCGATCGTCCTCGCCGGTGCCCTCTGGCAGGCGGCGCTGTTCGCGCTGGTGTCCCACACCGCCGACAGGGCGGCGGGTTGGGCCGCCGGTATGACGACCGCTGTTCTCGCACCGCGCGCCCGGCGCTGGTTCGCCGTGGAGGAGAAGTGGCTGCGTGAGATCGTCGCGAACTGCTGCAACGATGCTCTCGTCGTGGCAGCCGTTCCGCCGGCCACCGCCGTCCAGCTGGTCCGGATCGGCGACGCACTCGATGTCTGGTACGCGCTCGGAGGGGACGGCGTCGACGAGGAGAGCGGTGTCGACGGGGACGGCGGTGCCGAAGAGGACGGCGGCGAGAAACATACCCGTACCGTGGCGCGGGAGCTGATGAAGCTGGGTCCGGTGAAACTCGGCGGCCACTACACGGCGATGCGGTTGCGGGCGAAGGTACTCGAAGGCGCGGTGCCCCGCCGATGGCCCCCGTGGTGGCGCACGACCGGCATCGGCGCCCGTGCGGAACACGCGAACGGTCTCACCCTGCTGGAAACTGCCACCAGCCCACCGGAGGTGTCGAAGGCAGTGGAACGGCTGCGGGAGGCCTGGTGGCGGTTACCGCGGGAGGATGCCGCGAGTCAGGTCCGGGTACTGACGGCTCTCGCCGTCGCGTATATCCGCCTGGGCCGGGTGGACGCGGCGCAGGATCGTCTGGAACTGGCTGCGCTGCGCGCCCGCGACGACGAGGACGGCGACGGGTGGGCCCGGGCGCAGGAACTCACCGCGGCGGTCTACTGGTCCCGCGGTGAACCGAGGGCGGCGTTGCGCTGCTGGCTGCGTGCGCTCACGACCTATCGCGATCTGGCCGATGACCGCGGTATCGGCCGCACCCTGCAACACCTCGGCGGCGCGGCATTGAAAGTACCGGAACACGCGGATCTGCTTCTCGTCGGCGATGGGGCGCCGGGAGAAGCGGAGGTTTACTGGTGTGCGCACGGCTGGCTGGCCGAGGCTCTTCGCCGCAACCCGGACGCGGCCTACGCGCAGGACTATCACGCCGACGCCGCGGAGCTGCGCGGTGGTGCCGATGCCCCCGCGATGGACCGGTGGCCGCCCGAGGCGCGTGATCCGGCGGAGCCCGATCGCGGCTGACCGGCGGCCGGAATCACGACAGCACCCGGTACAACCGCCAGGTCGGCTGGTTGTCGCCGTCGTTGGGGATCTCCAGTTCCAGGGTCGCGATATCGGCGCCGGTCTCGTAGAGAGTCGGATACCGCACGTTCACGGCGTCGGATGTCCCGCGGCCGCTGTTGGGGACCGCGAGGATGTAGTGCACACCGTGCGCGGCGGGGTCGTTGAGGATGGTGATGAAATCCTGGTCGGACGGGATGATGAACGTTCTGGGCCGCTCCGTCGCGGTGAATACGGCGAACCCGTACACCGTGTCCATCAGCACGGACGATTCCGGCAACCCGAGATCGTCGATATAGCCGGCCATTTCGCGTTCGGTATCGAAGGAGGCGATGATCCGCCGTTCCTGTGACCGGGTTGCGGAGGTGTCGTCCGGATCGGGAAACAGGATCTCCTGGAGCGCGTACTGCTGCACCGACAGTGTCGGCGACAGCATGAAGACACCGGTGACGGCCGGCGTCGCCACCACCAGTACCGCGGCGAGAACCGCGGGTACCCGCCGCCGTCCGGGCGCGATGACCCGCGGCCGTCGGTGGCGCCCGGGCCGCCGGGCGGGGATACCGCCCCGGGCGGGCACCAGTTGCGCGGCCAGCACGATCATGAGCGGGGTCGCGCTCATATAGAAGCGCAGGAACGGAAAGGTGGTACCGGTCATCTGATTGCGGGTCGCGAAGGCCAGGACCGCGCCGAACACGAGGCCCGTCACCAGGACTTCGGCATCACGGCGCCGCCAGGCCAGGACCAGGCAGACCGGAATGAGGACCGGCAGCACCGGCCCCAGGATCATGATCTCGCTGATCGAGTAGAGGAACCCGAACAACGGGGTCACCGTGCCACCCGAACTACTTTGCGCGACGATGGCGGTATTTCCGTAATCAGAGGTGAACTGCTGGAACGGCTGGCCGGTGATGAGCCAGCTGGTCACGGTCCACACCACGAACGCCACCCCGATGGGCGCCGCGACCAGCAGCGCGTCCATGACGGTATCGGTGATGCGGTCCCGGCGCGGGCCACGGGCGCGCCGCCAGGTCACCACCGCGGTGAAAACCGTGACCCCGGCGGCGACGGGTAGCGCGTCGTACCGGGTGAGATAGGCCAGTGCCAGGGCGATACCGGCGATCGCGAGATCGTGTACGTCGTCGGTATAGAGCCACCGGATCAGCCGGCGCGCGGTCCAGCACAGGAAGAAGAGGAACGGTGCCTCGCTCATACCGTTCGCCGCGTAGAAGACGATCATCGGGTTGAGTGCGAAGACCGCGGTGAGAAACCACACCAACCAGGACGGGACACCGCGGTCGAGGCAGATACCGCGGATCTGCACCACCGCTGCGGCGGCGAACGGCGCCGATACGAGTACTCCGGTGAGGTTCCAGGACGTCACCACCGGCCACCAGTGGCCGAGCACCACCAGGGGCAACTGGATGAGGGTGATGAGCGGCGTGAAGATGAATCCGATGGCGGCCAGATGCGGATCCCGGCTGAACAGGGCGCTTCGCGCGGCCGAGGTGCGGCTGAGCGAATCGCCGAGAATATAGTGCGGCTCGATCGCCAGGTAGAGGCCGGCGGCCAGGTAGGCCAGCGCGGTGACGACGAACAACCACCGTGCGGACCTCATCGTGGGGCGCTCGCCGGTTCCGGTGTTTCCGTGCCGGGCAACCCGTGGAAGGTCTTCTCCCAGTAAGACGGTTTGACGATCAGCTGGTAGGTGCCTTTGATCGCCGCGATACTCATCAGGATCCAGTACAGCGGGGAGGTGACGGCCGCCAGCAGCAGCGTGGTGAGCCGGCTCTCCCGGCATGCGACGAGGTTCATGTACATCACGGCGGTATTGCCGACGACCAGGCAGAACAGCGCCGGAAAGTAGACATACGGCGGGAACTGGTCGTGGATGGCATCGGGCTGTCCGAGCAGCCAGGCCAGAGTGATGAGCCAGAACAGCATATTGAGGCAGGCGATGAGCGGGGTACCGGCCAGCAGCGTGGTGAACCGCGCGAAACTGCGCGGCCCGAGTTCGCGCCACAGATGGCGCGGCCGCCGCATATGCACCAGCCAGGTTTGCAGATACCCCTTGTACCAGCGGGAGCGCTGCCGGATCCAGTTGATCGGATCGCTGTTGGCCTCCTCCCAGGTCACCGAGTCGAGAACGGCGGTGCGGTAGCCGCTTTCGGCGATGCGCACCCCCAGATCGGCGTCCTCGGTGACATTGAACGGATCCCAGGCCCCGATCCGATCCAGCACCGTCCGGCGCAGATGGTTGGAGGTGCCGCCCAGCGGGATGGGGGCGTCACCGCGCATCAATCCCGGCAGGATGAACCCGAACCAGAGTGCGTAATCGGCGGTGAACCAGGCGGTAAGCAGGTTCTGGCTGCCGTTGTGGAAGGCCAGTCGCGCTTGTACGCAGGCGGTTTCGGGGGGTAGCCGGTGGAAAGCGACGGCGGCCCGGCGCAGCTGGAGGGGATCGGGACGGTCTTCGGCGTCGTAGATGGTGACGATCTCGCCGGTGGCGAAGTGCAGCCCGAAATTGCAGGCTTTCGGTTTCGTCCGGGGCGGGGCGGGTGGCACCTCGACGATGGACACCCAATCCGGTGCGTCCACGTCACGGGCCGCGGTGAGCGTGGCGTCGTCGTCGGCTTCGAGGAGGAGCAGCACCTGCAATTTGTCGGCCGGATAACGGAACTCGGCCATATTCGCGATCACCGTGGCGATCACCTCCGGCTCGTGGAAGGCGGGCACCAGGATGGTGTAGCTCGGCAGGGCGGCGTCGTCCGCGGCGAGTGCGTCCTCGTCGGTCACGGTGACGATGCTGCGGCCGTCCAGCCCCCGGTAGAACAGGATCAGCCGGTCGACGAGCGTCCAGACGTAGGCCGCCGTGCACACGACGGTCAGCGTGATCAGCGTGCCGGTGCGGGCGAAGACCGCACCGGCGACGAGTGCCGCGAGCAGCGCGATGAGGGTCCAGCGTTGCCAGGGGACGACCACCGTCGCGGCCGAGGCCTCCGGGTGGCGTTCGCGGAGCCCGTGGACGGCGTCGTGGAGGGCGGCGGCGACCCGGTCGTCCGGTGCTTCCGGATCATCGTTCACCACGGCTGCACCTGCACCAGCCGGCGGGCCAGGGTGGCGAGCAGATCGGCGTCCTTGTACTCGGGGTCGGCGTCGGTCAAGGCACTGACTCCGCGGGCGAGCAGCGCGATCGTGCCGGTGGTGAGACCGGCGAGCGTCGGCCGGGGCGGCAGGAAGTAGGCGTCGGGTTCGTGGTTGTCGACGGTCATCACCGTGACGCGCTGGATATGCGTGGTATCGCGGCGCCAGACGAAAGTGAGGTAGTTCCAGGTCAGGTGACGCTGTTCGTCGACGATGGAGTACATGTCCGCGGTGATGCCGCGCCCGATCGGGACCGGCTGCGGCGGGTTGCCGACCCGGGAATGCCGCAGATCGTAGCTGAGCAGTGTGGGCGTGACATCCAGCGCAGCGCCGTAGCGCACGGTCAGCAGGTCGATCTGGGCGGTGCGATTGCGGCCGATGCTGTCCCACTGCGGATTCGGCCGGAGTGTACGGACGGTCTGCCGCAGGAAGGTGGATTCGCTGCTGAAGTAATGTGCCGGCCAGTCCATCTTCTGCAGGCCGGTCTGACGCCAGCCCGGCGGGACCACCAGCCCGGTCTCGCCCTGATAGGGCGGTCCGGCGGCGATGTTCTCGCTTTCCGGTTTCGGCAGCGGAGTCAGGGTGAGCACCACCGCGACCGCGGCCAGCGCTGCCACCGAATACCACGGACGGGCGGTCGGGATGTCGACGCGCGGGCCGGTGGCCGCCGGCCACAGGGGTTCGCGCAGGATCAGGGCACAGCCGCCGACCACGACGGCGGTCACGGGTACCACCCCGCTGAGAACGACCGAGATCCGGATTCCCGGGAACCAGAGCGACACCAGCGCGAATACGGCGCTGTCGAGCACGATCGCGAGCACGGCGACACCCAGGACCCGGCGGCGGCCGCGCAGGAAACCGTAGGACAGGCAGGCCGCGGTGGCCACGATGAGAACCACCGTGTACGCGAACATGCCACCGCCCAGCGTGATCGCGACGAGCCGGTAGAACACCGGGTTCACGACGAGCAGCAGAACCCAGACGGACCGGTAGCGTGCGGTGGCGCGCAGCCCGAACAGCAGCACCGAGCCCGACAACACGAACAGGACCAGGGCCAGCACGTCGTAGTGGAACAACTCGTAGAACGGGGCATACCGGGGCAGCAGCAGACGCTGTACGGCGAGCGCGATGAGCAACCCGATAACGCCGACGATCACATCGGTTTCGCGATCATGGATGGGCAGTACGGGATTGCCGCGCCGCCGGACGCCGAGCACCAGGGCCATCGCCGAGAGCGGTAGCACCACCAGGTAGCCGATGCTGGTGCCGTGGCTCGCGCCGACCCAGATATCGACGAGTGTGCGCCGGAACGCGAGCACGGTCAGTACCGTCAGAACCGTCCAGCGGACCACGAGGGCGCCGACCCGGCCGGTGGTGGCGCGATCCGTCACGGTCCGCGTCGGTTCGCCGGTCGGAGGCCGCGCGCGGCGAACCAGAGCACGAAGACCAGGCCGATGACCAGGAGTATCGCGGCCACGATCAGCAGGACACGCATGGTGGACGTGATCGAGGCGCCGGGGTCGGGGGGTGTGGACGTGGCGTCGGTTAGCGCGTAGTCGACGGGTTCCCGGCCGGCGGCCGCGAACACGAGGTCACCGGACAGCGAGTACCAGCCCTCGGGTCGGTCGGACACCCAGTCCAGGGTGCGATCGAGTTCGCCGGGGCCGGAATTACTGGTGGCCACCAGCAATTGCCGTGCACCGTCGTAGTAACTCTGCAGTGCGGCGAAACGCAGATCGGGGGAGAGTTGCAGCCGGGTCGTCGTCCCGGCCCGGTCGGTGACCTGCAGGCGGGTGTCGTCGGTTTTGCTCAACGGAGGTGAGATACCGTCCACCGGCCGGCCGTCGGCGGTGATGAGAACGGCCGGCCGGTTCGCCGCGACGGCGTCCTGCATCGAGGTCCACCGGGGATCGAGCCGGGTGGAGGTGAGCGTCTGCAGGCCGCTCGTGATCGTGACGGCGCGGCTCAGATCGTCGAAATCGCCGGTGGTCGCCGCGATATCGAAGCCCGGAAGCAGCGCCGCGGGTAACGCCTGGAATCCGTCCGGAGGTCCGCCCGGGAACGGTTCGCTGGTGACCTCGCTGCCCGGCAGGATGGTCAGGGTCAGCGGCTGGTCGGTTCCGCAGCGGCCGGTGTCGCCGGTGGTGCGCAGCGTGACCTGGACCGGAGTGCTGCGTTGCAGGACCTCGTTCGGTATATCGATCCAGCGGTCGATCTGCCCGGAGGGATCGGCGGCCCAGTTCGTCAGTTCCCGATCCCCGGCGGTCACCACGATCTGGCCGGCCTGGCTCGGCGGCAACGGCGTGTAGTGGCCCTGGAGGTTGATGCGGATATTCCCCGAAGGCCGGCCCAGCCGGGACTGATCCAGGCCGAAGCGGACGCTGACCTGAGCATGGGAAACGGCCTCCAGCTCGCCGACGCCGAGCTGCCCGAGCGTGGTGGTGTCGGGAGCCAGGATCGGCGGCTGATCCAATGACCCCGCCACCGCGCGGCTGGTGACGGCGAATTCGGATACCCGGCTGGTGATCAGCCGGATCTGATCGAGCAGTGCGTCGCCCGCACCGGTGACCAGCAGCCCCGGCGGACCGGCGGCCGGGGTCAGCGTCGTGGCCGCGTCACCGCCGCCCCGGATGGCGATCGAACGGGTGAAATCGTCGTCCGGTTCGGTGCGGGCGCCGTCCGGCCCGAGCGGGCGCAGGGTCACCCGGACCGGTTGGCTGCCGTAGTAGGCGACGATCGCGCTGGACAAAGACAGCGCCGCGGTCGATTCCAGGTCCGACGGCGCCTCCGGGACGTAGATGCGTAGTTCCTGCAGGATGGGCGGCAGGAAATCCGCGATGGCTGCCGGAGTCTGCGGGGTGCCGGTGTAGAAGATCCGGACATCGCGGAGTACGGCGCCGTGGTCGAACCAGTCGTCCGGGCAGCGGCCCAGCGCCGGGAACAGGTTCATATGCAGAGTGACGGTGGCGGCTTGTTCGTCGACGGTGGCTTCGGCCAGCGGAATGGTGACCGGTACCCGGGTAGCGGGTCCGGCGGGCAGGTCCGCGTGCCCGATGAAGCGGTCATTCGATTCGACATCGAGTGTCCCGCGTTCCAGATCGGCGGGCAGGTCGACCGCCATGCTCAGCCGGTCGGGCGTCATCCCGGGTGGTACCGGTATCGCCAGGTCCACCTGGTCGTCGTCGCCGTGTAGCGTGATCGGTTCGCCCAGGCCCAGGTCCCGGGCGGAGAATTCGGCCGGCCCGGCCGGTGCCGAGAGGTCCGGCGGTTGTGCCGGGGCGGTGCCGCCGGTGAGGGTGATCACGGTGAGTAGTGCCCAGCAGGTGCACAGCGTCCGTACCGCGATCCGCATGGGTATGCCACCCCTCAGTTATTCGACGGTGTTGCCGGAAGATTTCGATAACACCAGTCCGCACGGTATCCGTAACCATACGGATGGTAACCGCAAGAGCTCCGGCTATCGGTCAGCTACGGATGTCGCGGTGTCGTGCGTGCCGAGGGTCGCGTGTTCAGTCGCGGGCCGCCACCGGGATCGGTTCGACCGGTTTCCAGCGCTGGTCGATCAGCAGACCGAGCATGCCGCCGGCGATGCAGATGATCGATACTCCGACCATGACGGGATGGGTGCCGCCGGTCAGCGCGTCGGCCAGGACCACGGTCGCGGCGGTGCCGGGCAGGATGCCCACCACGGTGGCGCCGAGATAGGGCCAGAACCGGATCGACGACAGTGCGCACGAGTAGTTCACCACCGAGAACGGTGCGAAGGCGATCAGGCGCAGCGCGCCGACGGCCAGCCAGCCGCGCCGGCGTAGTCGCTCGTCGACGATCCGGACGGCCGGATGGGTGAGGTAGGGCGCGACCCGTTCCCGCCCGGCGGCGCGTACCAGGAGAAACGCCGCCGAGGCGCTGAGCGTCGAGGCGATGACGGCGACCGCGAGCCCGACGACGGGACCGAACAGCAGGCCCGAGGCGACCGTGAAGACGGTGCGCGGGACGGGCGCGATGGTGATCAGTGTATGCGCGAGGAAGAACATCACCGGAAAATAGGGCCCGGCTCCCTCGGCCCACGCCTGGATCGAGCGCGGACTCGGCAGCGGGGTCAGCAGCGCCGCCGCGCAGACGACGGCCACGCAGCACAGTACGAGGACAATCCGCCGGTCGCGGAGCATGCGGGACACCGGGAGAGGTTATCGGTCGCCGGTCGGTCCGGTTCGCGCGGTGCCGGTTCGCGCCGCCGGTTGCCGGGGCAGTGGACGAGTATGCCCGCGCATGTCCGGCCGGACCGGAGCACCCGGATCGGGGTGAGACGGGTACCCCTCAGCGGAGGTGGTGAAGACCGGGTCCGTACCGGACGCGGGGTGAATGGTGGGTGTCGCGTGGCCACCCCGGTGGCGGTCGGGTATGCCGGGCCGGGCCGGCGTGGCCGGGATGCATTGCCCGGATCGCGGCGGGTTATTCCCGGACCGGGTGTCGGATTGTCCACAGTACGTGCGGGATTCGATCCTCCGGAGGCAAGGTTGATCGCGGTGACCGGTGTGCGCTCGGCGGGCCGGACGGAAGACGGGACGCGCGATGCGCATGGGGAACAGGTGGCCGCGCCCGGCCGCTTCGGGAGGTGACCCGCGGCGGGCCGGCCGCCGGATCGTGGTGGCGCTGCTGACCGCTGTGGCACTGCTGGCCGCCGGGTGCTCCACGGCGGCCGATGACGACGACTCCCGGTGGTCCGACAGCTGGATCACCGCGCAGCAGGCGGCGGTCGGGATCTGGGAACCGAACTGGTCGGAGGACGGGTTCGCCGATCATTCGGTCCGGCAGGTCGTCCGGCCGACCACCGCGGGAGACGAGGTTCGGCTGGTGCTGTCGAACCTCTTCGGTGACCGGCCCCTGCGGATCACGGCGGCCACCCTCGCCGAACCCGGTGCGGGGGCCGCGCTGCGGCCCGGCACCGTGCGGCCACTGCTGTTCGACGGTTCCCCGTCGACGGAGATCCCGGCCGGTACGGAGACGACGACCGACCCGGTCGACTTCCCGGTCGCGGCGCTGCGGCCGGTCGCGGTCACCCTGTATCTCGCCGATCCCACCGGACCGGCGACCTTCCACCAGATCGCCAATGCCACCAGTTACCGCGCCCGTGGCGATCATGCCGCCGATCCGGCGGCGACGGCGTTCACCGAGACCAGCCGGTCCTGGTACTACCTCGCCGATCTGGAGGTGAAGGCCGCCGGGCAGGACGAGGCCGTGGTGGCGTTCGGCGATTCCCTCACCGACGGGGCGCAGGCCGGGACCGATGCCGACAACAGGTACCCGGACGCGCTGGCCGCGCGGCTGGCCGCCGACGGGAGCGGGCGCGCCGTGCTGAACGCTGGTATCGGCGGTAACCGGGTGCTGACCGATTCCGCCTATACCGGTGAGAGCGCCGTGACCCGCTTCCGCCGCGATGTGCTCGATCGCGATAACGCGGGAACCGTCGTCCTGCTGGAGGGCATCAACGATATCGGCGTCAGCGAACTCGACGAGCCGTGGGCGAAACCCAATCCGGTGGTGGATGCCGACCGGCTCATCGCCGGATACCGGACGTTGATCGGACTGGCCCGTGCCGACGGTCTGCGCGTCCTGGGCGCCACCCTGACTCCGTACCGGGGCGCGCCGTATTTCAGCGAACGCGGCGAAGCGGTGCGCGATGCCGTGAACGCCTGGATCCGGACGTCGGGGGAATTCGACGCGGTCGTCGATTTCGATCGGGCGCTGGCCGACCCGGCGGATCCGGACTCCCTCGCTCCCGAATTCGACAGCGGTGATCATCTGCATCCCGGCCCGGCCGGTTACGCCGCTATGGCCGCGGCGGTGGATCCGGCGGCGCTGTGAATTCGGCGGCGCTGGTGAATTCGGCCGGCTCGGATCTTCTCCCGGCGGCACCGGTGTCCGATAGGTGATGACCGGGATTTCCGGTGTCGCCGCAGGCTCGGGGTAGCGCAGGTTACTCGCTGGTAACGGTGGTCACGGGGAGTTGCGTTCCGGCATCCCGCTAGCATCGGAGGGGCGGGCTGAATGCCCGTTAACCAAAGTATTCGCTGAGCTGGGCGGATGCCAAGGTACGCGTGCACGCAGGTGGTGCGCTTGTACTGGAACGAACTAGAGGGAACAGGGTATGCCGATTGCTGCAGAGCCCGCGGCCGGAGCCGATCCGTCCTCGTCCGCGGTGCCCGAATATCCCGCCTGGCGCAAGGGTGTGGCGGGAGTGTTGGCCAAGGCCCGCAAGGTCGACGCGGCCGAACTCGGTGACGAACCCGAAAAGCTGCTGAACGAGTCCACCTATGACGGGCTGGATATAGCACCGCTCTACACCCGCCGAGACGAACTGCCGGAGCAGCCGCTGCCCGGCGCCTACCCGTTCGTCCGGGGCGGCGACGGCACCCGTGATGTGCATCGCGGGTGGTATGTCAGCGCCCGGATCGGAGCCACCGATCCCGCCGCGGCGAATCAGGAGATCATGAGCGGGCTGGAGAACGGCCTGAGCGCGGTCGAGTTGATCGTCGGCCCCGGCGGACTGCCGGTCGACGGCCTGGTGACCGTGCTGAACGGTGTGCTCTTCGAACTGGCGCCGCTGCGCCTGCGGGCCGGCGCGGCGACCGCCGAGGCCGCCGAGTCCGTACTGGGCGTCCTCGCCGGGTACCCGGTGCCCGAACGGTCGGATATCCAGGTCTCCTTCGGTGCCGCTCCGCTCACGGCCGCGTTCTCCGGAATCGAGGACCTGGGTGTCGAGGAAACCGTCGCCCTGGCCGCACGGCTCGCGGAGCGGCCGGAGACGCTGCGCGCGATCACCGTGGACGGCATCGTCTTCCACAATGCAGGCGCCTCCGACGCGCAGGAGGTGGGCGCCGCGGTGGCCGCCGGTCTCGAGTACCTGCGACTGCTGTCCGCGCAACTGCCGGTGCCCGAAGCGCTGCGGCAACTGGAATTCCGGTTCGCCGCCACCGACGACCAGTTCGCGACCCTTGCCAAGTTCCGGGCCGCGCGGCGGTTGTGGGCCCGGGTGGCACACGCTCTCGGGGCACCGTCTGAGGGCGCCGCACCGCAGCACGCGGTGACCTCCGAGGCCATGATGAGTCGCCGCGACCCGTGGGTGAACCTGCTGCGTACCACGCTGGCGGCGTTCGGCGCCGGTGTCGGTGGCGCCGATACCGTCACCGTGCTCCCGTTCGATTCGGCGCTACCGGCCGGTGAACTCGGTGTCTCCGCGGCGTTCGCGCAGCGGATGGCCCGCAACACCCAGTTGCTGCTGCTCGAGGAATCCCATCTCGGCCATGTGCAGGATCCCGGTGCGGGTTCCTGGTATGTCGAACGATTCACCGACGACCTCGCCAGCGCCGCATGGACCTTCATGCAGGAGATCGAGGCCGCCGGCGGTTATCGTGCCGCGCTGGACTCGGGACTGCTGGCGGCGAAGATCGGGGAGACCCGCACCCGGCGGGAATCCGATATCGCGCACCGGCGCACCGCGGTCACCGGGGTCAACGAGTTCCCGAATCTGGCGGAGTCGCCGCTGTCGGAGGCTGCCCGCGCGGCCGGTCCGGGGCAGCGGTACGGCGCCGCGTTCGACACCCTGCGGGACCGCTCGGATGCCTATCTGGCGGCGCACGGCGCGCGGCCGCAGGCGCTGCTGGTGCCGCTGGGCACCGTCGCCGAGCACAATGTACGCGTCACCTTCATCGCCAATCTGCTGGCGTCCGGCGGTATCGAATCGGTCAACCCGGGCCCGCTGGCCGGCGACGAGATCGGAGTGGCGGCCAAGGATTCCGGCGCCACCATCGCCGTACTGTGTGGTACCGACGCCCGGTACGGCACCGACGCGGCGGCGGCGGTGGAACAACTGCGGGGTGCGGGTGTGGGAACGGTCCTGCTGGCAGGACCGGAGAAGGTGCTGGCCGGTATCGACGAGGAGCGGCGCCCCGACGGGTTCCTGGCGGCCCGCATCGATGCGGTCGCCGCCCTGACCGCCCTGCTGGAGAAGGTGGGAGCCTGATGACGACACAGCGAATCGAGCAGGTGATCGGCAGTTTCGCCGAGGTACCGCTCACCGAACCGGGTTTCACCCCCGAACCGGCCGGGGATTCCGCGCGCGAGGCCTTCGTCGCGGCGTCGGCGGCGGCCAACAACTACTCTCCCGAGCAGTTGGTGTGGTCGACGCCGGAGGGTATCGATGTGCCGCCGGTGTTCACCGGGCGCGATCGTGACGCGGTCGTGGAGGCCGGGTTCCCGCTCGACAGCGTGCCCGGTGTCGCGCCGTTCGTGCGCGGGCCGTATCCGACGATGTATGTGAACCAGCCGTGGACCATCCGCCAGTACGCGGGATTCTCCACGGCGGCCGATTCGAACGCTTTCTACCGGCGCAATCTGCAGGCCGGTCAGAAGGGTCTGTCGGTGGCCTTCGACCTCGCCACCCACCGGGGCTACGACTCCGATCACCCCCGGGTGCAGGGCGATGTCGGGATGGCGGGCGTGGCCATCGATTCCATCCTGGACATGCGCCAGCTCTTCGATCAGATCCCGCTGGATCAGGTCAGCGTCTCGATGACCATGAACGGTGCGGTGCTGCCGATCCTGGCGCTGTATGTGGTGGCGGCGGAGGAGCAGGGCGTCACGCCCGAGCAGCTGGCCGGAACGATTCAGAACGATATTCTGAAAGAGTTCATGGTCCGCAACACCTACATCTATCCGCCCAAACCCTCGATGCGGATCATCTCCGATATCTTCGGCTACACCAGCGCGAAGATGCCGAAGTTCAACTCGATCTCCATCTCCGGCTATCACATCCAGGAGGCGGGAGCGACCGCCGATCTGGAGCTCGCCTATACCCTCGCCGACGGCGTGGAATACCTGCGGGCGGGTATCGATGCGGGCATGGAGATCGACAAGTTCGCACCGCGGCTCTCGTTCTTCTGGGCCATCGGTATGAACTTCTTCATGGAGGTCGCCAAACTGCGGGCCGGCCGGCTGCTGTGGAGCGAGCTGGTCGCGAAATTCGATCCGAAGAACCCGAAATCGCTCTCGCTGCGTACCCATTCGCAGACTTCGGGCTGGTCGCTGACCGCGCAGGACGCCTACAACAATGTGGCCCGCACCTGTATCGAGGCGATGGCGGCGACTCAGGGCCACACCCAGTCGCTGCACACCAACGCCCTGGACGAGGCGCTCGCGCTGCCGACCGATTTCTCGGCCCGGATCGCGCGTAACACCCAGCTGCTGATCCAGCAGGAGTCCAACACCACCCGGCCGATCGACCCGTGGGGCGGTTCGTATTACGTCGAATGGCTGACCCATCAGCTGGCCGATCGCGCTCGCGCCCATATCGCCGAGGTCGAGGCGCACGGCGGGATGGCGCAGGCCATCGGTGAGGGCATCCCGAAGTTGCGGATCGAAGAAGCCGCGGCCCGGACCCAGGCGCGCATCGATACCGGCCAGCAGCCGGTGATCGGCGTGAACAAGTACCAGGTGGAAGAGGATCACGAGGTCGAGGTCCTCAAGGTCGAGAACTCGCGGGTGCGGGCGGAGCAGATCGAGAAGCTGCGGCAGCTGCGGGCCGACCGTGATCAGGACGCGGTGGACCGGGCGCTGGGCGAATTGAGCCGGGCCGCCGCCTCGTCCGAGGGCGGGATGGAGAACAATCTGCTGGCCCTGGCCATCGACGCCGCCCGCGCGAAGGCCACCGTCGGGGAGATCTCCGACGCCCTGGAGAAGGTCTACGGCCGCCATCAGGCCGAGATCCGTACCCTGTCCGGTGTGTATCGCGACGAGGCCGGGAAGGTCACCAACATCACCACCGCCGGGGACCTGGTGGAGGAGTTCGCCGAGGCCGAAGGCCGGCGTCCGCGCATCCTGGTCGCGAAGATGGGGCAGGACGGCCACGACCGCGGCCAGAAGGTGATCGCCACCGCCTTCGCCGATCTCGGATTCGATGTGGATGTGGGCCCGCTGTTCCAGACCCCCGAAGAGGTGGCGCGGCAGGCGGCGGACAACGACGTGCACGTGGTCGGGGTGTCCTCACTGGCCGCCGGTCACCTCACGCTGGTGCCCGCCCTGCGGCAGGCACTGGCCGAGGTCGGCCGGCCCGACATCATGGTCATCGTCGGCGGGGTCATCCCGCCCGGTGATTTCGATGAGCTGTACGAGGCGGGCGCGGCGGCGATCTTCCCGCCGGGCACCGTGATCGCGGACGCGGCCATCGATCTGCTGCGCAAACTCGGTGCCGCGCTTGGGCACGAGCTCGGTTCCGGCGACAGCGATTCCGGGGTCGAAGCCCAGGGATGAGCACACGTGTAGTCGACGTGGAAGCACTCGCGCAGGCGGTCCGCTCCGGGGAGCGGGCCGCGCTGGCGCGGGCGATCACCCTCGTGGAGTCCACCCGCTCCGACCATCGGGACCAGGCGCAGCAACTGCTGCTGCGGCTGACCCCGGAAACCGGTGCGGCGCTGTCGAACCGGGTGGGGATCACCGGGGTGCCCGGGGTGGGTAAGTCGACCTTCATCGATGCCCTGGGTATGCAGCTGATCGGTCAGGGGCATCGGGTCGCCGTGCTGGCGGTCGATCCGTCGTCCACCCGGACCGGTGGCTCGATCCTCGGAGACAAGACCCGGATGGCACGGCTGTCGGTGGAGGAGAACGCCTTCATCCGGCCGTCGCCGACCGCGGGAACGCTCGGTGGGGTGGCCAAGGCGACCCGCGAGACCATTGTGCTGCTCGAGGCGGCCGGTTACGACGTGATTCTGGTGGAGACCGTCGGCGTCGGCCAGTCCGAGGTGACGGTGGCGAACATGGTGGACGTGTTCTGTTTCCTGACCCTGGCCCGCACCGGCGATCAGCTGCAGGGCATCAAGAAGGGCGTCCTGGAGCTGGCCGATCTGGTGGCGGTGAACAAGGCCGACGGCAGGCACGAGATCGAGGCCAAGGGTGCGGCCCGGGAGCTGACCGGTGCGCTGCGGCTGATCCATCCGCACGACGCCCTGTGGCGGCCGCCGGTGCTCACCATGAGTGGTCTGGAGGGCACGGGGCTGGAGAAATTCTGGCAGACCGTGCTGGACCACCGCCGCGTGCTCACCGATGCGGGGGAGTTCGCCGAGAAACGACGCCGGCAACAGGTCGATTGGACCTGGACCATGGTGCACGAGCAGTTGCTGCGCCGCCTCGCCGACAATCCGAACGTGAAGGCTCTGCGTGGCGAGGTGGAGCGGGAGGTCCGGGACGGAACCCTGACCGCGGCGCTGGCCGCCGAGAAGCTTCTGGGCGCGTTCGACAGCTGAAGAAGCCGATTCCGCGACAGGAGATGGTCGCCGCGCTGGGCGAGGTCGCCGCGGAACTGGATGTCGAAGTGCGCCTCGCAGGAGGTCCCGGAGGGCTGGTCACCCGGCTCGTAGCGCCGGTCCGCGGGACTCAGGCGAGCCCGAACCGCTCGGCGGCGTTGCGGTAGCACACCCGGCGCAGCCATTCGTCGCCGAGCTCGAGGCGCTCCAGGGCCTGGAAGGCATGCCGGTACGGGTACGGGATGTTCGGGAAATCGCTTCCGAACATGATCCGGTCGCCCACGTCGACCAGACGTTGCCGGTCGGCGGCGGGGAAGGGGACATCGATTTCCGCGAAATCGGTGAATGCCATGGTGGTATCGAGCGCGACCCCGGTGAACCGGTCGGCGAGGTCGAGGAACTCGGTGTATTCCGGCATCCCCATATGGGCCACGATCAGCGGTAGCCGAGGATGGCGGTCCAATACCTCGGCCACCGGGCCGGGGCCGGTGAAAACACCCGGCGCCGGTCCGGAACCGCAGTGGATCACCGTCGGCACCCCGGCGTCGGAGAGCATGCCCCAGACCGGATCGAGCAGTGGGTCGCGCGGATCGTAGGCACCGACCTGGATATGGGCCTTGAATACCTGGGCGCCCCGCTCCAGGGCGGTCCGGACATAGTCGGCGGCGGTGGGTTCCGGAAAGAAGGTCGCGGTGTGCAGGCATTCCGGTACCTGTTCGGCGAACTCCGCGGTCCACTCGTTGAGCCAGGCCGCCATCTCCGGACGGTGCGGATAGACGAGGGCCGTGAACGCGCGCAGGCCGAAGCGGCGCAACGTCTCCAGGCGTACGGATTCGTCGGCGCGGTAGGTGATCGGCCAGGGCCGCCCGGTCATCGGCCCGATATCGTCGAAGTAGGCCCACACCTTCCGCAGTACCCGATGCGGCATGAAATGGGTGTGTACATCGACGAGTCCGGGCAGACCCAGCCGCTGCCGGAACGCCGCCAGATAGGCCTCGTCGGCCGCGACCTCGGGGATAGCGGAAACGGCAGGCAACGTGGGGCTCCTCTCGGAACGGCTGGGGGACACCGTGTTCACTGGTGCCCGGTGGTGGCTTCGGCCGGAAAACGGTCCCGGGCGAAATCCCCGATCCGGCCGATCATGCGGTCGAAGAAACGCGCGGGATCGGTGGCGACGACGATATCGGCGTTCGGCGGCCGCCCCCACATCCCCGCCCAGTCGGCCACGGTGGTGGCCCGGGTGAGGGTGCCGGTCAGTTCGACGTCGACCGTGGCCGGCCGGGTGCGTACCAGGGTGGGGTCCAAGGCCACGGCCGCGGCGAACGGGTCGTGCATATGGGCCAGATAACCGAGGTCGTGGTCCCGGTGGAAATCGAAGTAGAAACGCACGGCATCGGTGAGATGCCGGATGATCGGGTTGCTCGCCGCCGAGCGTGGTCCGGGCGGATCGGCGGGCGAGACGGTCTCAACCGGCAGGCTACCGGCCCGTTCGGCCAGTTCGGCCAGATGGACGGGCCGCATCTCGATGGTCTCGGTGATATCGAGGGCACAGACCAGCGGGCGGCGGTCCGGCGGTGCCGCGGCGAAGGCATCGAAGACGATCTTGGCGGCCTCCGGGTCGACATGGATGTTCCACTCGTTGGTGGGTGTGGTGTTCCCGGGGTGGTTGAACGCGCCGCCCATGATCACGAGCCTGCGCAGGAGGCGCGGCAGGTCGGGTTCCGTGCGCAGGGCGAGTGCGAGATTGGTGAGCGGTCCGGTGCACAGGCCGATGAGCTCGCCGGGATACCGGCGAGCGAGGTCCACCCACAGCCGATCGGCCGTACGCGACGAGAGTGACCGGGTCGGCGTGGGAAGGTCGGCGTACCCGATCCCGTGCGGACCGTGGGTGTCCTCGGTGGTGCGCAGGGGAATTTCGAGGGGGTCCGCGGCCCCCAGCGCGACTTCGATCTCCGGCGCCCCGGCCAGCTCCAGCCAGGCGAGGTTGTTGATCGCGACCTGCGCGGCGGGGACATTACCCGCCGTGGCGGCGATACCGGCGATCTCGGCATCCGGGCTGGCCAGCAGATAGAGCAGGGCGAGGGAATCGTCCACTCCCGTATCGACGTCCATGATGATCCGCTGGCGCATCCCGCGAGCCTATCGAGGTGGGCAGCGGGCGTAGCCACCGCACCGTTCGCTCGGACAGGCCCGGACGGCGCGATCATGTCACGTGACACAAACGAGTCGGCCGCCCCCGTGCTCAGTCGCGGGTGGGCCAGTAGGTATCGGTGGCGGGCCGGCGGCTCAGCGCCGTCGCCCCGGCGTTGACCTCGGTGAGTCCGAGGTGGAAGAGCATGCCCACGGTCACCAGGCTGACGCTGACGATCAGCGGCGTGAGCAACTGGGCGGCTCCGGCGCCGGTGGGCGGCGTCGCGTGGTGGGTACCGATATGCATGGCGTACATGCCGGTGTAGTGCATACCGGCGACAGCCACGCCCATCACCATCGCGGCGCCGACCGTGGAGAGGGTGCCGCGCACATTGAGGGTGAACCACAGCGCGGCGGTCGCGGCGAATACCGCGATCACCATGGACAGGGCGACTGTCGGCCAGTCGTAGCCGATCTCGACATCGGTTTTCATGGCGTACATTCCGGCGTAGTGCATGGCGCCGACGCCGAGTCCGGTGACCACGCCGCCGATGAGCAGGCCGCGGTTGCCGAGCGAACGTTGCTGGGCGAGGCACAGGCCGAGCCAGACGACCACCATCGCGATCGCCGCGCTGATCAGGGTGATCGGTACGTCGTATCGGATGGCCGCGCCGTTGATCCGGAAACCGAGCATCGCGATGAAATGCATGACCCAGATACCGGTGCCGCCGATGGCCACCGAGGCGGCGATGAGCCACCCGTCGAACGGGGAACCGCTGCGGACGCGGCTCATGCACCGTAGACCCAGCAACGAGCCGGTGAACGACATGGCGTAGGCCACCGCCGGGGTGAGCCACCCGTAGCTGAAGTGGTCTATCTCCACCAGTAAACCTCCTCGCTGGAAGGAAACCCGGGGCCGCGGTTGCGGAACGCGGGCATTCCAAAATTGCGAACCTGCAGGGAGTGAATTTAGAGGAGATATGTAGCAAAAAACAAGGGCCGCAATGTTGACATAGGCGCAGGTGTGACACTCACCCCGCGAGGTGTCGACGGACGGCGGGCCGGATGCGGGGAGCGGCTCCACCGGGCAACGCGACGAACGGATCCGGCTATCGATCGGCACCACGGTGCCGACGCACAGTGAACGCGTCGCCGGAATACGGCGGGACGCTACCGCGCGAGATCTGTGGACGGAAGAGGACACTCGTATGCCCTCACCGCCGGTCCGGCCGGCACCGCCACCGGCCCGCGGCGCGGACGCACCTCCGTAGCGTCACGGTCTCACCGTTCATGCTGTGTACCGACGGCCGTCGGCGTAGGCTTCGGGCAACTCGAAGGAGACCCATGCCTGGCACATCCAGCAGCCGCACGTCTATCGAAAACGATCTACCCGAGGTCGAACTGGCCGAATTCGCCGAGATCCGCAGTGCGGAACGTGCCGAGGCCGCGCGTCGCAGCGCCGTCGCGGCGCGGATCGTCGCCGGGCACGCCACCGATGCCGCCGACTGCCGCCATCTACTGGCGATGCTCGGTCTCGACGCCGAGGCGGGCAAACTGGCCGGCCTGCAGACCTGATTCCGGCGTCGCGGCCCGCGCCGGAGGCCCGGAAGCGTGCGATGACCGTCGCGCCCGGTGCTATCCGGACCGTTGGGGGCCGCGACGTACGCTCGGGATATGCCCGATACGGCCACGCCGACCGACCACCGCCCAGCGCTTGCCGATCGCCTCGACGAGCTGGCCGAACTGATCGGCGACCGGCGGACGGTTGTGCTCACGGGCGCGGGAATCAGTACCGACAGCGGTATCCCGGATTACCGGGGCCCGGACTCGCCCCCGCGGACTCCGATGACCTACCAGCAGTTCGTCGGTGATCCCGTATTCCGGCAGCGGTACTGGGCGCGTAATCATGTGGGCTGGCGGCATATGGACGCGGCCCGGCCGAACGCGGGCCATCGGGCACTGGCCGAGCTGGAACGCCTCGGTGTGGTCACCGGCGTGATCACCCAGAACGTCGATCTCCTGCACACCAAGGCGGGTAGCCGCCGGGTCATCGACCTGCACGGCAGCTACGCCCAGGTGCGCTGCCTGTCCTGCGGGGCGCGGATATCCCGGATGGCCCTCGCCGAACAACTGGAGCGGGTCAATCCGGGTTTCGCCGTCGCCTCGGTGACCGGCCTCGAGGTGGCACCCGACGCGGATGCGGTGGTCGAGGATACGGCTGCCTTCCGGATGGTCGACTGCCGGTGCGGCGGGCTGTGGAAACCGGATATCGTCTATTTCGGTGAGAGTGTCCCGCCGGACCGGGTCGCGGCCGCCGGGGAGATGGTGGACGAAGCCGAGGTCATCCTGGTGGCGGGATCGAGTCTGGCTGTGCTCTCGGGGCGCCGGTTCGTGCATCGCGTCGCCCGCGCCGGCGGCACCGTCGTCATCGTGAACCGCGGCCCCACCCGCAGCGACGAGTACGCCGTGCGCAAACTGGACGCGAGCTGTTCGGCAGTGCTGTCCGGTCTGGCCGAGCGTCGGCGGGTCCGCTCCGCGTAGGCTCCGGTACATGCGCAGCACACTTCTCGCGGTGCATACGGGACGGACCGAGGTGGTCCGCGATATCACCCCCGAATGCACGGATTTCACCGCCGCCGCCGGTGGCGACGGGCTCCTGCACATTTTCGTTCCCCACGCCACGGCCGGTGTCGCGGTCCTGGAACTGGGCGCCTACAGCGACGATGATCTGCTGGCCGCGTTGCGGGATCTGCTGCCCGCCGACGACCGGTGGCGGCATGCGCACGGGTCCCGCGGCCATGGCCGTTCCCATGTGATGCCCGCGCTCATCGCCCCGTACGCCACCGTCCCGGTCCTGGACGGGAAGCCCGCGCTGGGGACCTGGCAGTCCATCGCGCTGGTGGATGTGAACGTCGACAACCCGGACCGGCAGGTGCGGCTGTCCTTTCTCGCCTCCGTATGAGAGCCCGGGAGCGCGGGTAACGTCGCGGCCATGAGCAGCCTCGGAGTCGCGATCATCGGGTACGGCCTTGCGGGTGCGGTCTTCCATGCGCCGCTGGTGGCCGCCGAACCCCGCATGCGGGTGGCGGCGGTGGTGACCGGGTCTGCGGAGCGAGCCGGACAGGCCCGTCGCGAGTATCCCGGTGTGCGGGTCGTGCCCGATGCCGACGCCCTGTTCGCCGACCTCTCCGGTATCGACGCCGTGGTCGTCGCGACACCCAATCGCACCCACGCCGAATTGGCCCGGCGGGCGTTGGAGGCGGGGGCCGCCGTGGTGGTGGACAAACCGTTCGCCGTCACCTCGGTCGAGGCGGAGGACCTCATCCGGCGCGCGGAGACCGCGGGTCGGGTTCTGACGGTTTTCCACAATCGCCGCTGGGACGGCGATTTCCGGACGGTGCGCGCCCTCGCCGACAGCGGTGCGCTCGGGCGGATCCGGCGTTTCGAGTCGCGATTCGAACGCTGGCGTCCGGTGCCCAAATCCGGCTGGCGGGAAACGGGCCCGGCCGCCGATGCCGCCGGCATCCTCTACGACCTCGGCAGTCACCTCGTGGACCAGGCCCTGCGCCTGTTCGGCCCGCCGACCGCGGTCTACTGCGAGCTGGATACCCGGCGGCCCGGCGTGCGGACCGAGGACGATATGTTCCTCGCCCTCACCCATGGGGGCGGTATCCGATCCCATCTGTGGGCCAGCGCGGTCGCGCCACGGCTCGGGCCGCGGTTCCGGGTGCTGGGCGACGAGGCGGGGTACGAGGTGTACGGCCTGGACCCCCAGGAAGCGGACCTACGGGCGGGGCGACGCCCCGGTGACGGGAAGCCATGGGGCACCGTCGAACCCGGCAGCTACGGAATTCTGGGGGCGGACCCGGAGGGGGAATCCCAGCCGACGCTGCCCGGCGACTATCCCGCGTTCTACACCGCCTTCGCCGATGCGATCCTCGACGGCGCGCCGGTTCCGGTCGATCCCTACGACGCCCTGGCCGGTTTGCGGATCCTGGAAGCCGCCCGGGAATCGGCCGTCTCCGCGACCGTCGTCCATCCCTGAGGGGGCGGGCCCTCGCGGATTCCCGCGCCCGGCGCCGCGCGGAAATTGAACTGAGGGCGGGTCGCCGCAGTTTCTTCGGGCGGAAACCGCCGAACCGGGAGCGCGGGCCGCCGCGGCGGGTCATGATGGAGACATGACCACCTCCGCGTCCCCTTCTCGGACCGTCGCCTCCCGGAACCTGCTGCGTACCTGTCCGCTGTGCGAGGCGGTCTGCGGTCTGGAACTCACCCTGGACGCGCAGGATCGCGTGACCGCGGTGCGAGGGGATAAACAGGACCCGTTCAGCGGCGGATTCCTCTGCCCGAAAGGGGCGAGTTTCGGCAATCTCGACGGCGATCCCGACCGCCTCACCGAACCCTTGATCCGGGATCGCGCGACCGGCTCCTGGCGCAGTGCGGGCTGGGACGAGGCGTTCGATCTGATCGCCGAGCGTATCCCGGCGATCAGATCCGAGTACGGCAACCAATCCGTGGCTCTCTATCTGGGTAATCCGAACGCGCATACCGTCGCCGGCACTCTCTACGCTCCGGCGCTGATCCGGGCGCTCGGCACCAGGAATCTGTACTCGGCCAGTACCGCCGACCAGATGCCCAAACAACTGGCCTGTGGTCTGCTGTTCGGCGATCCGCTGGCCGTTCCGGTACCCGATCTGGACCGCACCGACTATCTGCTGATGCTGGGCGCCAATCCGCTGGAATCCAACGGGTCGATCTGCACCGCCCCGGATTTCCCGGGCCGGCTGCGGGCGTTGCGGGCGCGTGGCGGGCGGCTGGTGGTGGTGGACCCGCGCCGCACCCGGACCGCGGCGGTGGCCGACGAACACCTGTTCGTCCGCCCGGGCGCCGATGCCTATCTGCTGTTCGGCATCGTGCACACCCTGTTCGACGAGGGGCTGACCGCGGTGGGCGTCGAGGTGGCGGGCCTGGACGAGGTGCGGGCCGCGGCCCGGGAGTTCACCCCGGAGGTCGTGGCCGGCCGCACCGGGGTGCCCGCGGAGACCGTGCGCAGGCTGGCCCGTGAACTCGCCGCCGCGCCGACGGCCGCGGTCTATGCCCGCATCGGGACCTGCACCGCCGAATTCGGCACCCTGACCCAGTGGCTGGTGGATGTGCTGAACGTCCTCACCGGCAACCTCGACCGCGCCGGTGGGGTCATGTTCGCCGCCGCCGCCGCGCGTGGTGTGGTACGCACCAAACCGTTCCGGGCGGGCCGGTGGCGTAGCCGGGTGCGGGACCTGCCCGAGGCCATGGGTGAACTTCCCGTCGCCACCCTGGGCGACGAGATCACCACGCCCGGTGCGGGGCAGGTGCGGGCGGTGATCACGGTCGCGGGCAATCCGGTATTGTCCGCGCCCAGCGGTACCCGGCTCGACGAGGCGTTCGCGGGCCTGGACTTCATGGTGAGCGTGGACCGCTACCTCAACGAGACCACCCGGCATGCCGATGTCATCCTGCCGCCACCGCGTCCGGTGCAGTCCCCGCATTACGATTTCGCGTTGCTGCAGTTCGCGGTCCGCAATTACGCGCGCTACTCGCCACCACTGGTGGCGCTGGGCGACCGGCCGTCCGAGGCGGCGGTCTATGTGCGGCTCGGCGCGGCGGTGAGCGGACAGCCGCACAACCCGACCGCGGATTTCGACCCACTGGTCGTATTCGACGAGTTCGTCCTCGGCGACACCCTGAATCGGGCCGGGCTGGCCGAACGTCGCCAGGACCTGATCGGGAGTACCACCACCGAGCAGCGGCTGGATCTCATGCTGCGGCTGGGACCGTACGGGGAGTGGAACGGCGGCGACCTGAACCTGCGCACGCTGCTGGACAATCCGCACGGTATCGATCTGGGCCCGCTGCGGCCGCGGCTGTCCGAGGTGTTGCGCACGTCCTCCGGGAAGGTCGAACTGGCGCCGCCTCTGCTGCTGGCCGATATCGACCGGCTGCGTGCCGCGCTGGCCACCGCCACACCGGATCTGGTGCTCATCGGACGCCGGCACCTGCGGTCGAACAACAGCTGGATGCACAACATGCCGCGGCTGGTCAGCGGAACGAATCGGTGCACGCTGCAGATCCATCCGGACGATATCGCCCGGCTCGGGCTGCGCGACCACGCGATCGTGAAATCCGCGGCGGGCTCGCTCACGGTTCCGCTGGAGCCGACCGACACGATCATGCCCGGCGTGGTGAGCCTGCCGCACGGTTGGGGCCACGCCGGCAGTGCGCAGCAGGTCGCGGCCGAGCACGCCGGGGTCAACGCGAATGCGCTGACCGATGATTCGGTACTGGACGTGCCGTCCGGGAACGCGGTGTTCAACGGTGTTCCGGTGACGCTCACGCCCGCCTGATACCGCGCGGACGGCGGCGGGGGCCGGCGAGTGTGGCGGACCCGCGTCGGCGGGTGGATTCGCTGGTCGGTGGTCGGCTGGGTCCGGTGTGAGTTCCGATAGCGGTCCGATAGATCGACATCGGTCGATCTATCGCGATACGTGACCGGATTTTGATAGTCTGTACCGCGAGAAACTATCACGGGATCGGATACCGCCGATGGAATGCCACGCTACCCGGGCCCCGCCGAGCGCCGAAGTCACCGCCCGCGAGGGCGATTCGTGCCGGGTGGCTGCCTTCGTGGAGATGCGCGTTCCCGAACCGCGCGCCGCCGGATGTCCCGGCGCCTGCCCGCTGACACCGGAAAACCCGAGGAGAACTATGACGACCGCCCCCGAAACCCCGGCCCGCATTCCCGAGACGGCCCCTGCCGGCGCGGACGAACCGCTGGAACTCGTTCCGCTCGATTCACTGACCGCCGAAATGGTCGGCCACTGGACCTATCTCATGATGGAGGGTGCCGCCTTCGCCATGCAGGGCCTGCATCCGGTGATCCGGGAGGTCACCGACCGGTACTCCGTCGCGAAAACCGATCCGGGCGGCCGGGCCCTACGCTCGGTGGATTCGGTGCTGCGCTGGACCTACGGTGGGCTCGAGGCGATCCAGGACGGCCGCCGGCTGCGGTCGCTGCATGCGCCACTGACGATGAAAAGCTCCGAGGGCAAGCAGATCAGCGCGCTCAACCCGGGCGCCTACCAGTGGGTGATCGCCACCGCCTACGTCACCACCGCCAAGGCCGGGCCGCTGCTGATGGGCCGGGAGTTCGGCGACGACGAACTCGAGGAACTGCTGCGCGACAACATCCGCCTGGCCCGGATCCTGCAGGTGCCGATGAAGGGGTATCCACGCACCCGCGCCGAATTCGACGACTACTACGAGCATATGGTCACCGAGGTGCTGTCGGCCGACGAGGAGGTGCGTGAGCAGTACCGCCAGTTACGGACCGGTGATCTGGACCGGTTCCGGGCCATGGGGTCCCCGGCGGGGGCCATCACGCGCCGGCTCGCGAGACCTTTGCTGCGGTTCAACTATCTGTCCATCGTCGGGCTGCTCGACCCACGGTTGCGCGATCTCATCGGCGTGGACTGGACCCCGGCCGACCAGCGGAGCCTGGAGCGCGCGTACGCGGTGATCCGCCTCGCCTACCGGATACTGCCGGACCGGCTCACCTATTTCCCGATCGCCTACCATGCGCGCAAACATCATCAGCAGATCCGGAAGATGCGGAATCGCGAACTGAAATCCGCCGCGTACACCGTGCGCCCGCGACAGGACACCCCGCGCGATCCCGTCACCGTCATACCTGGCTGACGGCGGGCGCTCAGGCGCCGCCGGGGTGCGGATAGAGCAGCGGAGCGAGGTAGCGCCGGGCGAATTCGCGGGCCGCGTCGGCGTCGCCGAGCGGCAGCACCCCGGCCGGGTTGGCGATGAACGAGATGGTGAGCCGGACGAACAGTTCGGCCACCACCTCCGGATCGAAACTGCCGAGTTCGCCGCGCTCCTGCCAGTAGGCGAGGAACCGGGCCACGAGATCGCGGCCCTGTTGTACGGCGTCGTCGCCGGTGAGGAACGCCGTGAGCTGGCCGGCCCCGCCGGAGGCGCGCAGGCTGCGGGTGAGCAGCCGGGGTGCGGTGGCCTCGCCCACGAACGCGGCGAACATATCCGCCAGCGCGCCCACCGGACCGGCCGAGCGATGCATCGCGTCAGCGACGATCATCGAGACCCGCTGTGATTCGGCCATCAGCGCGTAGCGGACGATGGCCGATTTGGTACCGAAACGCCGGTACACCGTGGCGACGCCGACCCCCGCGACCTCCGCGATCCGCACCATGGTGGTGTCCTCGAAGCCGTGGGCGGCGAAACATTCCCGGGCCGCGTCCACGATGCCGCGCGATTTGGGGTCCAACTGCTGCAGTTCGGCCCATGGCGCAGCGGCTGTTTCCATTCGCCAGAGCCTACCGGCTCTCCGGCGGGTACGGATCCGCGCCGATACCCGTTCGGCTCGCCGGACTGTAGTGCTCAGTCCGCCTCCGCTGATAGAATCGATGGACTCAGACTATCATTCCTGCTCGATATTCCCACTGCGCGAGGTGACGAATGGCGATCAACGCAACGGTGCGCACCGCCGGCCGGTCCGCCGACCCCCGGATCCGGCCCGAGGTCCTGCGTGAATTCCGCAAACATTCCGGAAGTGTCCTGGCGGGCGTTTTCGCCGGTGCCGCCTTCGATCAGGTCGCGCTGGTGCCGGTGGCCGCGGCGGTCGACCGCACCGGCCGGTTCGCCGCCAATTTCGCCGATCGCGGGGTGCGCAGCGGCGCCTCGGCGATGATCGCGCTGTGGGGCGATTCCGACGACCGCCGCGCCGAGTCGGATTGGCTGAAACTCCGGCACCGTGACGTGCGCGGCACGGGGTCGGGGCAGTTCGAGGACGTCGAATACAGTGCCTTGAACCCCGGCATGTGGAAGTGGATCGCGGTCAGCGGCATCTTCGTCGTCCTCAACACCTTCACCTACTGCACCGGCACCGAGATGCGTCCGGAAGAGGAGGACGCCGCCTATCTGATGCTGCGCGAGGCGTTCGCGGATCTGGAATTGCCCAGCGCCGCAAGCAAACTCCCCGCCGATCTGGCCGAGGCGCGCGACTACTACGACACCATGGCCACCGGGGAACTGGCAGCCAATCCGTTTCTGGTGCAGAAGTTCGCGGGCCTCACCCGGCTACCACTGCCCACCCTGGGCCTGCCGCCCGTCGCGCGGCGCGCGCTGAACCCGGTGTGGCTGGTGGTGCGCCCGGCGGTGGGACATGTGATCCAGGTGTGCTCGTCCAAAGCGATGCATCCAGCGGTACAGGAGCTGACCGGCTTCGAACTGACGCCCCGCCACGACCAGGAATTCGCGGTATACGTGCGCCTCTTGCAGTGGGCCTGGCGAAATCTACCCGATCGGCTGCTGCTGCAACCGCTGGCCTACAACCGGTTCCAGTACGAGAAGATGGTGCGGACCCTGCGCGGCTTCGGGCTGGATTCCTTCGCGGTCCCCGCGGACCGGCCATGAGTGGGGAGGACCGTCCCGCGCCGCAGATCGACGAGGAGCCGGCCGCCGGGTTGCGGCCCGGTGTCACGGCCCACCCCGGCCGTAAAGGCGGCACGCGGCCCGCATACGCCGGGTTCGTGACCCGGCCGCGGACCTGCCCGGTCGCCTCGGGCCCGAGGGGCGGTTCGCCGATCGGTGGACCGCGGCGTCGCGGGGTGGGTAGTGGTCAGGTGCGGGCGCGCAGGAATCGCCCGGTCCGTTCCGCGCCCAGTGCCGGGGCGGCGGTGCCGTTGCCGAACACGTAGCGGCCGCCGATGTACACCGCGGCGACCGCGGCATCGTTGCGGTTGACCATGCGCGGCAGACCGCCGTACTGCTCCACCGGGCTCTCGGCGTAGGCGTCCAGTGAGTCGTCGAGCCCGGCCGGGTCCAGGATCACGAAATCGGCACGATCGCCTTCGCGCAACCGTCCCGCGTCGATGTCGTACCAGTCGGCGAGCTCCCCGGTGAGCCGGTGCACCGCGCGCTCCAGTGGGATAACCGGTGTGCCGGCCTGTTCGGCCCGATACATCCGGCGCAGGAAGCGGAGACCGAAGTTGTAGAAGGCCATATTCCGCAGATGCGCGCCCGCGTCGGAGAATCCGAGCTGGATACCCGGATGCGCGGCGAACCGGTCCAGTACCTCCGGGCGGTGATTGGAGATGGTGGTGCGCCAGCGCAGTTTCGTCCCGTGCTCGAGCACCAGGTCGAGAAAGGCATCCACCGGATGCAGGCCGCCGCGGCCGGCGCCGACCTCCCCGAAGGTTTTGCCGATCACGGCCTCATCCGGGCAGTCGACGATCTCGGCGTCGAAGAAATCACGATGCCAGACCCGCATCCCGAACTTCGCGTCGTAGTCCTTGCGGAACCGGCGGCGGTAGTTCTCGTCCGCGAGCAGGGCATCGCGTTCGACCCGGTCGGCCAGATGCAGGGCGGCCGCGCCGGATCCGAATTCCTCGAAGATCACCAGATCGATACCGTCGGCGTACACCTCGAACGGCACCGGCAGATGCTGCCACCGGAAATCCCCACCGAGCGCGTTCACCAGCCGGGCGAGGTAATCGATGAGGAACACCGCGAACGGGTTGGCCTTGATATCGGCGGCGGAAAGGAGCGTGGTCTTCAACCGCCGCCGCCCGATACCGAGGCTGCTGAAGATCATCGCACCGAGGCTGCGCGGCGAGGTGATATCGGGGCCGCCCTGCAGGATCCGCCCGCGGCGGCGCAGAATCGCGTTGAGCCGCCGGCGCTCGCGGCCCTTCGCGTAGGTGGACGGGAGGGTGCGGGAGCGGCAGGTCTCGCCGTCGACCTTGTCGAACAGCAGTTGCTGGGCCGACATCCCGACGAAACCGGCGTCGAGTGCTTCGTGCAGCGCGGCCTCCATCGCGGCCAGTTCCACGGAAGTGGGCCGGGTATCCTTGCGAGTGGCCCGATCGAGTCCGAGGCGGGCGGTGCGGATATCGGAATGTCCCAGCATGGCCGCGATATTCGGGCCCAGGGGCAGCCGTTCCAGCGCGGCGACGTATTCGTGCGCGGAGCTCCAGGTCCGGGCGTCGGCCAGGGTATCGATCACGTGGCCCCGGGGAATGGCCTCGACCCGGCCGAAGATATCGCCGGCTCCCGTGGGATCGATATGCACCGTGGACAGTGAACACGACCCGAGCAGGACGGTGGTGATTCCGTGCCGCACCGACTCCGACAGGGAGGGGGTCTTCAGGACTTCGATGTCGTAGTGGGTGTGGATATCGATCATTCCGGGCAGTACCCATTTCCCCTGGGCATCGACGATATCCGGGCAGCCCGTCTCGTCGAGAGGCGCCTCGGATACCGCTACGACCCGGTCGCCCCGCACCCCGAGATTGCGGATCGCCGAGGGCGCGCCCGTCCCGTCGAACCAGCGTCCGCCCTTGATGATCGTGTCGTAGCTCACATACCCATTGCAACTGGTCGGTTGACCGGAGTCAAGGGGAGGACGCCGGGCGGGGTATCCGCCCGGCGCCCGTGCCGCTCAGTCGGCCCGGACCTCGGTCCGGTCCTCGCTCCACAGCGTGTGGTACTTGCCCTCGGCATCCACCCGCTCATAGGTGTGCGCACCGAAGAAATCGCGCTGTGCCTGGGTGAGCGCGGCGGGCAGCCGGTCCGCGCGCAACGCGTCGTAGTACGACAGCGACGACGCGAAGGCCGGGACCGGGATACCCAGCAGGGTCGCGGTGGCCACCACCCGCCGCCAGCTGTCGATCGCGGTTTCGATCGCGTCCCGGAAATACGGTGCGAGGATCAGGCTCGGCAGGGCCGGATCGGTTTCGTAGGCTTCCTTGATCCGGTTGAGGAAACGGGCCCGGATGATGCAGCCGCCGCGCCAGATGGTCGCCAGGTCCCCCGGGGTGAGGTTCCAGCCGTATTCGGCGCTGCCCGCGGCGATCTGGTCGAACCCCTGCGCGTAGGCGACGACCTTGGAAGCGTAGAGGGCCTGCCGGATATCCTCGGTGAACTGCGCGATATCGGTGGGTTTGGCCGCCAGCGCCCCGGCGGCGAGGCCCTCGGCCGCCGCACGCTGACCGCGCGAACCGGACAGCGCGCGGGCGAAAACCGCCTCGGCGATACCGGTGACCGGAACACCGAGGTCGAGCGCGGATTTCACGGTCCAGCGGCCGGTGCCCTTCTGCTCGGCGGCATCCACGACCACATCGACCAGCGGTTTCCCGGTTTTCGCGTCCACCTGGTTCAGCACCTCGGCGGTGATCTCCACCAGGTAGCTCTCCAGATCACCGGAGTTCCACTGGGTGAAGATATCGGCGATCTGCTTGGGATCGAGGTCCAGCGCGGCGCGGAACAGGTGATACGCCTCGCCGATCAACTGCATATCGGCGTACTCGATACCGTTGTGCACCATTTTCACGAAATGGCCGGACCCGTCGGGCCCGATATGGGTGCAGCACGGCGTCCCGTCGACCTGCGCGGCGATGGACTCCAGCAGCGGACCCAGCGATTCGTAGGATTCCGCCGGCCCGCCGGGCATGATCGAAGGGCCGTTGAGCGCGCCTTCCTCACCGCCGGAGATTCCGGCGCCGACGAAGTTCAGGCCCCGGGCCCGCAGCGAGGCCTCGCGGCGGATGGTGTCGGTGTAGAGGGCGTTACCGCCGTCGATGATGATGTCGCCGGGCTCCATGGCACCGGCGAGCTCCTCGATCACCGCGTCGGTGGCATCGCCGGCCTTGACCATGATGAGCACCCGCCGCGGCTTCTCCAGGGCGTCGACGAACTCCGCGACCGTTTCGGTGCGGATGAAATCACCATCGTCTCCGTGCGCGACGAGCAGCGCATCGGTTTTGGCGACGCTGCGGTTGTGCAGGGCCACGGTGTAGCCGTGCTTGGCGAAGTTGCGGGCGATATTGCTGCCCATCACCGCCAGGCCGGTGACCCCGATCTGTGCGCGCGCTGTGGAGGACGCCATGAACCAGCTCTTTCCTTCGACAGTTCCAACGGTTGCGGCGGTTCTCACCGATGCCGCGACGGCCGCGACGACGGCCGGCGAACGCACCGGCCGCCTCTGTTCTTTCTACCGGGTGGCTCCGGCGGAGCGCGCGCAGACCCGCCGATAAGCCGCTCAGGCCCTGCTCGGGCCTCTCCGTGCGGTTCGCCACCGCATGGCGGCGGCCGCCGGCGGCGCCCCGGGGCCCTCGCGGAATCGCGACACTGGGCCCGGATGCGGCAGCGCTCGGCGGCGCGTCCGGCCGAAACGTGGAAATATCCTCCGCCACTGAGGATTACGGAGCGGTAGTGGGTACCCGGGCAGGATGCGGTACAAGAGTTTGCTCGCTTCGGCGAGCGCGGCGATCGTCGCCGCAGCGTTTCTGTCGATCTCTCCCCACGCCACCGCCGCCCCCATGCCACGGGTGCATGCGGAGCGGTCGCTCGGCGATCGCGCGATCCAGGTGGATGTGTTCTCTCCGGCGATGAACACGGTGGTCACCAACCGGGTCATTCCGGCGGCAGGCGGGGGACCGGCGCCCACCATGTACCTGTTGACCGGCATCGGCGGGGGCATCGACGGTATCTCCTGGTGGGACAACACCGATGTCCGGCGGTTCTTCGCGGACAAGCACGTGAACGTGGTGATGCCGGTGGGTGGCGCCTACACCATGTACACCGATTGGCATACCGACGATCCGGCGGTCGGCCGCGCCCGCTGGCAGACCTACCTCACCCGGGAACTACCCGCGGTGGTGGACGCCCGGTTCGGGACCACCGGCCGCAATGCGGTGGCAGGAGTGTCGATGAGCGGTGGATCGGCACTGGATCTGGCCATTCAGGACCCCGGCCGCTATCAGGCCGTCGCCTCCTACAGCGGGTGCCCGTGGGCCGCGGACCCGGCGGGGATCGCGATGGTCAGCGCCCAGGTGGTGCGGGGCGGTGGTAATCCCGCCAATATGTGGGGTCCGCCCGGTGCCGACGGCTGGCAGGCGCACGACGCGTTCGTGCGCGCGCCCCGGCTGGCGGGCAAAACCGTCTATCTCTCCGCTGCCTCCGGCGCCCCCGGCGCGATCGACCGGGGCTGGGGATTCCCGCCGGTGGAGGCCATCGCCGATGCCTGCACCTCGGCGTTCGCCGCCCGCCTCGGGCAGCTGGGGATCGACGCCGTCCACGTCGACCGGTCCGCGGGTGCGCATACGTGGGGCCAGTTCGAATACGACCTGCACGATTCCTGGCCCCATCTCGCCCGTGCGATCGGCGCCTGATCGGCCCGGCACGGGATCACCGGGCGAGCGCGCGGGCGATCACCATCCGCTGGATCTGATTGGTGCCCTCGAAGATCTGGGTGATCTTGGCTTCGCGCATGAACCGTTCCACCCGGAAGTCCCGGGTGTAGCCGTAGCCGCCCAGCACCTGCACCGCGTCGGTGGTGACCTTCATGGCGGCGTCGGTGGCGGTCAGTTTGGCGATACTGGCCTGGGTGGAATACGGCCGGCCCGCATCGCGGCGGCGGGCCGCGTCGAGGTAGGTCGCCCGTGCCGAGCCCACGGCCGCTGCCATATCGGCCAGCAGGAAGCCGAGCCCCTGATGGTCGATGATGGCCTTACCGAACGCCGTGCGCTCCCGGGCGTAGGCGACCGCCTCGTCGAGGGCGGCCTGCGCCAGGCCGACGGCCACCGCGGCGATCCCCAGACGTCCGGAATCCAGGGCGCTCAACGCGATCTGCAGTCCCTGACCCTCCTCGCCGATACGCCGCTCGGCCGGGAGGAAGGCGTTGTCGTAATGCGCCGAGGTGGTCGGCACCGCGTGCAGGCCCATCTTCTCCTCGGGTTTACCGAAGGACAGGCCCGCGGTGCCTTTCGGGACCAGGAAGCAGCTGATACCGCGCGACCCTTCGCCGGTGCGGGCGAACAGGGTGTAGAAGTCGGCGATACCGCCGTGGGTGATCCAGGCCTTGCTGCCGTTGACCCGGTAGCCGCCGTCGGCGGGCGTGGCCCGGCTGGACAGTGCCGCGGCATCGGAACCCGCCTGGGGTTCGGACAGGCTGTAGGCGCCGACGGTGTGCCCGCCCAGCATCTCGGGTAGCCAGCGTTGCTTCTGCTCCTCGGTGCCGAAGGCCAGCAGCGGGTGGCAGGACAGGCTGTGCACGCTCACCGCGACCGCGACCGCCGCCCAGCGGCTGCCCAGCTCCTCGAGGACCTGCAGGTACACCTCGTACGGCTGACCGCCGCCACCCCATTCCTCGGGGTAGGGGAGACTCAGCAGACCGGCCTCGCCGAGCGTGGCGAACAGTCCCTCGGGATAGGTTTCGTGGCGTTCGTGCTCATCCACGATCGGCGCCATGGCCTTGTCCGCGATATCCCGGGTGAGCTGGATCAGCTCGTATGCCTCGGCGGTGGGCAGCATTCTCTCGACAGCCACGATGCTCCTCGAACGATGATCGGTTCGAGATCAGGGTACTGAGGTGCTGCCGCGGGTGTCCGGTGCGTCGGGCTCGCGCCCGCCTGCGCCGTATCGGAAATCCCGGTGGCCGTCCATGGGGAGGCATCACAGGATTCCGCTGCGGGCATGGCGGGATCGCGCGGTGTGGACGAGGATGAACAACCGGAATCGAGAAGGCCGGGCCCGGGCGCGGCCGGGACGGGGATCAGCGATGGACACCAGAGCGCAGGGAACAGACCGTGCTCGCCGGGGCGGGTGCCGATGACCGCGGTCTGGGATCGGTTCCGGCTGTTCAACATCGGTGATCTGCTGGTGCATCGGGGCCGCACCCTCATCTCGCTGACGGTGATGGCGGTATCGGCGGCACTGCTGGTCGCGGTGTTCAGTATCTCCGGATCGGTGACCGGTTCGGTCGACAAACTCGTCGCCGGTCTGGGCGGAACGGCCCGGCTCGAGGTCAGCGGTATCACCGACGCGGGCTTCGGGCAGGATCTGCTGGGGCCGATCGCGGCGACCCCCGGCGTCGAGACGGCCGTCCCCATGCTGCGCGCCCAGACCGGGGCGGACGAGAACCGGGCGCTGCTGGTGGGCGCGGACGCCCGGGTCGCGGAACTGGGCAGCTCGCTCACCGGATCGCTGGGAGATCAGGCGGCGAAGCTGCTGACCGTGCCCAACGGGGTGCTCACCGGCGCGGCCATGGGCTATCGGGAGGGCGATACCTTTCCACTCGGCTCCGGGACGGCGACCGTGGCGGGGACCCTCGACGCCGACGGTGCCGGACAGCTCAACGGTGGGTTTCTGATCGCCACCACGCTGGTCACCGCGCAACAACTCACCGGCCGGCCCGGTCAGCTGGATTCCATCCAGATCATCGCCGAACCCGGTGCCGACATCGAACAGCTGAGGGCGGCGCTGACCGATACCGTGGCCGGCCGCGCGGTGGTCGCCGATCCCGGCCTGCGCGCCGCGCAGGCCGGGGGTGCGGTGCTGATCATCCGCTACTCCACCCTGATGGCCGCGGCGGCGGCGCTCGTCGTATCGGCCTTCCTCATCTACAACGCCATGGCCATGGCGATCGCCCAGCGCCGTCCCACCCTGTCGCTGCTGCGTGCCATCGGGGGGCGCCGGATGCCGGTGATCCGCGATCTGCTGGCCGAAGCGGTGCTGGTCGGGGCGCTGGGCGGGCTGATCGGCGCCGGGATCGGGATCGTGATGGGCCGGCTCGCGATCGACCGGCTGCCGGCCGCGATAGTGCAGTCGGTGGAGGCCCGCACCGAATACCAGGTCCCCGGATACGCCATCCCGGTCGCGATCGGGCTCTGCGTGCTGGCCAGTGTGCTGGCGTCGGCGTTCGCGGCCCGCGCCGTCTACCGGGTGCAGCCGATCGAGGCGCTGGTGCCGGTGGGCGCGGCCGCCACCGACACCGTACGCCCGGCGGTGCGCTGGGCGTCGCTGGTGCTGGGCCTGGTCATGGTGGCGGCGTCGATCTATCTGGCCGAAACGGATCTGGGCATATGGTCGCTGGCCTCGATCTCGCTGTCCTTCGGCGCGGCGATCGTGCTCTGTTTCGCGGCGACCGCCCCGATCGTCCGCGCCGCGGGCGCGATCGCCCGCTGGTTCGGCGGGCCGGGCGCACTGGGCGCGACCACGCTCGAGCGCGCACCGCGGCGGGTGTGGGCCACCGCGATGACGGTACTCATCGGGGTGGCGGCGGTGGTGTCGACCGGGAGCGCCACCCGCAACGTCGTCGATTCGGCGGGGAAGAGTTTCGAGAATCTGGCGGCCACGGATTTCTGGGTGACGCCGGGATCGATGGCACAATTCCCCACCGGACCGCTGCTCCCGGACGGTCTCGAGGAGCAGCTGGAAGCCGTGCCCGGAGTGGCATCGGTGAACCCGGCTCAGCTGGCGTTCGCCAGTGCCGGGGCCGGACGGGTGCTGCTGCAGGGGTTTCCGGCCTCCGCCGACAACACCCGCCTCAGCTCGGAGATCACGCCCGAGGTCGGGCGCCTGCTGGTCACCGGCCGCGGGGTGGTGGTTTCCCGTGACGTCGCGCGGTCGCTGGGTGTATCCGAAGGTGATCTGCTCACCCTGCCCACTCCGACGGGCCGGCACGAGGTGCGGGTCCTGCAGGTGATCCCGTACTTCTCCGCGATCGCGGGGGTCATCATGATGGATCTCGACCGCATGCGCGGCTGGTATCAGCGACCGGGGGAGACGACCCTCGCCGTGGACCTGGCTCCCGGCGCCGATCCGGAGACGGTGCGCGCGGCACTGCGGCAGGTGGTACCGCCGGACCTCTACATCGATTCCGGCAGGGAGGCCGTGGAGGCGACAGCGGGAAGTCTGCGGCAGGGGACCGCGCTGGCCACCAACATCCTGTGGATCGTGGTGCTGGTCGCCACCATCGCCTTGCTGAACACCCTCATGCTGTCGGTTCTGGATCGCCGCCGCGAGATCGGGGTATTGCGCGCCATGGGCACCGACCGGCGTTTCCTGCTGCGCTCGGTGCTGGCCGAGGCGGCCGGGATCGGGCTGGTGGGCGCGCTCCTGGGGCTGCTCGTCGGGGCGGCGGTGCAATACCTGTCGGCTGTCGCCATCGGTCACGCCCTGACCATCGATGTCGTCTACGAGGCGAGCCCGCTGCTGATCGTCTACGGTGTCGTCGCGCTGGTGCTGGCGCTGCTGGGGTCGGTGCCGCCCGCCGTGCGTGCCGCCCGGATGCCGATCGTGGAGGCCCTGGCGGTTGATTGAGGGTGGTCACCGGGGCTCGCGGGCCGCCGCGCGGAAGATCGTTGCCAGCGCGGTGAGGTAGCGGTCCACCGAAGCATGTGCGACGGGGTTGTCCGGGTAGATAACGCTGATCGTCGTCTCTGCGGGCAGGCGGTTGATCCAGATGAGCGCTTCCTCGCTGGCGGCGCGGTTCCCGTACAGCCCGCCGCGGGCGAAATCGAAGAATTCGCTGCCCGCGAAATCGCGGGCGTCGACATAGGAGATCATCGGGTTGGACCAGTCCGGCGCCACCTCGATACCGCTGCCGGTCGGCGCCAACTCCAGAACACGGTGAATGGTGGCCGATTTCAGCCGCATACCGTTCTCGTAGGCGCGCTGGGCCCGGGCCACCATCCGTTCGAACGACGCGCGGATTCCGATCGGGAACGCCACCGGAACCAGTGCCACATACCAGCCGATCGAGGTCATCTCTTCGAAGGTGGAGCGGGTGTTGAGCGGGGTGATGCCGAAGTAGTAGTCGCTGTCGGCGAGTTCCCGTTCGGCCAGGGCGGCCGCGGCGAAGACGCCGCCGGCGAATTCGCCGCCGTGGTCCCGGCAGAGCTTCTCGAATCGGGCGGCCTCGTCCTCGCCGAACAACGCGACCGTCCGATGGGCGCTGCGGTGGGTGTCCCCGGCACGGATGCCCAGATCCAGTGGGAACGAGGGGAGTTCACCGTCGTTGCCGCGCAGCAGTCGCAGCCAGGTCGCCACATCCGGGGAGGCCTGGGTGAGCTGTGCGGAGGCCGCGCGTTCCCGGGCGCAGTATTCGATATAGCTGGCGGGCGCCGGGAGGGGCGGTGCCTGATCCCAGGCGTGCTTCGCATAGAGGCAGGCCAGTTCGAAACATGAGATGTGCTGGCCCACACCGTCGGTATGCAGATGATCGACGGCCAGGTAGACGGTGGTGGATTCGCCGTGCTCGATCGCCCAGAAGGTGAAGCAGTCCCACTGCGGCGGGCGCGGAGTCTGCCGCTGGACGAGATCGCGGATCGATTCGGCACTGTCGATCCGGCCGTGGTCGACGGGTGCGAAGTCGATCTGGCCCGGTTCGAGCAGATGCCGGTGGACGGTGCCGTCGGCGGCCTGCGAGAACCAGCTGCGAAAGGTGTCGTGGCGGAACAGGAATTCGTTCACCGCGCGCGTCATCGCGTCGCGGTCCAGCACGGTGGGCACCTCCGCGGTCACCAGGCACAGTCCGGAGACCCGGTACTCCGCGCCGCGATGGCGGTAGGCCTGGCGCAGGTAGTGCTCCTGCTGATGTGACGGCGGTGTGCTGTGTACCGGCGCGGCCGCCGCGTATTCCCGGGACCGTGGTGTCGCCGCCCAGCTCACCACTCGTCCGGGGGCGGGTTGCCATTCGTCGATGAGTCCGAAGTCGACCATCTCTCGTTCCTCAGTTCACCGCCGGCGCCGGGGCCGGTAGGGGTCGGACCGGCGCGGTGTCCGGGTCGGGCAGAGCCAGCGTGACCGCGGCCAGGACGACGGCGACCACCGCGATCGCGGACAGCATCACGGTGCTGCCGCCGAGGGTGTGGGCGCGGAAGAACGCGGCGGACAGCAGCGCGAGACCGACTCCGTTGCCGATCTGCTCGATCGTGGGCAGTAATCCGGAGGCCTCGGACATCTGTTCGTCGTCGAGTCCGGCCAGCATGATCGGTTGTAACGGCACCGCGAAGACACCCGCTCCGAAGCCGCACAGGAAAACAGGCGCGGCGCACAGCAGCATGTTCACCCGCCCGTCGGTGATGTTCACATAGGCCACCCCCATCAGCACACAGGCGGCGTAGAGCACGAGCCCACCGGCGAGCACCCGGACACCCCACCGCTTCACCAGCACCGGTGAGAGCAACGCGCCCGCGCCGGCGCCGAGCGCGAACGGCGTCATCGCGATACCGGTGCGCAGCGGCGAGAACTGCAGGACATCCTGCAGGGTGATGGAGATGGCGAACACGAAGGCGGTGAAAAGCCCGAAGAATCCGGTGACCACGATCGACCCGACCGCGAATCCGCGGTCGGCGAACAGGTCCAGCCGCACCAGCGGCCCGGCGCCGCGTCGATCGGCGCGGCGTTCGTGCCGCAGGGTGACCGCCCCGGCCACCAGCGCCGCCGCGACGATCGAGCAGGGGAGCGGCCGCCAGCCGTGGAGATGGATTTCCGACAGGCCGTAGAGCAGTCCGAACAAGGTGACGGCGGAGAGGACCACACCGGCCGGGTCCATCGGCGCGCGCCGCGGGGGTGCGTCGAGCCGCAGGTAGCGCCACGCCAGTGCGAAGGCCACGATCCCCAGCGGCAGATTCATCAGGAAGACGCTGTGCCAGCCGAGACCGGCGATATCGGCGGTGACCAGCCCGCCGCCGAGGATCGGGCCGAGTAGCCCGGCGAAACCGGAGGTGGCGCCGTACAGCGCGAACACGGTGGTGTGCAGTTCCCGGGGGAACAGCGCGGTGAGCACGGCGATGGTCTGCGCGGCCATGCCCGCGCCCGCGACACCCTGCACGATCCGCGCGATGACGAGTTCACCTGCGCCGTCGGCGGTTCCGCACCACACCGAGGCTGCTGTGAACGCGACGACGGCGAGCAGGAACATCCGGCGGCGGCCGGCGCGGGCGCCGAGCCGGGCCGCGGGCAGCAGTGTGCACGCGAACGCCAGCGAGTACCCCGACACGATCAGTAGTTGCTGCGCCGAGGTGGCGCGCAGATCGGTGGTGATGGCCGGTAGCGCGGTGTTCACGATGGTCACGTCGATCATCTGCATGAACACCGACAGCAGGCATCCCGTGAACGCGAGCCAGGCGCCCGGACCCCCGCCGGTCCGGATACCCGTGGCGGTCTCCGTCACGACCGCGCCTCTTCCGGTAGCCGCGCCGCGTCCTCCGGCACGGCCACGGGGCCGGAGCTGCCGTTCCCGGCCGCGGCGGCATTGTCACCGCCCGCGGAGGATTCGAGACCGTTCGCGTGGTGACCGTTGCCGTTCGCCGGTGCCGGGCCTGCGCCGACATCCGGCCGCCCGCCACCCGAGCCGTTCGCGGCGGGCGCCTCGGCCTGCGGTGCGGCCGTGGGCAGAGCGGCTGCGAAGCCACCCGCCGGATCGGTGGCCAGGATCAGTTCGGCGACCTTGGGACCGGCCTGTTCGAGGCTGAACGCCCGGCCCATCTGCAGCGACATGAGCTCGATGCCGAGCTGTTTGCTGACGCGGGAACCGAATTCGACCGCCATGAGCGAATCCAGGCCCAGTTCGGTCACCGGCGCGGTCAGATCGATGGTGTCGGGCTGCACCCCCATCACCACCGCCAGCTGGTCGGCGAGCATCCGGGCCATCGCCTGCCCGCGCTTGTTCTCCTCCAGCGCGGCGAGTTCGGCCTTGAGTGTGGCCAGCATCGAGTTGTCCTGTACCGATGCCGCGACCAGTGCGGCGAGGCGCCCGGTCCGCCCCATCTGCGGGAACGCCGCGGTGAGTTTCGACCAGTCGGTGGGGATCACGGCCGCCCGCGTCACCCCCAGTCGCAGCGTTTGTTCCAGATAGACGGTGCCGTCGGCCATATCGATCGCCCCGAACCCGGCCAGTTCGAGGTATTTCGCGACCTTGTCGTCGGCGGCCATCCCGCCGGCCGCGCCCGACATATGGCCCCAGCCCACGCACAGCACCCGCTCACCGGCCCGCGACCACTGCTCGGCGAGCGCCTCGACGGCCAGATTGGCGGCCGTGTAGTTGTACTGGCCGAAGATCCCGAACATCGAACCGCCGGAGGAGTAGAGCACGAACATATCGAGTTCGGCGCCGGCTCCGGTGACCGCGTCGTGCAGGACCCGCGCCCCGTGCACCTTGGACCGGTACACCCGGGACAGCTGCTCGGCGTCCATATGCTCGACCCGGTTGTCGGCGACCGCTCCCGCCGCGTGGAATACACCGCGGAGCGGATGACGCGGATCGTGCGCCCGGCCCACCACGGCCGTGAGGGCCGCCGCGTCGGCGATATCGGCGCGTTCCTCGATCACGGTGACCTCGGCGGCCCGCCACGCCGCCAGCTGCTGCCGGGCGGCGGGGGTCGAGGCGCCGCTGCGCCCGAGTAACACCAGGCGCCGCGCTCCCTTCGACACCAGCCAGGTACCGGTTGCCATCCCGAAACCGCCGAAACCGCCGGTGATCAGATAGGTGCCGTCCGGATCGATGCCGAGCTCCGGCAGCATCGGCCGCACCGGTGGCGCCTCGTCGGTCATCGACAACGCGATCCGGCCGATCCGGGTGGAGCGGATGGTGTCGTCGAACGCCCGGGTCACCTCGTGTGTGCCGTACAGCTCGTAGGGCAGCGGGCGGTATTCGCCGGAGCGGAACTTCGCCACCACCCGGCGCAGCAGGTCGGCCAGTTGCAGCGGCCGGAACCGGCACATCCGGTCGAGGTCCATGGAGAAGTAGGACAGGTTCTTGTCGAAGTTCGCGAGCTCGAGTAGTCCGCCGGTGTAGATATCGGCCTTGCCGACCTCGATGATGCGCCCGAATTCGCGGATCGCCTTGAAGTTCTGGCGCAGCGCCTCGCCCGGCGCGGAACTCAGGATCACATCCACCCCCACACCGTCGGTGAGCCCCAGCACATCGTCGGCGAAATTCAGCGAACGTGAGTTGAGCGCGTGATCGGCACCGAGAGCGAGAATATGCGCCCGGCGTTCCGCGGTGCTCGCGGTGCCGATGATCCGGGCACCACGAGCCTTGGCGACCTGGATGGCCGCGGAACCGACCCCGCCGGCGGCGCCGTGGATCAGCACGGTCTCACCCGCTTCCAGCCGTGCCAGGTCCAGCAGGGAGTATTCGGCGGTGCCGAAGGCGGTGGTGCTGGTGCAGACCGCGGGGTCGGTGTCCGCGGGCAGCGGGATCACCGCGCCGCGGTCCACGACGTGATATCGCCGCATCATGCCTTTGGCGGCCAATGCGACCAGATCGCCCACCGCGATATCGGTGACCCCGTCGCCGAGCCGGGTGACGCGGCCGACGCCCTCCATACCCGGGCTGGTCCCGAAGAAGGTATCGGCGAGTTCTCGTTCGCCGAGGATTCCCATCACCTTCAGCGGGTCCTTGTAGTTGAGCCCGATGATCTGCATCCCGATCTCGACCTCACCGGGCCCGGGGTCGCGTCGCGGGGTGCGCCGCCACGCCAGTGCGGACAGCAGTTTGGATTTCGGGATCTCCAGCGCGAAATCGGCCTCCGGGTCGGTGAGCGGTTCCGCCGTCTCCAGGATGTCGATCCGTTCCTGCAGCGGGGTGGTGATCCGCGGCAGCAGGCGGCCGCGGTCGCGCAGCAGGACCTCATCGGAGTTGTCGTAGCGGAAGGCGCCGGGAACGGACAATTCGGTGCACAGTTCGTCGATGCCGGTACCGGGTTCGGTATCGATGAGCCGCCAGCGCAGCGCCGGCTGTTCGTTCAGCAGGACCCGCCGGGCCCCGGCCAGGGCGGCCTGACGTGAGTCGGGGCCGTCGGTCGCGTCCGGCCGCGCGAAGGCATGTTCGGTGACCAGGGTGAGATGGCAGGAGTCGTCGCCGCCCCCGGCCATCGGCGAATCGCCGGCATCGGGTGCTACGAACAGGTGCGCGGCGACCGCGATGCGCTTCAGTGTCCACAGATCGGCCAGATCGTCCTCGATACGGCCCGCGACGATCACAATATGGGTCCGGGTGGTGCCCGGATCGTCGGCTGCGGCGCGGAGCAGCGCGGTGAGATCGGCCTCGAGATGGGGATCCGTACCGGTGGTGAGCCGGTAATGCGCACCGGGCACGGCATCGGCGAGTTCGCGGGCGCGGGTGCTCTCGCCCAGGGCGAGCACGATCGTGGTGGCCGTCCCGGTATCCCCCAGGGCCTGCGGGTCGATGGGGTCGGCCGGTTCGATCGTCTCGGCGTAGTAGAAGTCGGCCATCCGTTGCAGCGGACTCCCGCCGGGCGTGAGCGCACCCAGCCGCACCCCGATCAGATGCAGGCAGAGGGTGCCGTCGGCGGCCAGCAGCCGTACATCGGCCAGCGGACCGCCGGCCCGGCGCGCGACCACGGTCACCTCCTCGGGCAGTGCCCGATACATCCGCACCGCCGAAACCCCGACCGGCACCATGGCGCCGTCACCGAGCCCGTCCTGCGCGAAGAGCATGGCCACCGTCTGCATGGCCGCGTCGACGACCGCCGGATGCGCGAGATGCCCGGATCCGGCGGCGATACTGCCGTCGACGCTCGCCACCACGGCATCTCGTCCGGCGCGAACCGTGGTCACGCGCCGGAACGCGGGGCCGTATTGCAGGCCGCGTGCGGCCAGTGCGGCATAGAACAATTCGGGATCGACGTCGATCGCCGCCTCCGGTTCCGGTACCGAATCCACGATCGTCTCGTAGCTGCCGGTCAGAGCGCGTCCGGTGGAATGCACGGTCCACACCGTGCCGGTGGCGCTGCGGGAACGGATCAGGAAGCGCCCGCTGGCCTCCTCGATACCGAGTTCGAGGAACGGCACATCCGGTTGCGCCAACACCAGCGGCGCGACGAACCGCACGTCCTCGAGCGCGACGCGGGTATCGCCGGAACGGGTGGCCGCGGCGCTGAGCGCCGCATCGAGATAGGCCGCACCCGGCATGATGCGCATTCCACCGACCACGTGATCCGGTAGCCAGGGCAGCAATTCGGTGCCGACCTGCAGCATCCAGCCCGGCCGGCCTTCCATATCCGGGTCGCCCAGCATCGTATAGGTGTCGGCGCTGCCCAGCCGCAGCTGTTCGAACAGCGGCAGCGGGTTGTGCAGCCGGGTGTTCTGCCACGGATAGCGGGGCAGCGGCAGATGTTCGGTGGCCGGTCGGCCGGCCGGGAAGAGAGCGTCGGCGTCGAGGACACCCGCGGCGTACACACCGGCGAGGGTGCGCCGCAGACTGTCACGGTCGGTTTCCTTGCGGTTCAGGGTGGCCACGGTGGCGCCGTTCTCCCCGGCGGCGAGCAGGATCTCGCGGATATTGCCGGACAGCACCGGATGCGGGCCGACCTCCACGAAGACCCGGTGCCCGGCCGTGACCAGACCCGCGACGGCGTCGGCGAACCGCACCGGCTGCCGGACATTCGCGCACCAGTATTCGGCGTCCCAGCCGTCCTCGGCCTCCACGACCGCCTCCGCGGTCACCGTAGACACCAGCGGAATCCGCGGCGCGCGGGGTGAGAGCCCGGCCAGTACGGTCCGCAGTTCGTCGAGGACGGGATCCATGAACCGGCTGTGATAGGGCACCTCCACCCGCAGCGCTCGCGCGAACGCGCCCTCCTCGGTGAGTTTCTCGGCGATCTCGTCGAGCCGGTCCACGTCACCGGCCAGGGTGAGAGATCCGGGACTGTTGATCGCGGCGATATCGACCACGTCGTCGTCGGTGAAGTATTCGCGAACCTTGTCCGCTCCGGTCCCGACCGCGAGCATCCCGCCCGTTCCCGCTGTCGTGGCCTGCAACCGGGAACGGTGGTAGGCGACCGTGACCGCTTCCTCCAGGGTCAGCATGCCGGTGATATAGGCGGCGGAGACCTCGCCGACACTGTGACCGACGATCCGCGCCGGTGTGATACCCAGCTCGGCGAGTTCGGCGACGAGCCCCACCTGGACGAGAAAGTTGGCGGGTTGCGCGACCTCGGTCGCGCCGACTCGGGATTCCTCCTCCGGGCGCAGCAGTTCCTCGATGATCGACCAGCCGGCGACCTTCCGGAACGCGTCGTCGACGGTGCGTGCCGTGGCGGCGAACGACCCCTCGGTGCCGAGCAGATCCCGCGCCATCCCCCACCACTGCGGTCCCATACCCGAGAACACGAACACCGGTTCATCGGTGCGCCGCGACACGGTACGGACCGCGTCGCGGCCGTCCCCGCCCGCGTAGGCGCGCAGTTCCTCGATCAGTGCGCCGCGTTCACGCACCGGCACCCCGGTACGGAAACTGTGGTGGGCGAGCCGGGTCCACGCCGCCTCGGCCAGATGATCGGGGTCCGCGCCCGCCGCGAGCAGATCGGCGAACCGGCCGGCCATGGCCCGCACGGCCGGCGCGCTGCGGGCGGAGACCGGCAGCACCCCGAGATGATGCCGCGGCCCGGCCGCCGCGGCAGTGGCCGCGGGACGGAACTCCTGCAGGATCGTGTGGGCATTGGTGCCGCCGTAGCCGAAACCGTTCACCGCGATGGCCATCGGCGCCGCGTCGGCGGGCAGCGGCCGCGGCTCGAGCTGGATATGCAGATTCAGGTCGGCGAAGGGGATATCCGGGTTGGGTTCGTTCAGCCAGCCCTGCGGGGGAATCGTGCGATGCCGCAGGGCGAGCGCCGATTTGATGACACTCGCGATCCCGGAGGCGGCCTCGGTATGGCCGAGGGTCGCCTTGAGCGAGCCCACACCGAGGCTTTGTTGCCGGGCCGCGGCCGCGCCGTAGACCGAACCCAGTGCGCGCAGTTCGATCGGGTCGCCGACGGGGGTTCCGGTGCCGTGGGCCTCGACGTAGGTGATCTGTTCCGGCGCCAGACCGGACCGCTCGCACACGGTGCGGGCCAGTGCCTCCTGCGAATCGGCGTTCGGCACGGTGATCGCAGCGGTGCGACCGTCCTGATTCGATCCGGTCGCCTTCACCACCGCATAGACCCGATCGCCATCGCGCAGGGCGTCGTCGAGCTTCTTCAGCACCACGATTCCGCCGCCCTCGCCGCGCCCGTACCCGTCGCCGGCGGCATCGAAGGATTTGCAGCGGCCGTCGGTGGCCAGGAAGCCGCCCTTGCACATCATGACGAAGGTCTCCGGCTGCAGCATGACGTTCACGCCGCCTGCCAGGGCCATCGTGCAATCGCCGTTCTCGATGGCCTGGCAGGCCAGATGGAAGGCGACCAGCGACGACGAACACGCGGTGTCGACGGTGAGCGCGGGCCCGACCAGATCGAGTGCATAGGCGATCCGGTTGGACAGCATCGTGTACGAGGCGCTGGCCGCGGTATGCATATCCACATGGGCCAGGGCCGGCCCGACCACCCCCACCACCGACTGATCGACCACGAATCCGCCGATGTACACGCCCACCGACTCACCCGCGGCGCGTCCGGCGACCCCGGCATCGTCGAGGGCCTCCCAGGTCACTTCGAGAAGCAAGCGCTGTTGCGGGTCCAGGCCGGTGGCCTCCCGGGGTGAGATGCCGAAGAAGTCGGGGTCGAACTCCCACGGGTCGCTGGTGAGGAAGGCGCCGTGCCTGGTGTAGCTGCGCCCGGGAGTGCGTTTCTCGGGGTCGTAGTAGCGGCGGTAGTCCCAGCGGTCCGGCGGGATTTCGACCACGGCATCGCGTTTGTCGACCACGAAGTCCCAGAAGGATTCCGGGGAATCGATCCCCCCGCCGAAACGGCAGCCGATACCGACAATGGCAATGTCCGACATCTGTATGTCCTCCCGGATACGGGGTGAGCCGCGGTTTCCCGCCGGAAATCTGGAGCAGAGTTTCGCCGCGAACGTCGCCGGAACAATACTTGCGAAATAAATCCGTCCATCATGCCGAGGAGTCGCAAAATATCCGGTGTCGCTACGACATTGGGGCCGATGCTACCGAGGTGGTTCGGGCTCCTGGAATGTGTTCCGGACAACGTTCTGCCACCGCACAAGCCCCGCCCGTATCAATTGTGAACCAGCCCAGTGTGTTTGCCGCGCCGGTGACATTCGCGATCACCTGCGCAATGCGGCGGCGAAGAGCGGCCACGAATCGTGCAGATCCTGCTGCCAGTAACCCCAGGAATGGGTGCCGTCCGGACGTAACGCCACAGTGGCGGCGATACCGAGCTCGTGCAGGCGGTCACGCAACCCGACCGCGCACCCCGCGGCCACGGTCTCCAGGATTCCGCCCACCAGGAGTTGATCGGCGAGCTTTCCCGGGTTCTGTCCGATTCCCGGGCCCTGCAGGGTGTCCAGCGCCCCGGGCGCGCCCGTGCCGGCGGAGAGATAGAGGGTGAGCCCGCGGAGATCCTCGCCGCGGAGGAAGGGGTCGTTACCCGCCCACGCCGGATCCTGCGGCGGGCCCCACATGTTCCGCGGGTCCCCGCCGTTGCTGCGGACCACCAACTCGATGATCGCGCGTCCCTGCGGATCGCTGGTGCGCACGCATCCGCTGTACGAGCCGAGCGCGCGGTAACGGTCCGGGGCCGCCAGCGCCAGCTGGAAAACCGACGCGGCCGCCATCGATACCCCGGCCACGGCATTCGCGCCGGTTCCGTGGAACGCGGCGTCGATCAGTGACGGCAGCTCCCCGGTCAGGAAGGTGGTCCAGCGCTGGCGCCCCAGCACGGGGTCGTCCGCCCGCCAATCCGTGAAATAGCTGCCCGCGCCCCCGATCGGGTTGACCACGGTGACCTGTTCGGCCGCGAAGAACTCCCCGATATCGGTGCGATCGAACCAGTTGCCGCCGTCACCGCCGCCGGTGATCCCGTTCAGCAGATAGAGGACCGGGGCCCCGGCCGCGGGGTCCGCCGCGGGAAGTACCCGCACCGGGATCACCCGGTCCATGGCGGGCGAATACACCGCGAGCTCGACAGCGCGTCCGCCGGCCGATCGTGTCCCGGTGATCCGCGCGGGTTCCCGGACGGCGTCGCCGGGGGCCGGTGGAGTGGTGGCCGGGCTTGCCGCTCCCGGCGCGGTGGCCGTCGCGGGAAGGAGCGCGACAACAGTGGCCCAGACGAACAGGACGCGGGCGGCGCGGCGCCTCCGGTGCGGTCGTGGCATCGCCGGACGCTAAGCCCGCCGCGCGGTATCCCGGCTCGCTTCCGGTGATTTCTGTGACGCGGGCCAGTGTGAAGGGGATCCCACTGCTTCCGGTCCCAAGGTGGCCTCCCGCCGGCGGACTCCCTCGCGCCCCGTGAGCGTCTATGGACAGATGACTGGACAGGTGTAACCATCGGTGGACGGCAGCCGCGCAGTGGACGGCTGTGGCGACCGACGAGAGGAACCAGCGCATGGACGTCCGCGCACACCGGTACGGGGCGATCGCGATCGGTGGTGGCCGGCGATGAGTGCCATGCGGCCGTGCGAGCGGGTGGGTCTCGAATTCATCGAGAACGCACCGCTGAAGTTCAGCAACAGCGTGGACCTGGCGATCACTCCCGAGCAGTTGTTCGAGGTGCTGGCCGACGCGGAATCCTGGCCGCGGTGGGCTTCGGTGATCACCAAGGTCACCTGGACCACTCCCGAACCGCGCGGCATCGGCACCACCCGGGTGGTCGATATGCGCGGCGGGCTGGTCGGTGACGAGGAATTCCTGGCCTGGGAGCCGCACACCCGGATGGCTTTCCGATTCAACAGTTGCACCACCGGCGCGGTGGCCGCGTTCGCCGAGGACTACCGGGTGGTGCCCACTCCGGAAGGGTGCCGGCTGACCTGGACTCTGGCCCAGCGGCTGGCCGGTCCGGCGCGGTACACCTCATGGCTCGCGGGACCGTTCATGAATATGGCGTTCCGCCGTTTCCTGGCGAATCTGCGGCGCTACACCGATGAGCGTTTCGCCCCGGCGGCACAGCAGTAGTTCCCGGGTGCCGTGGCCCGCTGGGGCGACGGCACCCGGAAGGCTCATCCCATCATCAGGGAACCGGCCAGCCACGCGGCCAGCACCAGGCCGACCCCGATCAACGCACCGGGATACAGTGCCCGTCCGCTGCGCGCGGCATTGACCGATACTCCGGCCCCGAGTAGAAATCCGAGGCTGCCGCCCAGCACGATGATCCAATTCCCGACGCTGGGGTCGGTGCTGCAGCCGGTGCGGCCCTCACAGACTCCCATCGCCAGCAGAAACCACGGTGAGAGTACGACCGAGACGATCGCCAGCGTGGCCAGCAGGAACCAGAGCAGACCGGTGATCACCAGATCCCGCTCGCGTGGAGCGGGAACGGGACCACCGCGCCCGTAGGCGTCGTCCGGGATGGGCGAAATGGGATAGTCGGTGGAAATCTGATTCGGGAACATATGCCTCGCGATCGCTCGAACCTGTACAGCCGCCGGATGGTCCTGGGCAACCGCGCCTGTGCCGCAACCGATCCGGTATCGCGCGCGACACTACACTGCGCACAGTCCCGCGGCACCGGCTGCGGGCGGCGGTGGGTGACCACCGCGGGCGAGAGCGATCAGAGGAGACGCGATGCGCGTTCTGTATACGGCCGAAGCGTTGTCCACCGGAGACGGCCGTAACGGTCGCACCCGGACCACCGACGGCAGAATCGATCTGGAACTGGCGATGCCGAAGGAAATGGGTGGCAGCGGCGACGGCGCCAACCCGGAACAGTTGTTCGCGGCCGGCTACGCGGCGTGCTTCCATTCCGCGCTGCGTCTCGTCGGTTCGGAGGCGAAAGCGAATATCGACGATTCCGCGGTGGGCGCCAAGGTCGGTCTCGGCGCCGACGCCGACGGGGGCTTCGGTTTGACCGTGGTGCTCGAGGTCTCGCTTCCGCATGTGCCGCTCGAGGAGGCTCGTAAGCTGGCCGACCGGGCGCACGAGGTCTGCCCGTACAGCAATGCCACCCGCGGCAATGTCGACGTCGAGGTGCGGATCGCGCAGGACTAGATCCCTGTTCAGGTGCCCGGCGATTCGGTCGCCGGACCGCCGGGTGCCGTGGTATCCGCGTCCGGCGCGGTGGGCGGTCGCGAATCCGGGGCGGATTCCGCGACCGGTGCGGACGTGGGTTCCGGCGGCGGCCCGGCCGGTACGTCGTCCGTGCGATCCACGGTGGACGCCTGGTAATTCGCGGCCGTCTCCCGGGATACGCTGATCTTCCAGGGCATGCGCACCGCCTTGCCCGCCTCGCGGGGCATCGACGCCACGGCGACCACGGCGGCGCCGACCGCGATGAGTATCGCCGCGATCGCGGCGGTGGTGATGGTGCCGGAAGCGACGTAGTCGACCTGGTTGAGACCCGCGACCGGTTTCGTCCCGTCGTTGAAGGCCCAGTTCACCCAGGAACCGATCTGGCCGCCGAGATCCCAGCGCCGGATCGTCATGTTCTTGAGGGCCTTCTGCCGGGAGGTCAGGTACAGCATGTTCACCAGCACCAGAACCGCCGTCAGGACCGCCCCACCGGTGGCGATCCGCGCGAATCGCTTCGAATCGGTCACGATATGGATCGCGATGGCCGCGAGGGTGACGGCGATGACGCTGCTGGCGGTCACCGCCCACGATCCGGTCAGGTCCGCGGCGGGCGGCGGGCCCTGCGACGACCAGACGGTCAGATACCGGGTGGTGGAGTCGACTTGACCGAATGGGGTGGCCCCGGCCATACCGTCGGGTCCGTGGGCGACCATCCAGTGCTGAAACATCAGGATGAAAGTGACGACACCGCCGAGCCCGGTGAAGACATACCCCCATTTTCCGCGTAACCGGGGTGCGTTGCGGATGCCCTCGGCGCGGTCCCGGGCGCCACGCAGTGTGGTGCGGGCGAGTTCCCGCCGCTCGTCCCGGCGCCGCGCCCGCTCCTGCGCGTCGGCCGATCGGGATGTCGATATTCCCGTTTCGGGTTCGGTGGCTTCCCGCACTGCGGTGCGGCCCGGCCCGGAGGGGGCGGCGCCGTCACCTCCGCTCGCGCCCCACGGGGTCGGCTTGACCATCGCTTCAGTCTAAATCGCCGCCCACCGGTGGGAATACCGCGCAACCGCGTTGCGTGGCAGCGGGTTCGTCGCGGGCCGGTCAGGCGGCGGTACCCCGATCAGGGTGTTCGGCGTGCCCGTTGGCCACCAGATCCACCACCGAATCGCGCAGGCCGGCCCGGAGCTGTCGTGCGTGTTCACGCAGGGCCGGCGAGACGGGTTGCGCGGCGGTCGGTTCGCGTTCGGCGAGTTCGACGAGGTCGTTCGCGATATGGCACAGTGCGATCAAACGCCGCACCATATCCCGCCGCTCGGCCGGCGGAATCACTTCGGTGTTCACGATCGTGTCATCGCCATCGCGAGTCATGTCGTTTCTCGGCGCCCTCGGTGGCCCCAGCGGCCGATTCGGTACGGTGACCCTCACCGAATCGAGGCCACCAGTAGGAGGAATCGGTGAACCTGCGCCGGGTATTGCTGTCGACGCTGACGATCCTGCTCGTCCTGTCCGGCGTCGCCTGCACCGACGGTGACGACCGGCCGGCGGCCGATCCCGCGGGGCGCGGCGAGGTCGTGACCGTCACCCCGGTCCTGGAGATGACCGGCGCGCAGACCGCGGACTATCTCGCGGAGTGGAAATACCCGGTTGCGGGTGCGAAGGGGGTGGGCGCCTATCGCGTCGTGTACGGCACCGTCGCCCCGGACGGTACGCCGACCACCGCCAGCGGGCTGGTCGTGATTCCGGAGACCGCCGGTCCGGCGCTGCGGATGGTGTCCTACGCGCATGGGACGACCGTGCGCCGGGACGAGGCGCCCTCGGCCGACGGCGAGACCGAACGCGCCCGCACGATCATGTTCGCCGCCGCGGGCTATGCCGCGGTGGCGCCCGATTATCTGGGTCTGGGGGAGGGGCCCGGGCCGCATCCCTACGCACATGCGCCGAGCGAAGCGTCGGCCTCGGCGGATCTGCTGACGGCCGCGCGGACCGTCCTGGCCGACCAAGGCCGCGACACCCGCCCGGACGTTCTGGTGACGGGTTTCTCGCAGGGAGCGCAGGCGGGTCTCGCGCTCGGGCAGCAACTGCACAGCGGGGCGGTGGCCGGGTTCGGCCTGGCGGCGTCGGCGACGGTCAGCGGCGCCTATGCGGTCCGGGAAGTGCAGGCGCCGGGTGCACTGGACGGCCGGGTCGACCCGAAGCGGGCGGTGGTGTACCTGGCGTACTGGATCACCGCGATGAATCGGATCTATCACGTGTACGGGGATCCGGCCGAGGCCTTCCGCGCGCCCTATGCGCAGCGGGTCGAGGAACTCTTCGACGGCCACCACGATCTGCTGTCGGTCACGGCGGGGCTGCCGCGCACCCCGCAGGAGTTGCTGACGCCGGAATATCTCGCGCTGGCGCAGAACCCCACCGGTCCGGCGCTGCGGGCCATGGACGACAGCGATACCGTCTGCGATTGGGCACCGGACGCGCCCGTTCGGCTGTACGCCGCGCAGGGTGATCGCAGTGTCCCGTTCGAGAACTCCCAGCAGTGCACGAAGGCGGAACTCGGCGCGCGTGCCGAACTGATCGACCTGGGCGATATCGACCACGGGGCCACCGTGCGCACCGCGCTGCCGCAGATCCTCGACTGGTTCCGGAAAACGGCGCCGCCCGCCTGAACCGGGGGACCGGTCCGGACGGGCGGCGTGCGCACCCGGATGTCAGTGCATGAGCACCGGTGCCGGCTTGTCGGCGTCACCGGCGGGTACCGCGGCGGCCTTGCGCGGCAGCAGCAGCGAGAACACCAGGGTGACCACGCACAGCACGAACGCGACCCAGAAACTGCTCGCGTAGGCGTCCGACATATCCCCGAGCACCACGGCCTCGAACTTGTCGCCGAGGCTCGCGATGTACTGCAGCACCGAGGCATCGGGCTGTTCCCCGGTCCGCTGCGCCTCGGCCAGGGCCTGGCCGGCCGAGACCGCCTCGGAATCCTTCATCTGGTTGGTCAGCACCACCGAGATCACCGCGACACCCACGGAACTGGCGATCTGCTGGATGATGTTCAGCAGCGTGGAGCCCCGGGCCACCTGGGTTTCGCCCAGGGTCCGCAGCGCCGCGGTCATCAGCGGCATCATGGTGAGGCCCATTCCCAGACCCATCACGAACAGCACGCTCAGCACATAGACGTAGGAACTGCCGGCCTCGATCTGGGTCAGCCCGAACATGGTCGCGGCCAGAATCGCCAGACCCACCGGTACGACACGTCCCACCGGAACCTTGTCGACCAGCATTCCGGCGATCGGCATGGTGAGCAGCGAACCGATACCCTGCGGTGCGACCAGCAGGCCCGCCATCAGCGCGCTTTCGCCACGGACCTGCTGGAAATAGGTCGGGATCAGCAGCAGCCCACCGAAGAAGGACGCCGAGAACAGGAACATGGTCAGAGTCGCGACCGTGAGATCGCGATTGCGGAACAGGCGCAGATCGAGCAGCGGGTTCTTGGGTTTGAACGAGTAGAGAACGAAGGCGACCACCAACACGCCGCCGACCAGCATCGTCGCCCATACCTTCGGGGTGTTGACGGTGCCTTCCTCCGGGATGGAGGAAATTCCGTACAGGAACAGTGCCAGACCCGGCGAGAGCATCAGCATGCCCACGAAATCGAACGATTCACTGTCCTGCGGTTCATCCTTGGGCAGTACGACCCAGGCGTACACGATCGCGATCGCGCCCAGCGGCAGGTTGATCAGGAAGATCCAGTGCCAGGAGGCATCCTCGATGAGCCAGCCACCGAGGATCGGGCCGAGGATCGGGCCCAGCAGCATCGGCACGCCCAGGATGGCCATGAGCCGGCCCATCCGCTCGGGTCCGGCGGCCTTGGTCATGATCGTCATACCGAGTGGCATGAGCATACCGCCGCCGAGACCCTGGATCACCCGGAATCCGATGAGCGCACCGATGTTCCAGGACAGCGCACACAGCACCGAACCGGCGGTGAACAGCAACAGCGCGGTCATGTACAGCCGTTTGGTGCCGAACCTGTCGGCGGCCCAGCCGGTCAACGGGATCACGGTGGCCAGCGCCAGGGTGTAGGCGGTGACGGTCCAGGCCACCGTGGAGTAGTTGGCGACATCGAATTCGGACTGGAACGTCGGCATGGCGACGTTGACCACCGTGATGTCCAGGATGGACATGATGGATCCGAGTACGACGACACCGGCGAGTTTCAGAACCGACGCGTCGATTCTCTCCGGTGCCCCCGCGCCGGGGGCGGGGGTGGAGGTTGCGGTCACGAATTGTCTCCTGACGGTATGGAGGGGAAGGCCACGGCGTTGTCCACGGCCCCGGATTCGAGCACGGCGGTGAGCACGCTCCGGAGGTCGTCGCGTAGTGCGTCGGGCAGGCGGTGGACGACCTTGTCGATCGTCGCGCGGTGTATCGCGATCTGATCCCAGGCCAGCCGGTGCCCGTGTTCGGTCGGGCCGACGAGTTTCACCCGGCGGTCGGTGGAGCTTTCCTGCCGCGTGAGCAGATCCAGCCGTACCAGCCGGTCGATATTGCGCCCGGCCGCGGCCATGGACAGGCCGAGCTCGTCGGCGATGGTGTGGATCGGCTGCGGTTCGCTATGCCGTACGACGGTGAACAGCACCCGGGCCTGGGAGAGGGTCAGGTCCAGTTCGGCGAGCCGATCGGCTCCCTGCCACCGTCCCGGATCGCAGACCGCGAGCACGAAATGCTCGATCAGTGCGCTGGTCTCCGACTCACTTGCCACCGCGCGATCATATGGGTCGTCGTAATAATCGCGGAAGCGAGAATATCTCGTCTGTGATGCAGAACATAGGAGGGGCTCGGTTCTATTACCCGGAACGACGGTGCTGGTCCGCGAACCGCTCGTGTCACCTACCGCTCGGAGCTGTCCGTACCGTCTGCCGGGCGGTCGTACACCAGGGTGTACCGCCAGAACATCCGCCGCCGGATCCGGGCACCGGGCAGTTCGCGTCCGGCCGCGTCCCGGATCGCCGCGAGCGTATCCAGCGGTTCCGCGGTAGGTGCCCGCATATGGTCCGGTAGCGACCGTGCGCGCCGAGGATGGACGAACAACCCGATCACCGGATTCACGACCGCCGAAATCGTGCCGGCGACGTGATCGGCGAACCCCGCGTCCCGGTAACAGCCGACCACGACCAGCCGCCCGCCCGGCGCGAGACTCTCGCGTACCTCGCGCAATGCCCGGTCCAGCGGCATATGGTGGAGCACCGCCACCGCTGTGATGGCCGGTCGGCGGTGTTCGAGGGGGCCCGTGAACGGGGCGCAGACCACGGTGACCGCGTCGGTGCCCGCGAAACGCGCCGCGGCGATATCCGCCGAGCGGGGATCCGGCTCCAGTCCGGTGAGGTGGTCGGCGTCTCGGCACAGCCGGGCGAGCAGATTCCCGGTTCCGCATCCGATATCGAGGACCTCGCGGGCGCCGGATTCCCGGATACGCGCGGCGACCCAGCCGAGATAGAAGTCGTTGTGACTCCACGGATGGTGTCCGTTGAAACGGCCGAGAGCGGCGACCACACCCATACGGACCGAAGATAGCACCGGTTCGCGACCGTCTGGCAGCACCGGCGCGGCGGTCAGTGCCCTGTTTCGGGTTCCGCAGTGAGGAATGCGCCGATCAGCTCCGCGACCCGCGCCGGTTGTTCGAGGTGCAGGAAATGCCCAGCGCCGGTGAGTGTCTCGGCGCGACCGCCGGCCGGGGCCAGTGCCGCGGCCACCCCACCCGTGAACGCCGGGTGGATGGTGGTGTCCGCGGAGCCGTGCAGGTACAGCATCGGCATCCGCGGCGCGTCGTACCGGTACCGGTGCGGTTCGGCGTAGGGCTCCGGTGGTGCCCCGGTGATCCGGGCGAACGCGCGGTAGTAGGACACCGCGGCGGTCCGATGCGCCGGGTCCGGCAGGGCAGCGAGGGCGTGCTCGATATCCGCCTCGGCCGCGTACCCGGGGGACCAGTCGTGCCAGAGTCGCGGTATCAGCCGATCCAGCGACCGCTCCGGAAGTTTCGGTAGCTGACTGAAAAGGATGTACCAGCTGAACCGCAGCTGGCGCAGATAGGCGCCGGCGGACCGCAGCGCCGTACCCGGCCGGGGCCGCATGGCCGACAGTGGTGGCACCGCGAGCGACACGACCCGCGAAAATGGGCAGTCCGGTTGCGCGGCAAGGGTATTCGCGGTGATCGCGCCCCAGTCGTGGCCGATCAGCGCGGCGTCGCCGGGCGCACCCAGCGCGCGATGGAGCGCGAGCGCGTCGTAGGCGAGTGCTCCGAGATCGTAGACGCCGTCCGCGGGTACCTCGGTCGGCGCGTACCCGCGGGTGAACGGCGCCACCACCCGGAAGCCCCGGGCAGCGAGTTCGGGCCCGAGATACCGCCACGTCCACGCGCTGTCCGGGAATCCGTGCAGGCACAGTGCAAGCCGACCATCCGGATCGCCCCAGGTCAATGCCGTCATCGTCAGATGCCCGAGCGCGAACTCCACGGTTTCGGGTGACTGCGGTTGCTGTGTGCCCATTCGGTCGCTCCTCTGCGATCCTGCCCCGGACACGGTAACCACTGCGGCTCCGGCCCGCCCCGCCGACACCGTGTGTGCGGGTAGCGGTATGCTCGCATCCCCCGGAAGAGGTAGCTGTGCCGGTGCTGCGGGCAGGCCCGGATTTCGCACGGCCGAGGGGTAGCTGATGTCATATGTGGCAAGGTAATTGGGGATCGGAGGAGCAAGCCCATGGCGCGCAAGGTCGTCATCAGTTTGATCGATGACCTCGACGGCGAATCACCCGCGGCCGAAACTGTGGTGTTCGCATTCGAGGGCGTGACGTACGAGATCGACCTGACCGAAGCCAACGCGGGGGAATTGCGCGCAGTCTTCGGTAAGTGGACCCCGTTCGCCCGGAAGGCCGGTCGGCCGGGGCGTACCAAACGGGAACGTGCCGGCCGACCCGCATCCGCGAGGGTTGTGCGGGAGTGGGCGGTGCGTAACGGACACGAGATTTCGGCGCGCGGCCGGATTCCGGCCGGGATCCTGGCCGCATTCCGCCGCGCGACCGAATAGCGGCCCCGGCCGCGTCGTTCAGTTCCGGATGCCGCCGCTGGTGGCGGGTTTGTAGGCGATTCCGCCGACCATTACCCGCTCTTCGGGGAAACGTTCCCGCAGTGGCGGTCCGGCGGGCCACCAGTCGTCGAGTTCGACGAGCCCGGGTTCGATGAGTTCCAGCCCACCGAAATATTCGAGTATCTGCTCGGTGCGGCGGTACCAGCCCGAACCCAGTCCCTCTTCGGTGAATCGCCGCTCGAGTTCCCGGGCCAGCGCATGCAGTTCCGCGTGCTCGGGACCCGGATCGTAGAAATGGCTGATCGCCAGATACGACCCCGGAGGCAGTAGTTCGACGTACTTGCGCATGATCGCGGCCGGGTCGAGTTCATCGTCCACATGGTGCAGCAGCCCGCACAGGATCAGCCCGATCGGGCGGTCCATGTCCAGGTACCGGATGATGTCGGCGTTGCGCAGCAGGGTGTCCACTTCGAGGAGGTCCGCGGGCACGAAATGGGTGTTCTCGTTCTGTTCGAGCAGTACCCGTCCGTGCGCGTTGCAGACCGGGTCGTTGTCGACGTAGACGACCTGTGCGTCGGGATTCTGCTGCTGGGCGACTTCGTGGGTATTGGCCACCGTCGGAAGTCCGGCCCCGATATCGAGGAATTGGTCGATTCCCGCGGTTCCTGCCAGGTGTCGTATGACGCGATGCAGCCAACGGCGGTTCATTATCGAGACATCACCCTGTCTCGGGGCCACCTCGAGAATCGAGGCATACGCGGCGCGGTCGACATCGTAGTTGTCCTTACCACCGAGGCTGTAGTCGTAGACACGAGCGATACTGGCCCGGGTGGTATCCACCCCCACAGGTTTGCGAACGCCGGTCCGGTGAGCCGGTTCGGCCATGTCGACCTCTCTCTGCGCGATAAAAGTGAAATGAATGTGATTCGGGCCACCAGCCTAGAACGCCCTTCGGTGCGCGGCAATCGCACCGAAGGAATTGCGCGGCAACGGGGTTCGAGTCCGGTGTGCGACTCGAACCATCCGTGACCGACCGTCTTCATTTCCTGGAATGCCTAGTTCCCGGCGTGGATACTGCGTAGCCGGTGCGGCTCGGGTCGTTTGTAGCCCACCCCGCCGATGACGACGCGTTCTTCCGGAAGCCGTTGCCGGGTGGAGGGTCCGGCCGGCCACCAGTCCTCGAGTTCGCCGAAACCCGGATGGATGAGTTCCAGGCCGTCGAAGTACTCGAGCTGCTGCGCGCGAGTGCGGTACCAGCCCGAGCCCAGGCCCATTTCGGTGAAGGCGCGCTCCAGTTTCTTGGCGAGCTCGTGTAACTCGGGGTTTTCGTCGGCGGGATCCCAGAAATTGGTGATCGCCACGTACGAGCCTTCGGGTAGCCGTTTGGTGTACTCGCGCATGACTCCCGGCGGATCGAGTTCGTCGTCGAGGTGATGGAGCAGTCCGCACAGGATCATCGCGATCGGCCGGTCCATATCGAGATACTGCAGAACCTTCTTGTTCTCGAGGAGGGTGCCCTCCTCGAGAACATCGCCGGAGACGAAATGGGTGTTCTCGTTCTGTTCGAGCAGCACCCGTCCGTGCGCGTTGCAGACCGGGTCGTTGTCGACGTAGACGACCTTCGCCTCGGGATTCTCCTGCTGCGCGATCTGGTGGGTATTGCCCACCGTCGGAAGTCCGGCGCCGATATCGAGGAATTGGTCGATTCCGGCCGGACCGGCCAGATAACGCACCACCCGATGGAGCCAGCGCCGATTCATCCGGGATACATCGCCCTGTCGCGGCGCGATTCGCCGGATCTGCTCGAACGCAACGCGGTCGACGTCGTAGTTGTCCTTACCACCGAGGCTGTAGTCGTAGACACGGGCAATGCTGGGCCGGGTGGTGTCCACTCCGACCGGTGCCCGAACCCCTGTGTGAGGAGCCGGCTCGGCCATGAATACCTCTCTCTACGTAGCACAATCGAACAGGGCGATGGTAAGCCGTGGGTTTTGCGTCGCTCGCTCAGGCGTCCGCACTGCGTTCGAGCACTTTGCCCGGGAGCCACCCGCCGCCCAGGTGGGTGACCCGCCACCAGTCGATATCGATGACGACGGCTGTCACCGGGGTGGCGAAGAAAGGTTCGACTTGGGGTTCCTTGCGCAGCAACGCCTGGAATGTCGCGTCCCGGTCGTCGTCTTCGCGCAGGGTCACCGTGCCCAGACCCTGTGCGAACGGGTCCGCGATACCGCCGGGTACGACCTTTACCCCGACATTCGGATTGGCCCGGAGCTGGTCGAGGGTGCGGCCGCGGTTCTCGAGAATCAGGGTGAGTGTGAACAGATCGTCGTCGAGATTGGCGAAGAAGGCACTCGTCGCCCAGTTCACCCCGTCTTTGGAGGTCGCGAGATCGATACTGGAATGGCCGAGGACCTCGGTGAGTTTCTTACGGATTTCGGTGTTGGTGATGTCGTCGGACATGAGGTCCTCCCGTTGTTCTCGTGGTGCTGTACACGTCGTGCCTGGCATGCGGTAGCGGATCCGTGCCCGTGGCACACCGGCCTGGCCGTCCGGTGGCGAATCCACGTGTGCGCGGGCGCTTCTGGTCGGTCGGTACAGAGCTGGGACGGCGCGCCGCCGTGGCGGTCGATTCGGCTCCTGTCGACTGCCCGTCAGCCTAACCGCCGGAGACAGTGGACGGCAGGGCGGCACCCGGTGTCGTCCACCGTCGAAAGCCTTGGCGCGCAAAGCGTTACATGGATGTAATGAATCCGTGTCGGCAGTGGTTTGCTCGGGCGTACGAAACGTCGCGATATGGGGGAGTGCCGGGCCGGCGCCGTTGTCGCGATGCGGACGCCGGCGCGGTATGCTGGAAAACGCTCCATTGGTGCTCGCTCCTGCTGCCGATGCCCACATCGGTGTCGTCTCCCCAGGTCTTGGTGGTAGTGAGGCCGAACGGTCGTATCGTGGTGGAGTTTACGCAAGGAAACCTGATACCGCGTGCAAACAGGAAGAACCTACGTGCAAGCGGCACTGTAGGATTCGCTCCGATATCCGGCGGCACTGGTTGCCGCGTGGGTGCCGGCCCTATCCGGCGTCGGCGCGTTGCGGAGAAAAACGCGCTTACCACAGAGTAAGATCGCCTGCCGACCGGTGCGGTTCGTCGGTGGCGGGCGCCGTACGATGCAGCACAGCACGAACTGGCCAGAGGCGATCATGACAAACGAGCAGGACGATTCCGATATTCCGGATCAGGCCGAGGCCGACCGGGGCCCGACTGTACTCCGCATCTCGCTCGGCAGCAGATTGCGCCGGCTGCGGGAGGCCTGCGGGATATCCCGTGAGGATGCCGGCGACCATATTCGCGGATCCCACGCGAAGATCAGCCGCCTCGAGCTGGGCCGTACCCGATTCCGGGAGCGTGACCTGCTGGACCTGCTGAAGCTGTACGGCGTCGAGGATCAGGCCGAGCTCGATGTCTATCTGGATCTGATGCGTAAGGCCAACGACCCGGGCTGGTGGCAGCCGTTCAACGACGTGCTGCCGCAGTGGTTCGAAACCTATCTCGGCCTGGAGCAGGCGGCCACCACGATCCGTACCTACGAAGCCCAGTTCGTCCCCGGTCTGTTGCAGACCGAGGCGTACGCGCGGGCGGTGATCAGGCTCGCAAACGAAGATGAGACCGAGCGGCGGGTCGGTATGCGGATGCGGCGCCAGGAAATCCTGAGCCGAGCGTCCGCGCCGACGGTCTGGGCGGTGGTCGACGAGAACGCCTTGCGCCGCCCGGTCGGCGGATACCCGGTACTGCGCGGTCAGATCGAACATCTCATCGCCGTCTCCGAACGGCCGAATGTGAAGATCCAGGTGTTGCCCTACAGCGTGGGCGGTCACCCGGCCGCGGGCGGTTCCTTCAGCATCCTGCGTTTTCCGGAGCCCGAACTGGCGGACATGGTCTATATGGAGCAATTGACCACCTCGGCCTATCTCGAGAAGAAGCACGAGGTGGAGGTGTACATGACGGTGATGAACAAGCTCAGTGTCATCGCCCCCACGCCCGGCGAGAGCCGGGACTTCCTGCGAAGGGTGCTCGGCGAGCTACCCGCCGAGTAGCGGGCCGGCATCGGGGGTTGTGAAAGGGCGCACTGGATCCGGGGGAGGGTGGCAGCGTCAGCGGTAGACGTGCCCGTGCTGGACCAGCTGGGGCACGCAGGTGGTCCGGAAGGCCGCATCACCAGCACGGGTTCGGTGGCTAGTGGGACGACTCTCGCTTGAAAAAACATAGTGCGATACGTAGATATGCGCATCTAAACATGTATTGACACCATCCGCAGTTGAGTTCCGACCGAGCGCAAACAGAAGCAAGGAGGCAAAGGATGGTAGGAAAGGAGCGTGGCCGCTACAGGTGATGACTCTGGCTCCGCTCGTTCTCGCGCTGTGTCGGAGGTGGTGGAGCTGGTCAGTGCGCTGATCCGGTTCGACACCTCCAACACCGGCGATCCGGCGACCACCAAGGGGGAACAGGAGTGTGCCGAGTGGGTCGCCCGGCAACTGGAAGACGCCGGATACAGCACCGAGTATGTGGAGTCCGGCGCGACCGGCCGGGGAAACGTTTTCGCGCGCCTCCCGGGCGCCGATTCCGGCCGCGGTGCGCTGATGATTCACGGGCATCTGGATGTGGTGCCGGCGGAAGCCGCCGATTGGAGCGTGCATCCGTTCTCCGGCGCCGTCCAGGACGGATATGTCTGGGGCCGCGGGGCCATCGATATGAAGGATATGGTCGGGATGATGCTGGCGCTGGCGCGCCAGTTCAAGATCGAGGGCACGGTACCCCCGCGCGACCTCGTGTTCGCCTTCCTCGCCGACGAGGAGAACGGCGGCAAATGGGGTTCGCAGTGGCTGGTGGAGAACAGGCCGGATCTGTTCGAAGGCGTTACCGAGGCGGTGGGGGAGGTCGGTGGTTTCTCGCTGACGGTGCCCCGTCCGGACGGCGGTGAGCGCCGGCTGTATCTGGTGGAGACCGCCGAGAAGGGGCTGGGCTGGATGCGCCTGCGCGCGAAGGCCCGGGCGGGTCACGGCTCTTTCCTGCACGAGGACAATGCCGTCACCATTCTGGCGGCCGCGGTGGCCCGTCTGGGCACGCATACCTTCCCGCTGGTGGTCTCCGATTCGGTCGCGGAATTCCTGGCCGCGGTCTCTGAGGAATCCGGGCTGGTCTTCGATCCGGACAGCTCCGATATCGAAGGAACGCTGGCGAAGCTGGGGTCGATATCCCGGATCATCGGCGCCACCCTGCGCGATACCGCCAATCCGACGATGCTGAACGCCGGATACAAGGCGAACGTGATTCCGCAGACCGCGGAAGCGGTCGTGGACTGCCGGGTGGTTCCCGGGCGGCTGGCGGAGTTCGAGCGGGAGGTCGACGAGCTCATCGGACCGGATGTCGAGCGGGAATGGGTGACGAAACTGGATTCCTACGAGACGACGTTCGACGGTCATCTGGTCGATGCCATGAACGACGCGATCCTGGCGCACGACCCGCAGGGGCGGACTGTCCCGTACATGCTTTCCGGTGGTACGGATGCGAAAGCCTTCGCGCATCTGGGTATCCGGTGTTTCGGGTTCGCGCCGCTGCGGCTGCCGCCGGAGCTGGATTTCGCGGCCCTGTTCCACGGTGTCGACGAGCGTGTTCCGGTCGACGCACTCGAATTCGGCACCGATGTGATGGAACACTTCCTGTTGCACAGCTGATCCGATTCGAAAGAGGAGAACATGGCCGACAATCCTTATGACGCCCTGCCTTCGGTGCCCGCGTTCACCGTGACGTCCGCGGACGTCACCGACGGTGCGACCTTGGGCAACGACCAGGTCAGCGGCGTGTTCGGTGCCGGCGGCAAAGATGTGTCGCCGCAGCTGAGCTGGTCGGGTTTCCCGGCGGAAACGAAGAGCTTCGCGGTGACGGTCTACGATCCGGACGCTCCGACGGCGTCCGGTTTCTGGCATTGGGCGGTGGCCGATATCCCGGTCTCGGTTACCGAATTACCGTCCGGTTCGGGTAGCGAGGGTGGCTCGCTGCCGGCGGGCGCGGTGACGCTGCGCAATGACGGCGGTTTCGCCGGTTTCGTGGGAGCGGCGCCGCCCGCCGGTCACGGACCGCATCGGTACTACATCGTGGTGCACGCGGTCGATGTGGACTCGCTGGGTGTGCCGCCGGAGGCATCACCGGCGTTCCTCGGGTTCAACCTTTTCTCGCATACCCTGGCCCGGGCGACCCTGGTGGGTACCTACGAGCAGAAGTAGGCGCAAGGCGCTGTCAGAAGTGAGTGCAAAGCGCTGTGGCCCCGGTCCTGTACCGGGGCCACAGCGTTGTGTGCGTCGGGCGGGACTCAGCTGCGAACGTCGATCACCGGTGCGGTGGCTTCGTCGGCGTAGAGGGCGGTGATCTGCGCGGCGTACTTACCGGCGATGGGCACGCGTTTGAGCGACATCTTCGGGGTGAGTTCGTCGCCGCCGGGTTCCCACACGGTGTCGACGATGGTGAACCGTTTGATCTGCTCGACCCGGGAGAGTTTCGCGTTTCCGGCCTGTACGGCCGCGTGGACGTCCGCCTCGATCCTGGGGTGACGGGCCAGGGTGGCGATATCGGCGCCGGTGGCGTCGATATCCTTGGCGCGGACCGCGGCCATATCGGGGTCCAGCATGATGAGCGCGGTGATGTACGGTTTCGCGTCGCCGATCGCGACGACCTGGCCGACCAGCGATGAGACGGCTTTGACAGCGTTCTCGATATTGCTCGGGGCGATGTTCTTCCCGCCCTCGTTGATGATGAGTTCCTTCTTGCGGTCGATGATCCGCAGGTAGCCGTCCGGGTCGAGGGCGCCGACATCGCCGGTGTGCAGCCAGCCCTCGGAGTCGAGCGCTTCGGCGGTCTTATCCGGCATGCCTCGGTAGCCGTGCGTGATGATCTCACCGCGGACGAGGACTTCCCCGTCGTCGGCGAGCCGGAGTTCGAGCCCGTCGACGGGCCGTCCGACCGACCCGGGGCGGGGTTTGTCGAGTTCGGTGTAGGTGGCCACACCGGTGGTTTCGGACATGCCCCACACCTCGGATACGCAGAATCCGAGTCCGAGGAAGAATTCGAGGGTTTCGGGCGGGATGGGTGCGGCGCCGGACGATGCGACGCGGAGTTCGTCGAGTCCGAGGGCGGCGCGGAGTTTCGCGAGCAGGAGCTTGTCGGCGAGGGTGTGCTGGACGGAGAGCAGCGGCCCGCGGCCGGTGCCGGCGAGGTCGGCTTTGGCGGCGGCGATGCCGGTGGCGATGGCCCAGTTCGCGATGGCCTTCTTGGCGCCGGTTTCGGCGGACAATTTGGCCTCTACACCACCTTTGATCTTCTGCCAGACGCGCGGGACGCCGAAGAAGACGGTGGGGCGGGCGTCGGGGAGCGCGGCGGCGATTTCCCGGGGATCGGGGACGGTGGTGATCTGGATGCCGGTGACGAGGTTGATGGCGTGACCGGAGATGCGGTCGGCGACATGGGCGGCCGGCAGATAAGACAGCGCGCGGTCGTCGAGGCCGACGTCGAGGGGGCCCCTGCTGAGGGCGATCATTTGCGCGAGGACGTTGCGGTGGGTGAGTTCTACGCCTTTGGAGGGCCCGGTGGTGCCGGAGGTGTAGATGAGGGTGGCCAGGTCGCCGGGTTCGACGGCCTGCCAGGCGGCGTCGAAATCGAATTCCGGGTCGGGGTGGGTCTCCAGGTCGGCGAGTGTTTTCGCGCCCTCAGCGGTGCCGTCGATGACGATGAGGTGCTCGATGGGGACGCCGGCCGCGCGGATGGTGTCGAGGAATTGCTGTTCGGTGATGACTATCTTGTTGCCGGCGTTGGTGAAGGCGTGTGCGATCTGTTCGGCGGAACAGGTGTTGTACACGGAGAACGGGGTGGCGCCGATATGCAGTGCGGCTGTGTCGAGGAGGTTGAACTCCGGGCGGTTGGTCAGCATGATGCCGACGGTGTCGCCGCGGCGGAGACCGAGCGCGGCCAGGCCGGCGGCGAGCACGCGGACTCGTTCGCCGTACTCGCGCCACGTGATCTCCTGGGTGCCGCCGACCGTGCGCAGGGCGACGGCGTCGGGGCGGAGGGTGAGGGTCTGCTGGAAGGCCGCGGGCACTGTGTAGACGGTGGTGCCGGTGCGGTGCGGGTAGGCGATATCTGTTGTCATGGTCCGTTCCCGAGGTGCTGAGGTTCCGCGGGCTCGTATCCGGTGAGGGGTGCGCCGCATGCGGAACACCGGTCATTCGGAGTGACGCGGATCACTCATCCTAGCCGGGAAACGGACAAAGCGTATGTGTTCTGTCTGGGCCAGCGGTTTTTCTCCACCGACCCGATCGTGGTCGATCGGGGTCACCCGGGCAGTGGGAGCCGCCGGTGGGCGGCAGCGGGGTCGTCGTCGGCCGGGATCCAATGGCCGCGATGTCGGCGTTTGGCGTCGAGGTAGGCGGCCGCGCGCGCGCTCAGCGGCGAGGTGTAGAGCGGTTCCGGGGTGACGTCGAGATCCACGTCGACCAGGGCCTGCACTTTCTCTGGGTTGTTGGTGAGCAGCCGAACCTTGCCGAGACCGAGCGCGGCGAGGCTTCGGGCCGCGGATGCGTAACTCCGCCCGTCCGCGGGGTAGCCGAGCGTGGTGTAGGCCGTGAAGGTGTCCGCGCCGGAGCGTTCCGCCTCTCGGTAGCCGAGCGCTTTGGCGATCAGTCCGGCGCCGCGGCCTTCCTGTTCGAGGTAGACGAGGATGCCGGACCCCTCGGCCTGGATGAGGTCGAGGGATTTGCGGAGTTCCGGCCCGCAGTCGCAATCCTGGGAGTCCAGCGCTTCGCCGTAGAGGCAGCGTGAATGGATGCGAACGAGGCAGTTGTCGTCGGGGTCACCGAAGATCAACAGGTGTCCCAGCGCGGGATCACCGTCGACGGCGAGCACGCGCATCGGCGTGTCCTGCCCGTTCCGGGTGAACCTGTGTCCGGTGTCGGACTCGGCGGCCCCCTCGGCTGCGGTCAAGGTCGGGACTCCTTCGATGGCTCGTCGGGATTCGCTGGTGTGGCAGGGTGGCGGCGGAGCGGCAGGGTATGCGGAGATGGTTCGCGCAGCGCTCGGCCCGCCGAGCGAGGGTGCGTTGTCCTGCGCCTCGGCGGGCCGGTAGCCGACTTTACGCCCGGCCTCCGTGTTCCGCACTCCGTGCGCGGCGCGTCGGTGAGATCGGCCGGATGGGTGGTGTGTTGCCGGTGGACGCACCGGTCAGTGTCTTTCGGCTGTGAGCCGGATGATCCGGTCCACATCGTCGGTGGTCGGCATGGCGCCGGGTACGTCGCCGGCAAAGGATTGGGTGGCGACCATGGCCGCGGTGGCCCAGCCGTAGTCCTGTTCGTCGGCGACGCGGCGGCCGGTTTCCGGGGTGGTGGGCCGGGACAGCAGCCGGTAGACGAGGGCGGCCGAGAAGGCGCCGCGGGAACCGGGGACGTCGGTGAGTGCTGCCGCCTGGACGCGGGGGATATCGAGGGCGAGCCGGTCGGAGCGGACCGTGCACCCGAAGTTCTCGACCACGCAGACCGCGCGAGCGCCGAGCATCTGTAGTTGCTCGGCGATATGGGGTGCGGATTGGGCGGGGACCTCGGGGACCATACTGTCGAGTTCTCCGGTGGATCCGATGACGTAGTCCACGCCGGACAGGTATCGGTACAGGGACTGGGGTGTCTCGGCCACCGCGGCGGCGACGAGTGTCGTCGGCCGGGACGGCAGTGCCTGTGCGGTGGCGAGAACCTGCTCGATAACGGGCATGGGTGGTTCGAGAGTGACCAGTACCGCGTCGCTGCCGGCCAGTGCGTCGCGCACCGCTGGACCGATCAGGTCGGTGGCGGCGAGGCGGATACGGTTGTCGTCGCAGAAGATGGTGCCGGTGGTACCGGTCCGGCTCACGATGAGCGCGGTGATGGGTGTTCCGGCCTGGGGTACGACGCGGATCAGCGAGGTGTCGACGTTTTCCGAATGCAGGTAGTCGAGGATCCGGTGGCCGGCGTCGTCGTCTCCGACGGCGGTGACGAGGCGGACATCGATGCCCAGGCGTGCGGCCGCGACGGCGCGGTTGAGTCCTTTGCCGCCCGGGTTGTCGCTGAAGCGGCCGCGGGCGAAGCCGCGGGCGTCGGGAATGCTGTCGACCTGATAGATGTGGTCGATCACGGCGTCGCCGACGATTGTGAGGGTGCCGACGGTGTCGTGCCGTGACGTTCTGCGGCCGATCCGGTCGTCGGTGTAGACGGCGCCGGTGACCAGGAGGGCGGCGAGGGCGGTGAAGGCCCGGCGTTCGGGGGTGGCGCGCAGGGAGCGGACGGTGGGTGCGGGGGGTATGGCGTCGGCTTCGGCGATTTCGTGGAGCCGGCGCCAGTGGGCGGAGAGGTATTCGCGGCGGGCGCCGAGGTCCTGGGAGTAGAGCCCGGTGGGTTCGATTCCGGATGGTTCGGCGTCGCGGAGTAGTCCGAGGGAGAGTTCGGCGTCGGTGATCACCCGGTGGGTGGCGGGCAGGCGGCGGGCGTGTTCGCGGACGACGGGTAGTACGGCGGCGGTGGGGGTGATGCGGTGGGTGTCGGCGTAGCGCCGGATGACCGGGAGGTCCAGTAGGGGGGTGATATCGATTTCGGTGGTGCTGAGGCGGTCGGGGCTGAGGCCGGAGCGTTTGCACAACCGCGTGAGGATATTGCGGATGGCGACGATGGCGGTGTCGTCGTGGGGGACCATGCGGCGCACCTTTCTGCTTTTCTGCCTCCGCCATGGGGTTTCGGCCGAAACGATTCTGGCAATAACCATAGTGCAAACGGCTTTTGACACGGGATTGACCCGCCGAACTGTCAAATGACACACTTGGAGCAGGTTTTTACCTCTATCAGAGGAACGGGAGGGCCTGGTGATGCCGATGACGACAGCCCGGTTCCGCGGACACCGATATCCCGCGCGTCGACCCGTCGTTTGCGCTGGTACGGACCCGGAGGCGTCCTCCGCGGTAGCGCTCTGAGCGCCCGCGTCCACGCCATTTTCCCGACGGCAACGATGCCACGCCGGCCGGCAGGTGCCGGCCCGGTCTCGGTGCCGAGCCCCCTGAGGAGGCAGCTGTGACCATCCACATCACCTACTGGCTGATGACCAGTGGTATTTCCCCCGAATTCGCCGAACGCGTGCAGACCCGTCACGGGTCGTCGTGGCAGCTGAGCTGGTTGCCGGGGCGCGCGCTGTCCTACGAGCAGGCCTACGCCGGGATGGAGATCGATCAGATCCTTTCGGCCCCCGAGCTGGTGGAGGATCCGGCCGCAATGGCGTACGCCGCGCGGCAGGTGGACCTGCTGGGCCTGCTGTGGGATCAGGTCGTGTACCTGCTCGCCAAGAGGGTGGAGGCGCGCCAGCTGGAGGCCCGGTTCCTGGACGAGCGGGGCCCGGGCCCGGTTCCCTCCCGGGAGGATCCCGGCGCGATCCGCAGCGGGTCCGCTGCCTGAGGTCGCGGCCGGACGCGCCGGATCAGCGGTGTGCGGCGTGTCCGGCACCCACGGCGTCGGACAGGGAGCGGTAGCCGCCGGCGCGGAGACGCTCGGCGATCCCCTTGTGGATGCGACGGGTCCACAAGGGCCCGCCGTAGATGAATCCGGTATAGCCCTGTAGCAGGGAAGCGCCGGCGAGGATACGTTCCCACGCCTGCTCGGGGGTTTCGATTCCGCCTACGGAGATGAGGACCAGCCGGTCGCCGACCCGCGCGTAGAGCCGGCGCAGCACGTCGAGTGAGCGTTCGGCGACCGGCGGGCCGGACAATCCGCCGGCGCCGAGGGCGGCGACTTCGCCGGGGTCACTGGCGAGGCCGGCGCGGCCGATGGTGGTGTTGGTGGCGACTATTCCGGCCAGCCCCAATTCGACGGCCAGATCGGCGACGGCGTCGATATCCTCGTCGGACAGGTCGGGGGCGATCTTCACGAGCACCGGTACCCGGACGCTGTTCAGGACCGCGGCCAGGACCGGACGTAGTGATTCCACGGCTTGGAGATCGCGCAGGCCCGGGGTATTGGGGGAACTGACGTTGACGACCACGAAGTCGGCGAGTGGGCCGAGCAGGCGGGCGCTGGTGGCGTAGTCGTCGGCGGCACGGTCGGGGGTGACGACCTTCGTTTTGCCGATATTGGCGCCGATCGGGACGGTGGTGGCGCGTCCGTGCAGGCGGGCTGCCGCGGCGGCGGCACCGTGGTTGTTGAAGCCCATCCGGTTGATCAGGGCACGGTCGGCGGGTAGCCGGAACAGGCGGGGTGCGGGATTACCGGGCTGGGCGGCGGCGGTGACGGTGCCGATCTCGGCGAAACCGAAGCCGAGTGCGCCCCAGGCGTCGGCGCCGGTGGCGTCCTTGTCGAAGCCGGCGGCCAGCCCGAGCGGTGCGGGGAAGTCGATGCCGAACGCGGTGGAACGCAGGATCGGGTCGTCGACGGCGAGTACGCGGCGCAGCAGCGCGCGGGCGGGTGTGAGGGCGGTGACGGTGCGGATGACGGCGAAGACGATGCGGTGGATCGTTTCCGGCGGCACCAGGAACATGAGGTTCAGCAGTAATCGGTACAGCACGTTCATAGCTCCGCGGCGGTGCCCGCCGGGCCGGTGAGGGCGGTTTTGCGGCGGCGTAACAGGACGCGCCGGCTCCCGTCGGTGTAGGCGCGGACCCGGGACAGTTCCCAGCCGCCGAATTCGGCCTGGATGGCGAGCCGCATCGAGGCGGTGACCCGGGTGACGTCGGGCGGTAGCCGCAGCGGTACGTACTCGTAGTCGTCGCTGCTGGTGTCCCAGGTCGCCGGGAGTGTTGTACGCGGGGTGGCCGCACGTGGAGTGGATGCCATCACTGCCCTCTCTTGCGCTGGTCCGCGGGTATCCGCTGCAGACCCGGTTCGGTTGCCGAGCCGATATAGAGATCGCCGGTGGACTCGTCGACGGTCACCGTGTTCGGCTGCCGGACGGTGGGGTAGCGGCCGACTTCGCGCGGTGATCCCGCCGACAGGTCGTAGCCGACGATCTCGTTGCTCTGCGTGCACGTCACCCATACGGTGTCAGAACGCCGGTCGTAGGCGAGTGCGTAAGGCGACGATCCTACCGGGTATCGCTGGCGCAGCACGAGCGGATCGGTGGTGAACACCAGCAGCTGGCCGCTGTCGGGGTCGGTGACGACGACCCGGTCGAAGGACGCTTCGACGAGGTTCGCGGCGCCCGCTCCGGCCCGTAGGGCCAGGCCGAGGTGTTCGTAGCCGGGTTCGATCTCGGTCAGCAGGGTCTGGCGGCGGTCCAGGACGGCGAGGGTGTCGCCGGTGAGGGCGAGCGCGTCGGCGGAGGCGAGCCCGGTCACGGTGTGGAGGCTCCGGCCGGTGCGGTCCAGGACGAGGACACGGCCGTCGGCGGTACCTGCGATCAGGGTTCCGTCGGGCCGGGACCGCACGGAGCGCAGATCCGCGCCGGCGGGGATCTCGGTGACGGCACGAGTGGCGGCGTCGATGCGCAGGATCACGCCGTCGGCGGCAGCCAGGATTTCACCGGGGGTGCCGGGGGAGAGTGCGACGGCGGGCGCGGGGAGGGCGACGCGGTGGCCGGTGGGCGGTTGGGTGGCGGTGGTGAACAAGGTGAGTGTTGTGCCGGCCGGGTCGAGCGCGGCCAGGTTGCCGCTGCCGGGGTCGGCGGCCAGGGCGCCGACGGGTGTGGGCGCAGGGTAGACCTGCCCGGCCGGTGCGGTGGTCGTTGCCGGGGAGACGGCGGGTGCGGCCGGTTCGCGGGTCGGGGCGTCGCCGGCGCCGGGTTCGGGGTCGTCCGAGCAGCCGGACAGGGCCAGCGCGGCCAGCAGCACGGCGATCAGGGCACGTGGTCGTGGGCGCCGAACTCGTGGCGCGGTGTCCGGGAACGACCGATGCTGCATTCGATTATCTGACCACGCCCGGGTAGGACGGTGTGGCAGCGGGGTATACGGGGGTGTCGACAGTGGGCGGTCCGGGCGCCGGACTACCGTACGAATCGGAAGGTGCGGAGGTCAGGAGACGACGATGCACGACGAATCGGGATTTTCCGCCGATGAGGTGACCACGGGGCCGTTCGCGCACGGGTTCGGCCGTACGGGGGACGGGCACCCGTACGCGTTCCGGACGGTGCGGGCGACGTTACGGCTGGAGATCTACCGGGCGGACCTGGATACGGAGGTGCCCGGCCCCGAGGATGTGGTGGCCGTGGCGGAAACCCGGATCACCGATATCGATCTCGACGATGCGCGCAGTGTGGTGGCGTTGGTACGGGATCTGCTGCCGGACGCGACGTCACCGCCGCGGGACCGTAATGTTCCGACCGTGCGCGCGCTGCTGGCGCGGCTGGGGTCGGTAATCGAGGGCAGGCAGTGAATGGTGGTTAACTAGTACGTGATGTGGTACACACCTGTTCTCCGGCCGTCCCGCGCGTGGCGCGCCGGCTCGGCCGCTGCGGCGCTGGTCGCGGCGGTCCTGGCCACCGGATGCGATTCCGGGGCCGATTCCGATGCGGTGGCGGCGGCGCGGTCGTCGGCCAAGGCGGCGTTGTCCGCGTCCGCGGCGGCGACGTCACAGCAGCTGGCGTCGCGAGCGCTGCCGACAGCGGCGGAGCTGGACGATCAGATCAAGCGGGCCCTGGATCCGGATCTGCCCGATTCGGAGCGCACGGCGTTGATCGAGGACGGGGAGGCGTTCCGCGAGGCGATTCCGGATATGTACCGGGCGCTGCAGGACAATCCGCGCGCGGTGTACGGGGTCACCGATCCGGTGTTCGATAATCACGACGGCACGGTGACGGCCACGTTGCGCCTGGACAAGGACGGTTCGGGTACCGCGGTCCGCACGACGGTGGTGCATTTCATCTATCTCGACGGTGCCTGGAAGTTGTCGCGGACGGATCTGTGCGGAATTCTGCGTTCGGCCGATTACCGCACCGCGGCCTGCGGGTAGGTGGCGGCCGGATAGTGATGGCCGCGCAGACCCATCGGTGGGGTCGTTTCGTGTTCCGGCACCGGATTGCGGTGCTCGTGGTGTTCTTGTTCGTGGTGGCGTTGTCCGGGCTGTACGGGCGGGATCTGGCGGATCGGCTGACCCAGGAGGGCTGGTTCGACGAGTCCAGTGAGTCGGTGGCGGCGTCGAAACTGGCCGATACCACGTTCGGCCGGGACACCGACAGTGATGTGATCGCCCTGTACACGGCGCCGCCGGGTAAGACCGTGGACGATCCGCAGGTGCGTGCCGAGGTCCGGGCGCAGCTCGCCGGGTTGCTGCGCGACCATCCCGATCAGGTGCTGCGGATCGACAGCTATTGGGACAGTGCCCTGTCCGGGCAGTTCGCCGACGATTCCCGGACACATGCGTTCGCGAGTATCGGCCTGCGGGGCGAGGGATCGGCGACGGTCGACAACTTCGCCGCGATCACCCCGGATCTGCGGGCCGGCCCGGGGGCCGGCCCTGCCGGGACGACGGTGGAGCTTGCGGGGTTGCAGCCGGTGGTGGAGGGGATCAACACCGGGATGCAGGACGATATCCGGCGCGCGGAGATGATCGCGTTACCGCTGGTCGCGCTGCTGCTGTATTTCGTGTTCGGCGGGGTGGTGGCGGCGTTGCTGCCGGTGCTGGTCGGCGGGATGACCATCCTGGGAACCCAGGGCATCATGCGGCTGCTCACCGGCCATATCGAGGTGAATGTGTTCGCCAGTGCGGTGGTGACGCTGGTGAGCCTGGGGTTGGCGATCGACTACGGACTTTTCACGGTGACCAGGTTCCGGGAGGAGCTGGCGGCGGGCCGGAGCGTGGAGGACGCGGTGGCCCGGACGGTCGCCACCGCGGGGCGCACGGTGTTGTTCTCGGCGGCGATCATCGCGGTGAGCCTGGGCGCGCTGTTCATCTACCCGAACGGAGTGCTGCGGTCGGTGCCCTATGGCGGTATCAGTTCGGTGCTCCTCGCGGCGCTGCTGTCGGTGACGGCGCTGCCGGCGTTGCTGGGGATCGCGGGTCACCGGATCGATCTGTGGCAGTGGCGGCGTTTCGCGCGGGCCAGTACCGAGGCCGAGATCGATCGCGGGATCTTCTCCCGGTTGGCGGTATGGGCGATGAAGCGGCCGTGGGCCGTGATCGTGGTGGTGCTGCTGGGGCTTTTGCTGCTGATGACGCCGTTCCGGCATATCGAGTTCGGGGGTTTGAGCGAGCGGTATCTGGCCGACGACAATCCGGCGCGGGTGGCGCAGGAGAAATTCGACGCGTTGTTTCCCGGTTTCCGGACCGAGCCGTTGCGGCTGGTGGTGACGGGCGCGGATGCCGCGCAGCTGAGCGATATCCGGGTGCAGGCGAACGCGACCCCGGGGCTGACGGGTCCGTTCGAGCCGGCGGCGCCGACCCGGGACGGGATCAATGTGCTGGAGGCCGGTCTGGTAGACGAGCGGGATGCCGATACGGCGATCGCGGTGTTGCGCTCGATCGAGGAACCGGGCGGCGTGCAGGTGATGGTGGCCGGTGTGCCGGCGCTGGAGCGCGACAGTATCAACGGGTTGCTGGACGGTCTGCCGCTGCTCGCGCTGCTGCTGATCGGGGCCGCGCTGGCGCTGATGTACGCGGCGTTCCGGTCGCTGGTGCTGGCGGTGAAAGCGGTGGCGATGTCGGCGCTGGGCCTGGGCGCCACGCTGGGCATCCTGACGTGGCTGTTCGTGGAGGGCCACGGGGCCGAGCTGTTCGATTTCACTCCGGGTCCGTTGATGTTCGCGGTGCTGGTGCTGATCGTGACCGTGGTGTTCGGGTTGTCCACCGACTACGAGGTGTTCCTGTTGTCACGGGTGGTGGAGGCTCGGGAGGCCGGCGCGGCGCCACCGGAGGCGATCCGCTACGGCATCGCACATACCGGCGGTGTGATCACCTCGGCGGCGGCGATCCTGATCGTGGTGACCGGCGCGTTCGGTTTCTCGGAGCTGGTGATGATGAAATACATCGCCTACGGAATGATCGCGGCGCTGGTGCTGGACGCGACGGTGATCCGGATGCTGCTGACCCCGGCGGTGCTGAAACTGATCTGGCGGCCGGAGTAGAGGACCCGCCTCCCGGTCAGGGCGCGGCCGCGGGATCCGGTGCGCGCACCGGCAACACCAGTTGCGCACCGGTGCCCGGGTGGTCGAGCACCTCGATCGGATACCGGTAGACGCGGCTGAGCAGTTCGCCGGTGAGCACGTCGCGGGGTGGTCCGGCGGCGGCGAGCCGGCCACCGTCGAGGACGGTGACCCGGTCGGCGTAGGCGGCCGCCGACGCCAGATCGTGCAGTACCACCACTACGGCGGCGCCCGCGGCCGCGCGGTCGGCGGCGAGGGTGAGTACTGCTTCCTGATGTCCGAGGTCGAGGGCGGCGGTGGGTTCGTCCAGTAGCAGAGTGGCGGTGTCCTGGGCGAGGACGCGGGCGAGGGCGACGCGAGCGCGTTCACCGCCGGACAGGCTGGGGAATGCCCGGTCGGCGAGATGGGTGCTGTCGGTGGCCGCCAACGCGGCCGTGATCGCTGCGTCATCGCCGGCGGCCCGGGGGGTGCGCTGCCAGGGGGCGCGGCCCATCGCCACCACCTCGGCGGCGGTGAAGGGGAAACCCACCGCGTGTGATTGCGGGAGGACAGCGCGGCGGCGGGCCATATCGATCGGCGTCCAGCCGGTGAGGGGGCGGCCGTCGAGTTCGACGGTGCCGTGTCCGGGGTCGAGTTCGCCGGCGAGGACCGCGAGGAGGGTGGATTTTCCGGCGCCGTTGGGCCCGACGAGGGCGACGACCTCCCCGGCGGTGACGTCGAAGTCGACAGCGTCGAGAACGCGTCGAGGATGCCCGCCGCCGCCGTGCCGGTCCAGGGTGACCGCGCGGGCGCGCAGTGTGACGGCGCCGGGTTCGTGGGGAGCGGGTAGCGCGTGGGAACGGTGTAGCAGGCCGCCGAGGCCGCGGCGCAGCGGGGCCGGGGTGGACGCGGTCATGCCCAGCCTCCCGCCCGGGCGCGGGTGCGCCGCAGCAGCCAGAAGAAGAACGGCCCCCCGATCAGTGAGGTGAGCATCCCCAGCGGCAGGTCGGCGTTGTCGACCAGGGAGCGGGCCGCGACATCGGCGGCGAGCAGCACGACGGCGCCGGTGACGGCGCTGATCGGGATGAGCGCGCGGTGGCCGGGGCCGACGATCATGCGGACGACGTGCGGAACGATCAGCCCGACGAACAGGATGATGCCGGTGAACGCGACTCCGGCGGTGGTGAGGATCGCGACGATCACGATCACGGCGCGCCGCAGCCGTTCCACGTCGACGCCGAGGTGGCGGGCCGCAGATTCGCCGAGTGCGAGCAGATCCAGCCGTGGGGCGACGACGATCGCGGCGGCGATTCCGGCGACGGTGAGGACGGCGACCACGGCCACGGCATCCCAGGTGGCGCCGTTGAGGCTGCCCAGCTGCCAGAACACGATCTGGTCGCGGGCCGCGGGGGAAGCGACGAACAGCAGGAACGCGATGAGGCCGCCGGCGAACGCGTTGATGGCGACACCGGTGAGGACGAGGGTCACCACTTCGGTGCGGCCGTTGGCGCGCGACAGGACATAAACCAGGACGGTGGTGATCAGTCCGGCGGCGAACGCCGCGGCCGCCACCGACCAGGCGGCGACGAAGGCGCCGCCGAATACGATCACCGCGCCGGCGCCGACGGCGGCGCCGGCCGACACCCCGATCACGCCCGGTTCGGCGAGTGGGTTGGCGAAAACGCCCTGTAGCAGGGCGCCGGCGGTGGCGAGGGCGGCGCCGACCAGGATCGCCAGCAGTACCCGCGGAAACCGCACTTCCCAGAGGGTGACCTCCCCGGCCGGGTGGGCCGGCAGCGGCCCCCAGTCCAGGCCGATGCGGTGGGCGATACTGCCGGCGACCTCCGCCGGGCCGGTGGGGACCTGGCCGATGGCGGCCGAGGCGAGGGCCAGCGCGATCAGTGCGAGCACGGCGACGGTGAGGGTGGTGAGGTAGCGGCGTTGCCGGCCGGCGGTGGCCGGGGGTGCCGGCGGACGGTCGAGGTCGGTGCTCATACGCCCGTCCGGCCGTACACCGCGCCGGACAGTGCGGTGATCACCCGGCCGGTGTTGGGACCGAAGGACAGCAGCACCGCGTCGGCCATATCGACAATGCGTTTGTTGCGGCCGGCGGGGGTCTGGGCGATGCCGGGGATCTGCGTGATGCCGTCGACCCCGCCGATGGAGTTCATTCCGTCGGTCATCACCAGCAGCACGTCGGGGGCGGCCGCGATCATCGCCTCGCTGGTGATGGCGGTGAACGGTTCGGTGAGTCCGGCTTCCTGCCCGGCGTCGTGGGCGCCGAGGGCGGCGATCAGCGCGTCGGCGCCGGAGCCCGGACCGGCGAGCATGGTGATGGCGCTGGACCGCAGGTACAGGAACGCGATGCGCAGCGGCGGGTCCTGGGCGGGGACCGCGGCCGAGGCCGCGGCGATCTCGTCGCTGGTGCGCTGGGCCAGAAGCTGTCCGCGCTGCGGGACGCCGAGGGCGGCGGCAACCGCTTCGATCTGCGGTACCACGCCCTCCATGGTGCGTTCGGGATCGAAATAGACGACGGTGATGCCGGTGGCGCGCAGTTGTTCGCGGACGGCGGGGGAGGCGCTGGTGGTGTCGGTGAGGAAGACGCTGGGACGCAGCGCCAGAATAGATTCCACGTTCAGCGCCCCGTTGCCCCCGGTGACGTTCGGCAGGTCCGAGACCGCGGGAAACGATGCGGCGGTGCTGCGTCCGACCAGGTTGTCGCCGAGGCCGAGCCCCCACACGATCTGGGCGAGGGTCCCGTACCGGTCGGCCGCGATGATACGGCTCGCGTCGGTGACGGTGACGTCGGTGCCGTCGAAGGACCGGACGGTCGCCGGCAGCGCCGGGGTGGGGGGAGGTGTGAGCGCTACCGGGTCGAGGTCGTCGAGGGCGGCGGTGGCCGGGCCCTGCTGTCCGGCGGGTTCGGAGCCGCCGCAGGCCGCGGTGAGCACGAGCAGACCGGCGGCCAGACCGGCCAGGAGTGCGCGCGCCGCACGGAGAGACCGCCCGCGATGCCTCCGGAGCCCGAGCGAGGGCCCTCCGTGGTTACGCTGCGCTACCGCCTCCGGGCCCGACTCGCTCGTCATGCAGGCAAGGCTAATCCGTGCCGCTGTGTGGGTCTCGCGCCCGCCCCCGGCTACGCGGTGGAGCTCACATCGTCGAGGGCGGCGGCGATCGCGCGTGGCAGTTCGAGGGTTTCGGCGGCCAGGACCCCGGTGAGTTGTCCCATATCGCGCGCGCCGACGAACATGCTCGCAACGCCGGGCCGGTCACGGACCCAGGCCAGGGCGACCGCCAGCGGTGAGGTCGCCAGGCCGTCGGCGGCGGTGACCAGGGCGTCGACGACGGCGGTGGCGCGGTCGTCGTCGAGCCGGCCGCGGATCTCGGCGGCTGTCGCCTCGTCGGCGGCACGGGAGTCGGCGGGCACACCGTCGCGGTATTTGCCGGTGAGGATGCCCGCGGCCAGCGGTGCGGTGGCGACGATACCGGCGCCGTGATGGGTGGCTGCCGGGACCGTGTCGTCCTCGGCGCCGCGGGTGAGCAGCGAGTACGGGGTCTGGACGGAGGTGATCGGGGTGATCGCGGCGAGGCTGGCCAGCTGCCAGGCGGTGAGGCCGCGGACCCCGGCGTAGCGGACGCGGCCCGACCGTACGGCGTGGTCGAGGGTCCCTGCGACCTCGTCGAGCGGGGTGACCGGATCCCAGGCGGTGACCTGCCACAGGTCGAGGTGGTCGGTGCCCAGTTCCAGCAGGGTGCGGTCGAGCTGGCGCAGCAGGGTACGGCGGGAACAGTCGATGCCGACCCGGGTGGGGTCGGGGGGTGGTGGGTCGCTGCCGGCGGGTACGGCGGGCAGATGCGGTACCAGCCCGGCGCCGGCGCACAGCACGAGTTCGTCGCGTGACACCAGATCTCCCAGCAGATCGGCCAGGATGCGCTGGGCCGCCCCGCCGGTGTAGGAGGGGGAGGTGTCGACGAGGGTGCCGCCGGCTTCGGCGAACGCGATCAGTTGCGCGGCGGCGGTATCGGCGTCGGTGTGGCCGCCCCAGGTATGGGTGGCCAGGCCGATCCGTGACACCCGCAGTCCGCTGCGGCCGACGGTGCGCTGTTCCATCACCGGGTCTCCGTGTCCGGTACGGGAGCGGCGGTAGCAGAGCGTGACCCGGCAGGGCCCTCGCTCCTGCGCAGAAGACACGGCACGGTTGGACGTTTCCTCACGGCGCCCAGCCTAGAGCGTGACCGCTCGGTGACCGTTCGCGGCGAACTCGTCGGTGTGGCGTGTCCGGCGGGGGAGGCGGTCCGCCGCGCGCGGCGCGCGGCGGGCATTGTAGGGTCGCTGCGGTCGATCGCCGTGCCCGTTCGCGGGCGGGATGCCGTAAGACCGAAGGCGGAGCGGGTTTTCGGCGTGGTTCAGGAGGTTGTGTGGTTGGCGAGTCGATGACCTGGGTGCAGGCGTTGGTGCTCGGGCTGGTGCAGGGTCTGACGGAGTTCCTGCCGGTTTCGTCGTCGGGGCATCTGCGGATCGTGTCCTCGGTGTTCTTCGGTGACGACGCGGGTGCTTCGTTCACCGCCGTCACCCAGCTCGGTACCGAGGCGGCGGTGTTGTTGTTCTTCGCCAAGGACATCTGGCGCATCGTCTGCGTGTGGTGCGCCACCGTATTCGAGAAGCTGACCGCGCGGTCCCGGGAGACCGTCCCGGTCAGCGAAATGGTCACCACCAAACTTCCGGTCGTCACCGGCTCGGGTCCGATCGGGTACGACCCCGGTGCCGAGGCGCAGCGCGAACTCGATTACCGCATGGGCTGGTATGTGATCATCGCCACCATCCCGATCGGGGTGCTGGGGTTCGTATTCAAGGACCAGATCCGTACCGGGGCCCGCAATCTGTGGCTGGTGGCGATCATGTTGATCGTATTCGCGCTGGTGATCGCGGCGGCCGAACATTTCGGCCGGAAAGAGCGGTCGCTGGAACAACTCACCACCCGCGACGGTCTGGTGATGGGTTTCGCGCAGTGCCTGGCGCTGATCCCGGGGGTTTCCCGGTCGGGCGCCACGTCCAGCGCCGGGCTGTTCCTCGGGTTGAAACGTGAGGCGGCGGTGCGGTTCTCGTTCCTGCTGGCGATCCCGGCGGTCACCGCGTCCGGACTTTTCAGTCTCCCGGACGCTTTCGAGCCCGCGGGTGACGGCCTGAACGCATCGGGGCCGCAGTTGCTGGTGGCGACCCTGATTTCGTTCGTGGTCGGCTATGCGTCGGTGGCGTGGCTGCTGCGGTTCGTGGAGAAGCATTCGTTCTACTGGTTCGTCGGCTACCGGATCGTGCTGGGGTTCGTGATCATCGGGCTGCTCGCGGGCGGGGTCGTGGCCGCGACATGACCGGTACCGGCGCCCGGCGCGGGTTCACCTGGAGACCGCGCGCGGCCGCGCCCATTAGGCTGGCGATATGACGGTGATCCTGCTGCGGCACGGTGTGTCGACGTCCAATACCGGTGGCACTCTTGCCGGACGATCCCCGGGGGTGGAGCTCACCGATCGCGGTGGTGAGCAGGCCCGGGTCGTCGCGGAGCGGCTGGCCGGGCTGCCGATCACCCGGATCGTCACCTCGCCGATGCTGCGCTGCCAGCGCACGGTGTCCCCGGTGGCGGCCGGGCTCGGCCTGGAACCGGTGGTCGACGACCGGCTCGCCGAGGTCGACTACGGCGAGTGGACGGGCCGCAAGATCAAGGACCTGCTGGCCGAACCACTGTGGCAGGTGGTGCAGCGGCATGCCTCGGCGGCGGTGTTCCCCGGTGGTGAGGGCTTGGCGCAGGTGCAGGCGCGGGCGGTGTCGGCGATCCGGGAACACGATCGCGCGCTGGCGGAGTTGCACGACGGTGACCGGCTGTGGGTGGCGTGCACACACGGTGACGTCATCAAATCGGTGCTCGCCGACGCGCTGGGCATCCATCTGGACGGTTTCCAGCGGATCATGGTCGAGCCGGCATCGCTCAGCGTGATCCGCTACACCCGCACCGCCCCGTTCGTGGCGCGGATGAACGACACCGGCGCGGACCTGTCGGGGCTGGCGCCCGCACCGGCGGCCGAATCCGGGACGTCCGGCCCGGTGCCCGGCGGGGAGATCGGGGCGGGAAGGAAAGACGGATAATGGGTATGCCCGATACCGGCGGATGCGCCACCTCTCGGCGGCTTCGGGCGAATCGGCGTCCGCGCCGGGATACGGCGCAGCGGAGCACCGCAGCCGAACAGGGTCACGTATCAGGAGGTGCATGTGTCACGCGCAATCCATGTTTTCCGCACCCCCGAACGTTTCGTCGCCGGAACTGTCGGTGAGCCGGGCGACCGCGCGTTCTATCTGCAGGCAGTGGAGGAACCCCGGGTGGTGAGCGTGCTGCTGGAGAAGCAGCAGGTGAAAGTTCTCGCCGACCGGATGGGGCTGCTGCTGGACGAAGTGCAGCGCCGGTTCGGTGCCGAGGTGCCGCCACAGGCCGATGCGGTCAACGACAACGACCCGCTGGTGACCCCTATCGATGCGGAGTTCCGGGTCGGCACGATGGGTCTGGGCTGGGACGCCGACGCGGGCGCTGTGGTGGTGGAGTTGCTGGCGATCACCGAGACCGAGGTCGACGAATCGGTGGTGCTCGACGACACCGAGGAGGGTCCCGACGCGGTGCGGGTGTTCCTGACCCCCGATCAGGCGCGGGAGTTCGCCTTGCGGTCCACGCGGGTGATCGCGGCCGGTCGGCCCCCCTGCCCACTGTGCGGGGAGCCGCTGTCGGCGCGCGGCCACATGTGTGTGCGGACCAACGGGTACAAACGCGGTGAACTGTTCGGCGCGAGTGATCTGGAGGAGTGAGCGTGCCCGATACCGGGGACGTGCTGTCCACCGGTGAACTGACGGTGCTGGGCCGGGTGGGGGTCGCCAGCAACGTCACCCTGGTCTGCGATCTGGCCACCGCGGAGGGGGCGGTGCGGGTGGTGTACAAGCCGGTACGCGGCGAGCAGCCGCTGTGGGATTTTCCCGATGGCACGCTGGCGGGCCGGGAGGTGGCGTCGTATCTCATCTGCGGTGCGCTCGGCTGGACGGTGATCCCGGAGACGGTGCTGCGGGACGGCCCGTACGGACCGGGGATGGTGCAGCGCTGGATCACCACCCGGGACCCGCGTGCGGCCGCCGATACCCGGCTGGATCTGGTGGATCTGTGCCCGCCGGAGCTGGTGCCCGATGGCTACCGGGAGATCCTGCGCGCCTATGACGGGGCCGGGGACGAGGTGGCGCTGGTGCACGCCGACGATCCGCGGTTGCGGCGGATGGCGGTGCTGGATGTGCTGTTGAACAATGCCGACCGTAAGGGCGGGCATGCTCTGGAGGCGGTCGACGGCGGGGTGTACGGCGTCGACCACGGAATCTGCCTGCATCAGGAGAACAAGCTGCGCACCGTGCTGTGGGGCTGGGCCGGGGACCCGGTTCCCGGGGATCTGCTCGCCGATATCGCGGCGTTCACCGAGACCCTGCCGGGCGAGTCGGCGGATCGCCTGGCCGAGTATCTGACAGACGCCGAGATCGACGCGCTGCTGCGCCGCGCCAAACGGCTGCTCGACGATCCGGTGATGCCGTTCCCGGAGACGCCGCGGCCGATCCCGTGGCCGGCGTTCTGACCCCGGCCCGGGCCGGTTCATCCGACCATTCGTTCTGCTCGAGGTGAACGGTTGCCTCCGCCGCGCGGCCGGGTTCGTGCAGGTCCAGGCCCCATCCGCAGCCGCGGTGGCGCGGCGGCGGGCGGGGCGGGCGGTGAGCGGACAGCGTCGACCTCTACTCTCGGAGGTATGCAGTCCTGGTCCGATACCCCGATTCCCGCGGTCCCCGGAGCAGGGCCTCCGTTGCGTCTGCACGATACCGCCGACTCCTGTATCCGCCCGGTCACACCGGGCACCACGGCAACCATGTACGTCTGCGGGATCACCCCGTACGACGCGACCCATCTCGGCCACGCCGCCACCTATCTGACGTTCGATCTGGTGAACCGGGTACTGCGTGATGCCGGGCACGATGTGCACTACGTGCAGAACGTCACCGATGTCGACGATCCGCTGTTCGAGCGCGCCGCCCGCGACGGCGTGGACTGGCGCGACCTGGGCAACGGCGAGATCGAACTGTTCCGCGAGGATATGGCGGCGCTGCGGGTGCTGCCGCCGCGCGACTATGTGGGCGCGGTCGAATCGGTGGACGAAGTCGTCGAACTGGTGGCCAAACTGCTGGCATCGGGCGCCGCCTACACCGTCGAGGACTCTCGCTACCCCGATATCTACTTCCGCACCGACGCCACCGATCAGTTCGGCTACGAATCCGGCTACGACCGCGCCACGATGGAGCGGCTGTTCGCCGAACGCGGCGGCGACCCGGAACGTCCTGGGAAACGCGACCCGCTGGACGCACTGCTGTGGCGCGCCGAACGCGACGGTGAACCGTCGTGGCCGTCGCCGTTCGGGCCGGGACGGCCCGGTTGGCATATCGAATGCGCCGCGATCGCGGTGAACCGGCTGGGTAGCGAATTCGATATCCAGGGTGGCGGCAGCGATCTGATCTACCCCCATCACGAGTACTCCGCCGCGCACGGTGAAGCCCTGGCGGCCGGGCGCCGGTTCGCCCGCCACTATGTGCACACCGGCATGATCGGCCTGGACGGCGAGAAGATGTCGAAGTCCAAGGGCAATCTGGTGCTGGTGTCGAAGCTGCGGGCCGGGGGCGTGGATCCGGCGGCGATCCGGCTCGGGTTGTTCGCCGGGCACTACCGCACCGACCGTTCGTGGACCGAGGATGTGCAGGCGCAGGCGCAGGCCCGCCTGGATCTGTGGCGCCGCGCCGCCGCCGCGCCGGCCGCCGCCGCGGCCACCGATACGGTGGCGCGGCTGCGCACCCACCTGGCCGACGACCTGGATACACCGCGCGCGCTGGCCGCCGTCGACGCCTGGGCGCGCGACACCCTCGACTACGGAGGCGCCGATTCCGGGGCGGGCGCCGAAATCGCCGCCGCGGTCGACGCGCTGCTGGGTGTGCGGCTACGCTGACACCGACCCGGTGGGGCGGCGGTCCGGTTCGGGCACAAGTGCTTTCGCCGCCCGGGTTCACACCGGCGCGGCTGGTGATCTCTCACCATGGTGAAGAAGCCGACGGTGCCGATGGGGTACTGTTCGATGCTCGAATTCTCCCATCCGTTCCGCGAAGAGATCGGCGCCGTATGTCTCGTATCGTCAGTAAGGACAACTACTTCGACACCGGCCTGGAGGTCCTGTCCGAGCTGGGTTTCCGCAACCTCAATATCGGTGTGCTGTGCCGCCGCCTGGGTGTGACCAGTGGCTCGTTCTACCATCATTTCGGGAGCTGGCAGTCGTATGTGGGTGCGCTGCTGGAGCATTGGGAGAACCGGCAGGTGCTCATCCTGCGGACCCTGAATTTCGATCCCTCCGCCCCCGAACAGGCGATCCGCGCCCTGTCGGATCTCACGCTGGGCCTGCATCACCGGGCCGAGGCGGCGATCCGGGCCTGGGCCGCCAACGACGAGGCGGTGGGGGTGGCCCTCAAGCGGGTCGACGAATCGCGGCGCCGGACCGTGCGCAAGACGATCATGGGGGTGGTGGCCGACGAGCGGATCGCGGCCGTGGATACCGAACTCGGTATGGCCATGCTCATCGGTTATCAGCAGATGGTGGCGGCCGGGCAGCAGGTGTGCCTGGAGGATTTGCTCGGCGAGTTCGCGCGGCTGGTGTTCTCGCATACCCGCCGCGCCGCTGTCACCGAGTGACGGGCTCGGCCGGCTATTTCAGGACGAGCAGCGCCGCTCGTTCCAGCCGGTCGGCGATATCGGCATACGATTCGTAGCCCATACCGGCGCGCACCAGCGCCCCCGCGTACAGCAATTCCAGCGATTCCACGATGTCGGGGTCGGCTTCCGGTTCCAGCGCCCGGGTGATGCGCGCGCGGATCTCCACCCCGATCCTGGTGCGCAGATGTTCGACATCCGGGTCGCGTCCGAGCAGGGCGCTGGTGACCGCGCCCGAGAGTTCCTGTTCGTCCGCCACCAGCAGGGCGATTCCGCGGAGTTCGGCGAGCACCCGCACGGTGGGGTCGGCGTCCTCGCTGACCGGGGTCTGCGAGGATCGGATCCGCCGCCAGAAGATCTCGGCGACCAGATGTTCCTTCGACGAGAAATAGGTGTAGGCGGTGGCGGTGCCCACCCCGGCCGCGCCGGCGACCATCCGGATGGTGAGTCCGGCGAACCCTTCGCGGGCCAGTACCTCCATCGCGGCCTTGGTGAGCCGGTCCACCGTGTCCGCCTGCTTTCCGCTCAGGCGGCGCCGAGTGGCCTCGAGAATTCTGGAATCGCCTTCGGACATGTGTCTAGATAGTAGTGTCGGTCCTGTGCCCGAGCAACATCGTCGCCGTTCGGCGCCCGTCCAGTAATGTCGATCACCGCCGACAGCCGCGTTCCCGGAAGTGAGCCCACAGCCCGTATGACCTCGCCAGCCCCCACGACACCGCTGACCGACGAGCAACTGTTCGATCATGCCCGCCGGGCCACCGGATTCATGCCGGAGGACGAGGGGCACGCGCTGCACGCCGCGGCAGTGAAGTACTGCCGCGGCGGGGTCGTCACCGAGATCGGCACCTACTGCGGCAAATCGGCGATCCTGCTCGGCTCCGCCGCCCGCGCCCAGGGCGGCGTGGTCTTCACCGTCGACCACCATCACGGCTCCGAGGAGCATCAGCCCGGCTGGGAGTACCACGACAGCACCCTCGTCGATCCGGTCACCGGCCTGTTCGACACTCTGCCCCGGTTCCGGCACACCATCGATTCCGCCGGGCTCAGCGATGTCGTCGTCGCCGTCGTCGGTACGTCCGCCCAGGTGGCCCGCGCCTGGCGGACCCCGATCGAGTTCCTGTTCATCGACGGCGGTCATACCGAGGAAGCCGCGGACCGCGACTACCGCGGCTGGGTCAAATGGGTCGTTCCCGGCGGCGGCCTCGCCATCCACGATGTGTTCCCCGACCCGGCCGACGGCGGTCAGGCGCCCTACGGGATCTACCGGCGCGCCCTTGACAGCGGTGAGTTCCGCGAGGTCTCGGTTACCAGTTCGCTGCGCATTCTCGAACGAATCGCCCCGAGCCCCGAACTCTGACGGCTATCGGCCCGGCGGCCGCACCCGATGTCTGCCCGGGTGCGGATCCACGCCACCGCCGGTGGACCGGCTGTCGGCAATTACACTCCTACCGCATGACTGTGCGGGACAGGGTCCTCTTCGGCGCGGCGCTCGTAGTCGCTGTGGCCGTCGCGATTCCGGCGATCGCCACCCTTTCCTGGGCGGCCATCGGGCATCCCGAATGCGCGACCATTCCGGAAGATGTGGGCCCCTGCGGATATTGGTCCCGTGTGGAGTACTTCGGACCGTTCATCATGCTGTGGGGGGCGGCCATCGTCGGAAGTTTCGGAGCCACGGCGTGGCTGGTGGTCGTCGCCCTGTTCGGTCTCTTCGCGGCGCTGAGCTCCGGCCGGAAGGACCGGTTCAGCGATGACCGGCCGTCGAGCCATACCAATTCGCAGCACGGCACAACAGAACGAGATCACCCCTGAACCGGTGCTTCGGCAGTCTCCGCACGAGGACACCGGAAGGCGGCGGATTCAGTCCGGCAGGTGGTCCGCTGCGCGGCCGGCAGCGTACTGCTTGGCCCACGTGTAATCGGGTTTCCCACTGGGCGACCGGGTGATCGTCTCGGTGATCCAGATCGCCCGCGGCACCTTGTATCCCGCCAGATGGCCGCGCACGTGTTTCTGCAGATCGGCCATATCGAGCGATCCGGCGGCGTCCGCGGTGAGACTGACGACAGCGGCGACCTGCTGACCCCAGCGGTCGTGATCCACCCCGATCACGGTCGCGTCGTAGATCGCGGGATGGGATTTCACCACGCCCTCGACCTCTTCGGCGAACACCTTCTCACCACCGGTGTTGATCACCATATTGCCGCGGCCGATGAGGCTGATCGTGCCGTCGTCCTCCAGGCGGGCGCGGTCGTCGGTCACCACGATCCGTGCGCCGTCGACCACTTTGAACAGTTTCGCGGTCTTGGCGTCGTCCTTGTAGTAGCCGAGCGGAACCGAACCGGTTTTCGCCAACCAGCCCTCCTCACCGGGCGTCACGGGTTTCCCGGCATCGTCGACGACCACCGCGCCGCGCCCGATCGACACCCGTGGCTTCCGGGCCGGATCGTCGTCCTTCTGCGCGAAACCGATGCCTCCGAAACCGGTTTCGGAGGAGCCGATGGAATCGGAGACGAACAGGTTCGGCATCAGGTCCAGCAGGGCGTTCTTCGTCGGCTGAGTGAGTAGCGCGGCGCCCGACGCGATCATGAACAGTCCGGTCGCGTCGACGGGATCGGCGCGGTAGGAGTCGATCAGCGGGCGCGCCATCGCGTCCCCGGTGATGACCATGACGCCCGGGCGTTCGGCGGTCACAGTCTTCCACACGGTGGCCGCGTCGAAATGCGGTTCGAAGATCACGCAGTTGCCCGACCACAGCGCGATGAACGTCGGCATCATGGCGGCCAGGTGCATGAGCGGCGGCAGGATCATCCAGGTGGAGGGTTCACCGGCCGCACCGGTGCGGGACTGCTGGTATTCGTCGGTGACCGGTTCGTTGCTGTAGAAGTCGATCCCGCCGCCGAGCACCCGCCACATATCCTCCTGCCGCCACAGCACGCCCTTGGGCATCCCCGTGGTGCCGCCGGTGTACATGACGAACAGATCGTCGGCGCTGCGGGCGACCTCGGGACGGGTGGTGGGCGCGGCCGCGGTGACCTCGGCCAGGCAGTCCACCCCGGGATCGGCCGCGGCCCGGTCGTCGGCGACACACAGCAGGTACTTCAGGCGGGGGGAGCGCTGCGCGGCGGCGCGCACCGCGTCCCCGTAGCAGGCGTGGTAGACGAGGTGTTCGAGGTCGGCGTTGTCGTAGAGGTAGGCGAGTTCGTCCGGGCCGTACCGGAAATTGATATTGATCGGAACGGCCGCGAGTTTGAAGCAGGCGATCAGCGTCTGCATCGTGTCGATGCTGTTGTGCATCTGGAAACCGATATGGGTGCCGTGCCCGACCCCCACCGACGCCAGATGGTGGGCGAGTCGATTGGACCGCTCGTCCAGTTCGCGGTAGGTGACGCGCCTGCCTCGTTCGATCAATGCGATCCGGTCGGGCACGGCGTCGACGGAATGTTCGAACAGGTCGGCGAAGTTATTGGCCATGTCAATCCTGCGGTGGTGCCGGATCCTCCCGTGCCGGGAGGATCAGAGGACGGTGAGGGGCAGCGGTATTCCGCGATCGGTGAACTGGAACTCCACGCCGGTGCTGAATCGGGTGATCGCCACCTCCGGGGCCTCCGCGAAGGGGGTCTCGGCGAGGGTGATCTCGGCGGTCCACCCGTCGGGCCCGGATTCGGCGACCCGGCTCGCGAAACGCGGATTAACACCCCGGACCAGCGAATCCAGTGGTCCCAGCTGATCGGGGCGGATCAGCGAGAGCCAGCCGCGGTCGGTGAGTGCCCCGCTGGTGCCGGGGAACCGCACCCGCAGAACATCGGTGCCGGGCTCGACGTCGACATCGGTGTAGTGCAGGGGATTGAGCGCCGGATGGACGCGCAGCACCGCGGCGAGGGCGTCGATATCGTCGCCGAGCCCGAGGCAGGCGCGGATCCGTTCGGAGGTGACTCCGGCGATCCCGATGAGCTGCTTGCGCCCGATCTCGAGTGCCGAATCCACATCGGTGCGTTCGTGGACGGCGACCAGGAAACCGAGTACCAGCAGATGCTGCTGCAGGCACACCTCCTCCGCGATCCGGACCAGGGCGGAATGGGAGAAATCGGGGAATCGCAGATCGCTGAGCAGTGGGCCGCTGTAGTCGGCGCGGCCCTCGTCCGCGGGGTCGATATCGGCCAGCGGCAACCCGGCGGCGACCGATCCGGCCACCAGAGGTGCGTTGCGGGGTACCTCCGGAGGGGTGTGCGATTCATCGATGACCACCGTCCACGCGCACATCGGATGCCGGTCCGCGGGTTGGCGCGGTGGCCGGTGGATCGGGCGCACCTGGGCGTATTTGTTGGTGGCGAGCGCGGTGGCGTCGAAGGTGGGGTCCTCGATGTCGTGGCACATGGCCGTCACATATTCGGGGCCCATGGGCTCGACATCGACCAGGGCGCCGCAATGGTCCAGCCAGAACTCACCGTGGTGCGGATCGTCGACCCGGAACCGGAAGTCCATGAACTGCGGCGGCGCGCCGATATCGAGCTGCAGACCCTTGAAGATGGTGACGATATCGTCGCCGGTGTAGCCGAGGGCCCGCTGCATACGCCGGGTATAGACCGGGCTCGACAGCTGCCATTCCTCGATGGCGACTTCGGCCATCCCCTCCCGGCCGAAGGCGGAGATGCAGTGCGCCATCCCCGAACGGTCGATGAGCTGACCGCACAGCAGCAGTTCGGGGACCAGGGCCGCGAGTTCCGCGCGGCCGAGCGCGTGGAACCGGCTCGTGGGTATCGTCATCGGGTTCACCATAGGGAGGCGGGCGCGGTGCCGATCCGGTACCAGCCGGGCAGCCGGCCGGCGGTGGATTTCGCGATGCGCTGGTTCATCCCGTCCGACATCGCCTTGTTGGTCATCATCTCCAGGAACAGTGACGAGACGTTGCCGAAGTCGAAGAAGTCACGCTGCCAGGACCACTGGTAGTTCCCGCCGTAGCGGAACCAGCTGCCGCCGATCCCGTCCACCGTGTACAGGCTGCCGTCTTCGCGTGGCGTCGTGGTGTAGGTCTGCTTCCAGAACCCGATGACGTCACCGCTGCGCTCGTCGATCACGAACTGCTGGTACGGGTATTCCCAGCCCTCCAGGCCCTCCATCTCCTGGCCGAGTGCCAGATCGCGGATCTCGGCGCGGCCCACCGCCATGAACTCGTCCTTGGGGCCGTAGTTCCAGCCGTAGGTGGCGTCCTCGGTGTACATCTCGGCCAGCGGCTTCCAGTCGCCCAGTTTCTCGCAGCGCTCGTTCTCGGCCACCCAGCGGCGCACCATTTCGTCGAGTTCGGCGCGATCGAAACCTGTCATCGGTGTTGTCCCTTTCGAAGAACCTGTTGCGGAGGGGGGTCAGTCGCCGTTGCCGGCGACGAGCATGAGGGCCTGGGTGGGGCAGTAGCGGATGGCGTTGTCGACATCGGCCTTGTGCTCCGGTCCGGGTTCGGAGTCGAGGATCTCGACCTGCCCGCGTTTGGGTACCGAGAAGATGCCGGGTGCTTCGGCGGCGCAGACGGCATGGCCCTGGCACAGGTCCAGATCTGCCTCGATTTTCATGATGTGCACTCCCTCGGCGTCGTATGGGCGGGGCCGCGCGGGGCGGTGCGCGCGGCGTTGCGCGGGGGCCGGCCGGCGGCGCGGGCCGGGGAGCTCCCGCGCCGGGGCCGCGCCGTCTGGTCTATCCGGTCCGAGAACGAGTTCTTCCCGCGCCGGGGGCGGCGAAGCGGTAGAAGAGACACATTGCTGGACATGTGTCTGGACGCTACCACCGAGAGATGTGTCCGACAACGATTCAGCAATTTTCCCAGACTGGATACGGTGTCCGGGTGGATTCGCGAATGTCGCCGACCGGATTCGCGCCCGACCGTGCGGCGTAGCGAAACGAGAACATGTTCTTGCGTGGTGGAGATCGTCCGAATTATATTCCGTACACCTGTCCAGACACTCTCGCCCGGCCCGGTCCGGCGTAGAAGGAGCGATATGAGCGACGACCCCACCCCGCAGCCGACCGTGCGCGAGCGCGGCCTGGCCAAGATGGCGGAGGTCTACGGATGGGAATTCCAGGACGGCCCCGGCGACCATTTCGCGGTCACCGCCGACCACCTGTTCGCCGATATCTGGTCGCGGCCCGGCCTCAGCCTGCGCGACCGCAGACTGCTGCTGCTCGGGGCACTCACCGCGCAGGGGCTGTTCGATGTCGCCGGAATCCAGATCGGCGCCGCCCTGCAGAACGAGGAACTCGACGAAACCGAATTGCGCGAGATCTCGCTGTTCCTGTGCCACTACGTCGGCTGGCCGGCCGGAACCTCCCTGGACCACGTGATCGGCGCGCAGATCGACCAGCGCAACAAAAAGGCCCGCAAGGCCGCCCAGAACGGTCGCTGACGACCGCGCTCATCCCCGCCGTGCCCGCGGGCCCATCGCGGTACGACGACCCTCACACAGACAAGGCACCGGTATGCGTTTCGGCATCGTTCTGTTCACCAGTGATCGCGGGATCACCCCCGCCGCCGCGGCCAAGGCCGCCGAGGACAACGATTTCAGCTCCTTCTACGTCCCCGAGCACACCCATATCCCGGTGAAACGCGAGGCCGCACACCCCCAGACCGGCGACGCCTCCCTGCCCGACGACCGCTATATGCGCACCCTCGACCCGTGGGTGTCGCTGGCCATGGCGGCGGCGGTCACCGAGCGTATCGAGCTGTCCACCGCGGTCGCGCTGCCGGTGGAGCACGATCCGATCACCCTCGCCAAGACCATCGCCTCCCTCGACCATCTCTCCGGCGGCCGGGTGACCCTGGGCGCCGGTTTCGGCTGGAACACCGACGAGCTCGCCGACCACGGCGTACCCGGTAACAAGCGACGGACCGTGCTGCGCGAGTACCTGGAGGCGATGCGGGCGCTGTGGAGCGAGGACGAGGCCGCCTACGACGGCGACTTCGTGAACTTCGGCCCGAGCTGGGCCTGGCCGAAACCGGTCGATCGCACCATCCCCGTGCTGATCGGCGCCGCCGGCACCGAGAAGACCTGCGCCTGGATCGCGAAGAACGCCGACGGCTGGATCACCACACCCGGGGAATCCGATATCTCCGGACGCCTCGCCACGCTGAAGAAGGCCTGGGCGGACGCGGGCCGCGAGGGCGCCCCGCGGGTGGTGGCGCTGGACTTCAAACCCGACGCCGAGCGCCTGGCGTCCTGGGCCGCCGACGGCGTCACCGATGTGCTGTACGGGGTTCCGGACAAACCGGAACCGGAGGTGCGTGCCTACCTCGAACGGCTGGCTGGCAAACTGCGGAGCATGAATTCGATCACCGAGACAGGTGAGGACAGCTAGCGTGCGCATTGCCTTGTTGTCCTACCGCAGCAAGCCTCATTGCGGTGGGCAGGGAGTCTACGTGCGCCGGCTCAGCGCCGGACTGGCCGAGCTCGGCCACGACGTCGAGGTGTTCTCCGGCCAGCCCTACCCGGCCGATCTCGATCCGCGCGTCACCCTGACCGAGGTCCCCAGCCTGGACCTCTACCGTGAGGACAATCCTTTCCGCACACCCCACCCCGGGGAGATCCGGGACCGGATCGACCTGCTGGAACTGGCCACCATGTGGACCGCGGGCTTTCCCGAACCCCGGACCTTCAGCCTGCGGGCCGCGCGGCTGCTGCGCGACCGGGTGGCCGATTTCGACGTGGTGCACGACAACCAGTGCCTGGGCAGCGGACTGCTGGATATCGCGCAACGGCTGCCGCTGGTGGCGACCGTGCACCATCCCATCACCAAGGACCGTGAGGTCGATCTGGCGGCCGCGATCTGGCGGCGCAAACCGCTGGTCCGGCGCTGGTACGGGTTCCTGGGCATGCAGCAGCGCATCGCCCGCCGGATCCCGGACCTGCTCACCGTGTCCTCGTCGTCGGCAGCCGATATCGCCGGCGATTTCGGTGTCGACCCGGCCCGGCTGAACGTGGTACCGCTCGGTGTGGACACCGCGCTGTTCGCCCCGCGCGGGCCGCGGGTGCCCGGCCGGATCGTCGCCGTCGCCAGCGCCGACAAACCCCTCAAGGGCATCACCCACCTGCTGCAGGCCCTCGCCCGGCTGCGGGTCACCCACCGGGTCGAACTGCAGCTGGTGGCGAAATTGGAGCCGAACGGGCCCACCGAGAAACAGATCGCCGAATTCGGCCTGTCCGATATCGTCACCGTCCGCCCCGGCCTGACCGATACCGAACTGGCCGAAGTGCTCGCCTCCGCGGAGATCGCCTGCATCCCGTCCCTGTACGAGGGGTTCTCGCTGCCCGCGGTCGAGGCGATGGCCTCCGGTACCCCGCTGGTCGTCAGCCGCACCGGTGCGCTGCCGGAGGTCGTGGGTGAACCCGGAGTGTGCGCCGAACTCACCCGGCCCGGCGATTCCGCCGAACTGGCCCGCGTGATCGGCCGCCTGCTCGACTCCCCGCAGGTCCGGCAGCGGATGCAGATCGCCGGCCGCGAGCGCGCGGTCTCGGTGTTCAGCTGGGAATCGGTGGCCGCGCAGACCGTCGAGGTGTACCAGCGCGCCATCGCCCGTCACGGCGGGGAACCGGCAGAACTCACCACCACAGGAGGCGCCTCGTGCTGACCGTCGATTTCGATCGCGCCGGAATCGGCCCGGGGACCCGGGTGATCGACGTCGGCTGCGGAGCGGGCCGGCACTCCTTCGAGGCCTACCGGCGCGGCGCCGATGTGGTCGCCTTCGACCAGGACGCCCCGGAACTCGCCGGGGTGGCCACCATGTTCGAGGCGATGGCCCAGGCCGGGGAGGCGCCCACCGGCGCGAAGGCCGAAGCCGTCCACGGCGATGCGCTCGACCTGCCCTACGGTGCCGGCGAATTCGATGTCGTCATCGCCTCGGAGATCCTGGAACACGTCCCCGCCGACGACGCCGCCATCGCCGAGCTCGTCCGGATCCTGCGACCCGGCGGGCAGCTCGTCGTGACCGTGCCCCGCTGGCTGCCGGAACGGGTGTGCTGGGCGCTGTCGGACGAATACCACGCCAACGAGGGCGGGCATATCCGCATCTACCGGGCCGACGAGTTGCGGGACAAGATCACCGCCCGCGGGTTGCGGCACACCCACCGCACCCACGTGCACGCCCTGCACTCGCCGTACTGGTGGATCAAATGCGCGGTGGGGGTGGACAAACCCGATCATTCGCTCGTCCGCGCCTATCACCGGATGCTGGTGTGGGACATGATGAAACAGCCGCGGCTGACCCGGATGGCGGAGAAGGCACTCGACCCGCTGATCGGTAAGAGCGTCGCCCTGTACTTCAGCAAACCGGCGGTGACCCGTGCCGCCGGTTGATCTACCGTCGGTACCTTCTGTTCTCACCCGCCGCCAATGCCTGCAGACCGCGCAGTCGATCGCCGCGGTCCAGGACCCCGACGGCGCGATTCCCTGGTTCCCGGGCGGTCATACCGACCCGTGGGACCACATCGAATCCGCCATGGCGCTGACCGTCGCCGGTCTGCGCGACGAGGCGGTCGCCGCCTACATGTGGTCGGCGCGCACGCAGCGCGCCGACGGGTCGTGGCCCATGCAGTTCCGGGACGGCGCGATCGAGGACGCCGCCACCGATGTCAACTTCTGCGCCTATATCGCCACCGGGATCTGGCACTATCTCGCCGTCACCGGTGACACCGAGTTCGCCGCCGAGCTGTGGCCGGTGGTGTCCGCGGCGATCGACCTGGTGGTGGCCAGCCAGGGTGAACAGGGACAGATCTACTGGCTGCGCGACGGGGCGAACATCCTGCCCGAAGCGCTGGTGACCGGTTCGGCCAGTATGTTCCACAGTCTGGGGGCCGCACTCGAATTGGCGCGCCGGCTCGGCGATCCGCGCCCGGAGTGGGAACGCGCGCGGACCCGGCTCGGGACGGCACTGCGCGAACACCCGGAGGTGTTCACCGAGAAGGACCGGTACTCGATGGACTGGTACTACCCGGTCCTGGGCGGCGCGCTACGCGGCCGCGCCGGGTACGCGCGGATCGCGGAACGCTGGAACACTTTCGTGGTGGGCAATATCGGTATCCGCTGTGTTTCCGACCGGCCCTGGGTGACCGGTGCCGAAACCTGCGAACTGGTACTGGCCCTGGACGCGCTCGGTGATCACGACCGCGCCCGGCAGCTGTTCGCGAGTATGCAGCATCTGCGCGAATCCGACGGCTCCTACTGGACCGGGCTGGTGTACGCGGACGGGAAACGCTGGCCGGTGGAACGCACCACCTGGACCGGCGCCGCGATGATCCTGGCGGCGGACGCGCTGTCGCGGACCAGCGCGGGCAACGGGATCTTCCGCGATCTGGCCGCCGACGCCGCCCCGGGCCGCCCGGTGCCGGTGCGGGTCACCGGATAGTCCGGGGCGGGTTCGGGCGAAACGGGCGATTCAGAGTTCGGCGAGCTGCGGCACGACCGGAGCCACCGAATCGATCCACCGCGCGGGTGATCCGCCCGGTGGCATCACGATGGCGGTATGGACGCCCATTCCGGCGTAGACGGCCATATCGCGCACGAAATCGTCGTGCGCGCCCGGCTCCGGGCTGCCGGCGAGCACGGTTTTGCGGATTCGCTCGTAATCGGTGCCCAGATCGTCGCAGTGCCCGCGCAGGACGTCGAGTTTGTGCGCGACCTCCTCCGGTGTGGAGGCGAACAGATTGCAGGCGTCGCCGTAGCGGGCCACCAGGCGCAGCGTCTTCTTCTCGCCGCCGCCGCCGATCAGCACCGTCGGCCGGTGCAGCGGCTGCGGGTTGCACAGGGTCTCCGCGAGCCGGTAGTGCTTCCCCTCGAACGGCCCGTTGTTCTGCGGATCCCACATCTGCGCGCTGATCCGCAGCGTTTCCTCCAGGCGTTCGAACCGTTCCGCCACCGGCGGGTAGGGCACTCCCAACCCGTGATGCTCGCGCTCGAACCAGGCGGCGCCGATTCCCAGCGCGGCCCGGCCGCCGGACAGGACGTCGAGGGTGGCGACCGTTTTCGCGAGCAGCCCCGGATGCCGGTAGGTCACCCCGGTGACCAGCAGCCCCAGTTCGATACTGCTGGTGTGCGCGGCCATATAGCCCAGGCTGGTGTAGCCCTCCAGCATATTGGCCTCGGCCGGGAGGCCGGTGGGTTCGATCTGGAAGAAGTGATCCATGAACGACAGCCACGTCGCCCCGGAGTTCTCCGCCGCCGCGCCCGCCCGGGCCAGTTCGCCCGCGAGTGCGGCGGTCCCGCCGTCGACCTCGAATATCGGGATGTGGAAACCGAGTTCCATACCGTCGTCCCCTTGCTGTGGTCGGTGATCTCCGTCCACCACACGCTACGACCTGGAGAGCACTCCAGGTCAATAGTGACCTGGAGTGTCGCGAACCGAATGCGGCGCCGAGCCGGAACGGGCATCACGACGGTGCGCAGGAGGCCGGGCAGGACCGGACGATCGACGCTTCGAGGTGACGCGGAGTCCCGTCGCGAGGCGGCCACCAAAGAACTACTGCCCCAATGAGCATGGGCTTGAGGCGCCCATACGGCCGTGGTCGGATCAGTGGGTGCATCAGCCAGCCGAATCCGGTGATACCGGGCCCGAACCCGTTCTCGCAGAACAGTTGCGAACGTATCTGAGCGCTATGACCGGGACCGAAGTGCGGCCGGAAGACGATATCTTCGCGCTGGGATTGGTGAATTCCCTTCGGGCGCTGGAAATTGTCGCCTACGTGGAGCGGACCTTCGCTCTCACCGTGGAGGTCGAGGATCTGGACCTGGACAATTTCCGTACCGCGGGCCGCTTGGCCGGGTTCGTCACCAGGAAAATCGGGGTCGGGCCGCGGTGACGGGTTTCGCCGGGCTGGTGGCGGCGGCCCGTGAGAACGCCGCGGAATGGGATCGGACCGGCCTGCCCGCGGACGTCATCGGCGCCGCGGCCGGGGCCGGGCTCCTCGGCCCGGACCGCCCGCGGGAGTGGGGTGGGCACGGTCTCGACGCGTACGAACTGGGCGAACTCGCCGCCGAACTCGGTGCCGTGTGCACGTCACTGCGCAGCCTGCTCACCGTCGGGGCCATGGTGAGCGCGGCCGTCGACCGCTGGGCGACCGCCGCCCAGCGCGCGTACTGGCTGCCGCGGCTGGTATCCGGAGAACTCGTCGCCGGACTGGCCGCCACGGAACCCGGCGCGGGCACCGAACTCGCCGGCGTCGCCACGGTATTCGAAGAAGACGGTACGGAACTGCGGGTATCCGGCCGCAAACTGTGGGTGAGTTTCGGCGCGGTCGCCGATGTGCTGCTGGTACTCGGCCGAACCGAAGACGGTCCGCTCACCGCGCTCGTCCGCACCGACCAACCCGGAGTGGTGGTGGAACCGGTGACCGGCCAGCTCGGTATGCGTGGTGCCCGGATCGCGCACATCACGCTGAACGGTGCCCGCGTACCGCGCGACCAGCTCATCGCTCCGCCGGGTTTCGGGCTCAGCCATGTGCTGGGCACCGCACTGGACCATGGGCGCTACACCGTCGCCTGGGGATCCGCGGGAATGGCCGGGGCCTGCCTGCACGAGGCCGCACGACATGCGGCCGAACGCACCCAGGGCGGCACCCGGCTCGCAGACCACGCGACGATCCGCGCCGCGCTGGGGCGCGGGTGGGTCGAGGTACAGGCCGCGCGGGCGTTGTGCGAACGTGCCGCCCGCGCCCGCGCGGCCGGCGACCCGGACACGGTGATGGCGACCGTCGCCGCCAAATACGCCGCCGCGGAAACGGCGGCCCGGGTCGGTGCGGAAGCGGTACAGATCTGCGGCGCCGCCGGGTGTGCGGCGGACAGCCCCGTGCAGCGATTCGCCCGCGACGCCGCGGTCGCGCAGATCATCGAGGGTTCTCGCGATATCGCCGCATTGCATCTGGGTGAGCAGGTACTCACCCGGATGGCCCGAGCCGAGGACGGTCGCGGATGATCGGGATCGGACCGGTGACCGCGGTGTTCCCCGAACAGGACCTGCGGGTCACCGACCTCCCCGAGCTCGCCGAGCTGCCCCCGCGGCAACGCGAACACGCGCTCTCCCTGGGGATCGAGCGGGTGCGCTGCGCCGACGGTGCGACCGAGGTGGATCTCGCCCTGCCCGCCGCGCGGGGGGCGCTCGCCCGCGCCGGGCTCGAACCCGGCGCCCTCGACGCCATGATCCTGGTGCAGGGCCGGGTACCGCAATACCTGCTGGCCTCCGAGGCCACCCGGCTCCAGCATCTACTGGGCGCCGGCCGCGCGTTCGTCACCGGGGTCGGTGAGCTCGGCTGTGTCTCGGTCTCGGCGGCACTGCGGCTCGCCGCCGCACTCCTGCGTGGTGATCCACGCTGCCGGAACGTGCTGGTGGTGACCGCGGCCCGCACACCCACCCGGGCCCGCTATCGCAGTCCGATGACCATCCTCGGCGACGGTGCGGCCGCGGTCCTGCTCACCGGCGCGGCCGCCGACAGCCGATACGAACTGATCGATATCGCGGTACGCAGCGACGGCCGCTACGCAGACCTGTTCCGCATCGACTACCGGGACGTTCCCAGCGCACGCTGGGTCGAGGAATGCGCCGACGAATCCACGTACAGCTTCCGCCTCGCGGTGGACAGCAGTAAACGGTTCGCCGCGCTCAATGCCGAACTGCTGGCACACAACGGCCTGCTCACCGAGGACGTCGCGGCCACCCTGATGCAGAACCTGTCCGCCGGTGCCTTCGCGTTCTGGGCGGAATCCCTCGGCCGGCCCATCCACCCCGCTTGTGCGGGCAACCTGGCCCGCTACGGGCATCTCGGCCCGGTGGACGTACTGATCAATCTGGACGATGCCGCGGCGACCCTGCCGCCGGGTGCCCCGGCGCTGCTGCTGAACAGCAGTCCGGTGGCGGCGTGGAGTACCGCGGTGTTGCGGAGAACGGATGTGGGAGTGTGACCGCTCGCGCGGAGCCCGTGAAATGCCTGGTCTGGGATCTCGACGATACGGTCTGGGACGGGGTGGTGCTGGAGAACGACCGGCCCGTACCGACCCCGGCGGCGTTGCGCAGTCTGCGTGCCCTCGACGATCGCGGCATTCTGCACGCCGTCGCCAGCCGGGGCGAACTGGCGATCGCGACCGATCAGCTGCGCCGGCACGGGATCGAGGACCTGTTCTCCGCGATCCAGGTGGGCTGGGGTCCGAAATCCGAAGCGGTGCGGGCGATCGCGGAGTCGCTGGGCATCGGCCTGGACACGGTCGCGTTCGTCGACAACGATCCGGTCGAACGCGCCGAGGTCGCCGCCGCGCTGCCGCAGGTCCGGTGTTATCCGGCCGAACAGGTCGCCGAACTGCCGGAGTTGCCGGAATTCGTTCCGGAGGTGATCACCGCGGAGTCCCGCCGTCGCCGCGACTACTACCGCGCCGAACGGGCCCGCCGCACCGGCGAGAACGAATACGCCGGTTCCGACGCGGATTTCCTCGCCTCACTCGGCCTCGAACTGACCGTGCGCCGCGCTACCGCGGCAGACCTGGACCGGGCGTACGAACTGACGGTACGCACACATCAGCTCAACACCACCGGCCGCACGTTCGATCTCGCGGAACTGCGGGAACTGTGCGGATCGCCGGACCACGAGGTGCTGGTCGCGGACCTGCGCGATCGATTCGGCGAGTACGGGACCATCGGGTTGGCGGTCACCCGGCGCCGCGGAACCGATTCGGTGCTGCTGCTGACCCTGATGTCGTGCCGGGTGATGTCGCGCGGGGTGGGTGGGCCGTTCATCCGGTTCCTGATCGAGCGGGCCCGGGCCGCGGGCTTGCGGCCGACGGCGGAGTTCGTGCCGACCACGGCGAACCGGGTGATGCTGGTGACCCTGCGGTTCGCCGGATTCGCGGTGGCCGCCACGGACGGCGATCACGTGCTGCTCGCCCACGACCCGGAACACCGGGACCCACCGGCGCCGCATGTCCGGGTGGTGGGCGAGATCTCCGCGGCGGACCTGCCGGGCGCACTGTTCGGCCAGGTGCACCGGGTACCGGACCGCACGGCAGTGGTGGTGGGCGATCGGTGCGCGACCTACCGCGAACTCGACGAGACCACCACCGTCCTGGCTCAGCGGTTGGTGGCCGCGGGAGTACGGCCGGGCACCGTGGTGCTGGTTCATCTGCCGCAGAGCCTGGAAACCGTGACAGCGATGCTCGCGGTGCTGCGGGCGGGAGCCGCGTGGTGGGTCGCGGAGCCGGACAGTGCGGTCACCACCCTGAGCGCCCTGACCGCCGACCTCGATTGCACGGTGGCCGTGGTCGCCGGCCCGGTTCCGCCGGGATTTCCGGAACAGCTCGTGACCGTGGATATCCACGACACCACGCCGGTACGAGCCGATCTCCCCGCCACCGTCCCCGACGGCGCCCCGGCCTATGTGATCACCACGTCGGGGTCCACCGGAATTCCGAAGGCGGTCACCGTGTCCCGGGCCAACCTGGCCGCCATGATCAGCGCCCGCGACTACTACCGGCGGGGCCCCGAACCGGTGATATTCACAGCGATGCGCGTGCTGTGGGACGGCTGGCTGATGGGTTTCGCCTGGGGCCTGACCGTCGGCGCGACCAATGTCCTGCCCGATACCGCGACCCTCGGTAACGTGGCCGCCCTGGGCGATCTCGCCGCCCGATGGCGCCCGACGCATCTGGTCGCGACTCCGTCGATGTACCGTCTGCTGCTACCCGGGCTCGCCGGGCTGCGGTCGGTGCTGCGGCTGGTCGCACTCGCCGGTGAGCAGGTCCCGGCGACCGTGATCGCACGCCACCGGGAGTTGTTGCCGGAGACCGGTTTCGTCAACGAATACGGTCCCACCGAGGCGACTGTCACCTGTATCGCCCATGAGGTGGTTGAGTCACCGGCGGGTCGGGTACCGATCGGTACCCCGCTGCGCGGGTCCACCGCGTACGTGCTCGACCCGAGCCTGCGACCGGTTCCTCCGGATACGCTCGGTGAGCTCTACCTCGGCGGTCGCCAGGTGGTGCCCGGATACGCGGCGCGGGCCGCGCTCACCGCGGGTGTTTTCGTCCCCGACCCGTACACAGCGGCGCCCGGGTCCCGGATGTACCGGACCGGCGACCTCGCCGTCCGTGGCAGCGACGGCGCGATCGAATTGCACGGCCGCGCCGACGGACAGGTCAAGGTGCGTGGAGTGCGGGTGGAGCGATCCGGTGTGGAGGCCGTACTCGAGAGTCATCCGGCGATCCGGGAGGCGGCCGTCGTCGACTCCGTGGGACCCGACGACGCGATCCGGCTGACGGCCTTCTGTGTAGCCGCCCACCCCGGAGTGGACCGTCCCGCTGCCCGCGACCTCATCGCCCATTGCCGGGGCGGTCTCGTCCCCCAGGCAGTACCGCACCGGTTCCGGTTCCTCGACGCGATCCCGATCGCGGCGGCGAGCACCAAGCGGGATGAGGCGGTGCTGCGGGCGCTGGCGGCCACCGGCGCCGCCCCCGTGCCGGTTTCCCGGGACGGCTGGTCCGAGACCGAGCGGGAGCTGGCGGAGATCTGGCAGCACACCCTGGGGCACAACGATTTCGATCGCACCGATGGCTTCCTCGATATCGGCGGCGATTCCCATCTCATCGTGCGGCTGCACCTGAGCCTGGACGCGCGGTGGCCGGGCGCGATCCGGGTGGGCCGGCTGTTCGATCTGGCCACCATCGAAGCCCAGGCCACCGCCCTCGACGCCGCCCGCGAAACCGAGGACGAAACCCCTACGCCGCTGGCGTTCGAGCTGTGAGCGGAGCACCCGTGTACACCTACCGTGACGACGATATCGCCATTATCGGCATCGGCGCCCGTTTCCCGGACGCCGATGATCCGGACCGATTCCATACCAACCTCGCGGCCGGCCGCGACAGCGTCGGCCCGATGCCGGCCGACCGCAGCGCCGCCACGGGACTCGGTGCGCCCGCGGACTTCCTGCCGATGGGCTATCTCGCCGATGTGCACGGTTTCGACCACGACTTCTTCGGGCTGTCCAGGCGGGAGGCGGCGCTGATGGATCCGCAGCAGCGTCTGGCCCTGGAACTCGCACACCGAGCCGTGGAGGACGCCGGGTACGACCTGGCAACACTGCGGGAAACCGATACCGCGGTGGTGTTCAGTTCGCCCACCCCCGCCTACCACGGGATGGTCGCGGATTCCGGTCCGCTGGGAATGCTCGGTAATCTCGGGTTCGGCACGCCCGCCCGCATCGCTCATCTACTCGGCCTCAGCGGCCCCAGTTATGCGGTCGACAGCGGCTGCAATGCCTCGCTGATCGCGGTACATCACGCATGTCGTGAGCTGCGTTCCGGCGATGCGCACTACGCGCTGGCCGGTGGCGCCAGGGTTGCGGCGTCCGGCGCGCGGGCCACCGGGCCCGGGCTCTTCTCCGAGATCGTCTCGCCCAGCGGCCGCTGCCGGGCCTTCGACGCCGCGGCCGACGGCGCCGCCGGCGGTGAAGGCGGCGCGGCCCTGCTGCTGACGACCCTGGCCCGGGCGCGTGCCGACGGGGCGGCGGTGTACGCGGTGATCGCGGGCAGCGCCACCCTGCACAGCGGAAATACCGCCGCGACCATCAGCGCACCGAGCGCTCCCGCGCAGCAGCGGGTGATCGAGCGCGCGTGGCGGCAGGCCGCCGCGGCGCCGGCGACGGCGGGGTACCTGGAAGCGCACGGTTCCGGGACGCGGCTCGGCGACGCGGTGGAGCTGGAGGGTATCGCGGCGGCCTTCGGTGCCGGGCGGGCCGAACCGCTGCCGGTGGGGTCGGTGAAAACGAATATCGGGCACCTCGATCACGCGGCCGGTATCGCCGGTCTGGTGAAGGCGGTGCTCAGCCTCGCGCACGGGCAGCTGTACCGGTCCCTGCATTTCGAGCGGCCCACCGATGCTCTCGACCTGGCGGCGTCCAAGATCGAGGTGGTCGCCGGGACCAGGCCCTGGCCTGCCGGGGCGGCACCCCGCCTGGCCGGCGTCAGCTCGTTCAGTCTCGGCGGCGCGAACGCGCACTGTGTGCTGGCGGAACCCCCGGCCGAGCCCGCCGGGGGTTCCGCACCACCGGATTCGCCGTCGCGGCTGGTACGTGTCTCGGCCCGCAGCGCCACCGCCCTGGCCGAACTCTGCGGCGCACTCGCCGAGAAACTGGGCGGCGGCGACTACGCCCTCGACGATGTGGCGTTCACCCTGAACCAGGGGCGGACCGGTTACGAGCACCGATTCGCGGCAGTGGTCCGCAGTACCGGTGAACTCGTGGTCGAACTCGCCGCGCGGGCAGGCCGGCCGGCGAGCGTCCGGGCCCCGGAACCCGCGCCCCGCGTGGCCCTGCTGCTCGCACCCGATACCGTGCCCGCCATCCACGCGCCCGGCCCCTTGCCGGACGAGCTCCCCGCCCACGGCACCACCGCCGAGGTGCTCGCCGCTCAGCTCGCGGTGCATCAGGAGCTGCGCCGGTGCGGGATCGAGATCGCGGCCGTGCTCAGCGCGGGAACCTCCAAATATGCTGCGCGTCACCTGCTCGGCGCCGCGCCGGGCGTCTCCGCGGGCGAGCTGGCCGCCACCGAGTTCACCGTCGATACGGAACGGCTCACCACGGCGGCGACCTCGCTGCGATCCGCCGGTCCCGTGGTGTTCTGCGAACCGGGGGTGGGCGGACGGCTCACCACTGCGCTGCGGGAACGGTCCGGCGCCGACGATATCGATATCGTGTGCGCCGCCGAGCCGCTACACCTGCTGGCCGCCCTGTACGAGCGGGGCGTCGACATCGATTGGGCAGCACTGTCGCCCGGTGGCGGTCGCCGGCTCCGGCTGCCCGGCCACCCGCTCCGGCGGACCCGCTGCTGGATCGACCTCCCCGGAGCCCCCCAGCCCACGTCGTCCCCTGTCCCGTCCGCGGCCCCGGCGGTGTCGGATCCGCAAAGCTGGCTGCGTGCGACGCTGCGCGAACTGCTGTACACCGAAACCGATATCGATTCCGACGCGGACTATTTCGAGCTGGGTGGAAATTCGCTCATCGCGGTGCAACTGGTGGACCGGGTCGAGGAGGCGTACGGCTTCCGGCCCAAACTGCTGGATGTCTACGAGCACCCGAAAGTGGCCGATCTCGCGGAACTGCTCGCCGCCGGGCCGCGGTCCGCGCCGCGACCGGACGTTCCCGAACTGGTCGCGCACGAGGAGCCGGTGCTCTCGTTCGGGCAGGAGCGGATGTGGTTCCACCATCAGTTCGACCCGGGAACGACCCTCTACAACTACCCGTACGTGAACCGCCTGCGCGGCCCGATAGATGTCGAAACGCTGCGCGGTGTGTTCGCCGATCTCGCCGAACGGCACGAATCGCTGCGCTACAACATCGAAGCGCCCGACGGTCTGCCCGAGCTGCGTATCCGCCCCGATCTCGGTGATTTCTTCCGCGCGGCCGACGTGTCGGCGGCGCCGGATCCGGTGGCCGCGGCCCGGGAACTGGTCCGGACCGCGGCGGGGGCTCCGTTCGATCTGGCCACCGACCCGCTGCTGCGCGTCACGCTGATCACTCTCGGGCCGGCCGACCATGTCCTGCAGATCACCTGCCATCACATGGTGACCGACGGCGCCACCCCGGTGATCCTGGCCCGGGAACTGCCGGAACTGTACGCGGCCCGCAGCGAAGGCCGCCCGCATCGCCTGGCCCCGCTGCCATTCCGCTACCGCGATTACGCCCGGTGGCAGCGGCGCCTGCTGGCGAGTTCGGCCCTCGATCACGAACTCGACTACTGGACCCGGACACTGACCGGTGCGCCACGGCTGGAGCTGCCCACCGATTTCCCGCGCCCCCCGCGCAAGGGTTTCACCGGCGACCTGCTGCCGTTCACCCTGCCCGCCCCGCTGCTGACCGAGCTGCGGGCACTCGCCCGCCGGGAATCGGTATCGCTGTTCGTGGCGCTGCTGGCCGGGCTGTATCTGACCCTGGCCCGGTACTCCGGGCAGCGCGATATCGTCGTCGGCACCCCGACTTCCGGGCGGAATCGCCGAGAACTCGACGGCATGCTCGGCTTCTTCAACAGCACAGTCGCGCTGCGCGCCCAGCTGTCCGACGACCTGCCGCTGCCGGATTTGCTGACGCAGGTACGGGCCGTGGTACTGGGTGCGCTGGAGAATCAGGAAATCCCGTTCGAACGGGTGGTGAATGCGCTCGGCGAACACCGGGAATTGAGCCGTACCCCGGTATTCGACGTCATGTACGTGCACCAGGAGATCCCGGAGATCACCCCGCTCGCGGATACCGTCGGATCCGGTTTCGACACCGACCACAGCCCGGCCAACGCGTTCGGCGGGCTCCCCGCGGGCACCGCGAAATTCGATCTCACCCTGGTCACCTACGCCAACACCCGGGGACCGGCACACGATATCGGCGCCTGCGTGGAGTTCAGTACCGAACTGTTCACCCGGCAGACAGTGGAGGGGCTGGTCACGACCTATCTGTCCGTACTGACCCGGATGGTGGCGGCCGCCGCGCCGACCGTGGGTGAACTGCTGCGGGAAAAGGCATCTCCCGGCGAACGTATTTGCCTCGCGGATCCCGGAACCACCACCACTGTGGCGACGGAAGACGACCGCGCGGTGGCCGCAGGCCGCGGCACCGGTATTCCCGGCGACCGTCCACGGCGACCGGGCGGATACGGAGTGGACCGGGTGACCGGGCCGCTACCGGACACCACGGATCCCGCCACTCTCCTCGCCGCCTGGGTGAGTCTGCTCGCGTGGTACTCCGGCCGGGACGAGGTGCTGGTGGGTGTGGTACGCCCCGGACGAGCCCGGCCGGAACCCGCGCTGATCGATATCTCCGACGAACCCGGCTGCGCCGTGCTGGTCGCCCGGGCGCGGGCCGTCTGGGCGGCGGAACCCGGTGCGGAAACCGGATTCCCGCCCTCGGCGTGGTACGGGGCGCTCCCCGGCGCCGGTACCACGACCGAACTCGCGCTGGCCCCGTCCGGGGCCGGCGAAGAGCCGGAGTTCACCCTGGGGTACGCGCCGGAGCTGTTCGACCGGGACACGGTGGCGGAGATGGCGGCCGATCTGGTCCGGTTGCTCGAAGCATGGTCCGCCGAACCGTCCGCGTCGGTATTCGAGGTGATGGCGCGATGAGATCCATCGGTGTGGTCGGCGCGGGCACCATGGGAATCGGTATCGCGCAATGTCTGGCGGTGGCGGGCCACCATGCCGTGGTGGTCGACACCGACGACGCGGCCCTGGCGCGCGCGGATACCGCCCTGCGGCAGGCGGTACGGCTCGCCCTGCTGCTCGGCAGGGGCGACCGCGCGGCGCTCACCCGTGCGCCGGAATCCGTCGAGTGGACGACCGATATCGCGGCATTGCACGACGCGGAGTTCGTCATCGAGTGCGTGACCGAGGAACCCGGGCTCAAAACCTCCGTATTCCGTGACCTCGACCGAGTCTGCGGGGCCGCCACGGCGCTGGCGTCCTGCACGTCCGCGATTCCCATCGGGCGGCTCGCCGCCGCCACCGCGCACCCCGAACGGGTTCTCGGCCTGCACATCATGAACCCGGCGCCGCTCACCGGCACGGTGGAGGTCGTGCGCGGCGCGCAGACTTCCGCCGCCGCTCTCGACCTGGCGCTGGCAGTGGTCGGGGAGATGGGTAAGGACGGGATCGTGGTGCCGGACCGGCCGGGATTCGTCATCAACCGGGTGCTGATGCTGTCGATCGTGGAAGCCGCGGCCGCGGTCGCGGACGGCGTGAGCGCGGCCACCGTGGACACGCTTTTCGAGGGCTGTCTCGGGCACGCCACCGGGCCGTTGCGCACCGCCGACCTCATCGGGCTCGACAACGTCGCCGACACGCTGACCGTGCTCCGTACCGAACTGAACGACGACCGCTACACCGCGCCGCCCGTGCTGACCGCGCTGGTCGCGGCGGGGCAGTACGGGCGCAAGACAGGGCAGGGTTTCCATGACTATCGCTGACCGGACCGCCGAGCCGCGGATGCGGGACGAATCCGCGGATCGTGCGTATTGGGCCGGCCTGTTGCACGACGCCCCCCGGCCGGAGGAACCCGCGGTCGCCCCGCCGGGGGAGGCCGTGCTCGCGCTCCCGGACTCGGTCGCCTTCGCCCGGCTGGCGCGGTCGGGCGGCGGCACCGACGCGGTCGTGCTCGCCGGACTGGCGGTCCACGGACAGCGCTTGGGCGGCGCCGCGGAACTGATGGTCGCGCACCGCGCGGAATTCGTGCTCACGCCCATCCGGTTGCGGGTGAACCCGTACACGAGTTTCGCGGCACTGGTGCGTGACGCCGGGGTCGCCTTGCGCCGGGCGCGCCGGCATCGCTTCCAGGATGCCGACGATCCTTGGCCGGACCGATCCGACCGGCGGTGGGCACTGGCAGCCGAACATTCGGGCGGGCAATGGCGCATCGCGGTTCCCGGTCCCGGCGAGGAGTGCGTGCGTTTGTTCGAACAGCTCGTAGCCGACCCGGCGCGCGCTGTGGGCGGTGTCGGCGCGCCCGCGGTCCTACCGGACCGGAATGCACCCGCACCCGATTCGGGCAACGACGATCCCGCCGCGCCGGCCACACTGCTCGACGACTTCCGGGAAACAGTGCGGCGTACACCCGAGGCCGTCGCTGTGCGCAGCACCGACGGGGCGGTGTCGTACGCCGAACTCGAGGCCCGGGCCAACCGGTGGGCACACCGGCTGGTCCGGGCCGGTGCCGGGCCGGAGACCGTGATAGCGCTGGCCGTCCCCCGATCGGTGGATGCCGTCGTGGCCGTCTACGCGATTCTGAAGGCCGGTGCGGCCTTCCTCCAACTGGACCCGGATCTGCCCGCGCACCGCCGCGACCGGATACTCGATACCGCGCGACCCCTGGTGCTGCCGCAGCTCGCCCGGCCCGGTGAGCCCCCGGTCCGGGTGCTGGAAATCGGGCATATCGGCGTACTGGATCGGGTGTCCGCCGGCGAACCGGCGACCGACCCGGGGATCGCTGTCCGTGGCGACAATCTCGCGTACGTCATGTTCACCTCCGGTTCGTCCGGTCACCCCAAAGGTGTCGGTGTCGGGCACGCCGCACTGCGCAACCAGCTCGCTTGGATGCAGCACCGATTCGGCTTGGACACCGGCGATACGGTGCTACAGAAGACGCCCGTCACCTTCGATGTATCACTCTGGGAAGTGTTGTGGCCGTTGCAGTGCGGTGCCCAGCTGGCAATTCCGTCATCGGACGGGCCACTCGCCCCCGGGGCTCTCGCCGAGCTGATCCGCCGGTTCTCGGTGACCACGGTGCATTTCGTGCCCACCATGCTCCGCCTCTTCCGGGAGACCGAACAGCTGCCGCCCACTGTGCGCCGGATACTGGTGGCCGGTGAGGCATTTCCGCGGGACCTGGCCCAGCGGTGCGCGGGCGGACCGGCCGAGGTGGTCAATTTGTACGGCCCCACCGAGGCATGTATCGCTGTCACCGAACACCGGGTGGTCCCCGGTGATCCAGGCCCGGTCCCGATCGGCACGCCGGTCCACCGGGTGGGCTGCCGGATACTCGACGCCGTCCTGCGGCCGGTTCCGGACGGCGTCGCCGGGGAGCTGTATCTGACCGGAGTCCAGCTCGCCCGCGGCTATCTGAACCGTCCGGCGGAGACCGCCGCCAGGTTCGTCGCCGACCCGTACAACCCCGGTGCGGGGCGTATGTACCGCACCGGCGATCTCGTGCGCCGCCGCGACAGTCAACTGGAATATCTGGGCCGCAACGATTTTCAGCTCGAGATCCACGGCCTGCGGATCGAGCCTGCCGAAATCGAGGCGGCGCTGCTCGCCGACGAGACAGTGGCGGCGGCGGTGGTGATCGCGGATACCGACCGGCTGCACGGTTACCTGGTCGCGGCGCCCGGATACCGGATCGACCCCGCGGCTGTCCTGGCCGGATTGGCCGATCGCCTTCCCGGCTCGCTGCACCCGCACACACTCACCGTGCTCGACTCCTTGCCGTCGACGACGGCGGGGAAGATCGATCGCGGTGCACTACCCGAACCCGTCGTACCGGAAGCGGCCTATCGGGCGCCGGAAGACCCGGTGGCGGAAACCCTGGCCGGTGTCTACGCGGAGGTGCTGGGCCGGGAACGAATCGGCGCCGACGATTCGTTCTTCGCTCTCGGTGGTGACAGCATCATGTCGATCCTGCTGGTGGCGCGCGCCAAAGCCCACGGCATCGCGATCACCGCCCAGCAGGTTTTCGAGCATCGCACCCCCGCCGCCCTGGCCGCCGCGGCGGGCACCGCGACCGCGCCCGTGCTCGCGGAGCTGCCCGGGGCGGGTATCGGCGAGATGCCGCTCCCGCCGGCGGCGGCCTATCTCGTGCACCGTGGCGGCGGCTGGCGACGCTTCGTACAGGCGCTGGAACTGGAATTGCCGGTGGGCATCACCGCCGGTCAGCTGGCCGCGACGCTGTCGGTGGTGCTGGAGCGCCACGATATGCTCCGCTCCCGCCTGTACCGGGATGCCGGTGGGCAATGGCGGCTGTTCGCCGATGCGACCGCGGCGGTGCGTATCGAGGACCTGGTGGACCGGGTGCCCCTTGCTCCCGGACTGGACGCGGAGGCGCGCACCGCACTGGCGGCCGAGGCCTTCGACAGCGCGCTGAGCCGACTCGACCCGGCCGCGGGTGCGGTGCTGCGGTTCGTCTGGCTCGACCCCGGAACGAGCCGGGATGAGCCGGCGGGCCGGCTGATAGTGGTCGCACACCATATCGCCGTGGACGGTGTCTCCTGGCGGATTCTGGTGCCCGACCTCATCGCCGCCTGGACGCAGGTCGCGGCGGGCCGGATCCCGGTGCTGCCGCCCGTGGCGACCTCCATGCGCCGCTGGACGCATGCGCTGGCCGCGGAGTCCCGGCAGCCCGCACGGATCGCGGAACTGGAGCACTGGCAGGAGGTCACCGGCGGGGAGGATCCGCCGCTGGCCGGCCGGCCGTTCGACCCGGCCCGCGATCTCGCCGCCGCCGTGCGCTACACCACCTTCGAGTTCGACGAAAAGCGGACCGCCGCCGTGTTGTCCACCGTCGCCGAGCGGTACCACACGGGCGCCAACGAGATCTTGCTGACCGCGCTGGTGCTCGCGGTCGCGACGTGGCGGCCGCGTGAGGAGGTCCTGGTGCGCCTGGAAGGCCACGGACGCGCCCCGGATATCGCGCCGGGCGCCGATATCTCCCGCACCGTCGGCTGGTTCACTGCGCTGTACCCGGTACGGTTCCGGCTCGCCGGAATCGATATCGCCGAGGCGGCGGCCGGTGGTGCGAGCCTCGGGCAGGCCGTCAAAGCGGTCAAAGAGCAGATACGGTCCGTTCCCGGCCACGGGATCGGTTACGGGCTGCTGCGGTATCTGAACCCGGACACCGCGCCGGCCCTGCCCCGGGCGGAACCGGGCCAGATCGTCTTCAACTACCTGGGCAGCGTCGCTGCCACCGCGATCCCCGATGAACTGGCCGGTCTCGGCTGGATTCCGGCCGCCGACGCGGCCGCGCTGCCGCGTACCCCGGACCCCGATATGCCGGCCGCGGGTGCCCTGGAACTGGATATCATCGTGGTCTCCGGCCGCCTGCATGTCACCATCGGATATCCGGAGACCCTGCTCGACCGGGCCGCGGGGGACGCGTTCGTCGCGCAGTACGAAACCATGCTGGGGCTGCTGGCCGACCATGCCGAGACGGCGCGCGGCGGATATACCCCCTCGGATTTCCCGCTGGTTCAGGTCGGGCAGCCCGATATCGATCGGTGGGAGCGACGGTATCCCGGGCTCGTCGATATCTGGCCCGTGGGGCCGATGCAGGGCGGCCTGTTCTACCACGCCGTGCACTCCGGCCGGTCGGTGGATCCCTACGTGTTCCAACTGGTTGTCACACTCGCGGGCGCTGTGGATGCGGGAAGGCTGCGTGCCGCCGCCCGCGCCGTGCTCGCCGCGCACCCGAGTCTGCGGACCGCATTCCACGCCGCCGACTCCGGGATCCCGGTAGCGGTGGTCCCGGCGGCGGTATCGCTGCCGTGGTCCGAGATCGGCGTGGAAACCGACAGCGATATCGGCGCCCTGCTGGCGGCCGAGCGCGGTGCCCGGTTCGATCTCACCCGCCCGCCGCTGATCCGTTTCACCCTGGTGCGTTACGGACCGGAACGGGCGAAACTGGTGGTGACCAGCCACCATATCGTCTTCGACGGCTGGTCGGTTCCGCTGCTGATGCGGGATCTGCTGACCCACTATGCCGATCCCGGCCGCGAACACACCGGCCCGCGCCCTTCCTACCGCGACTACCTGCGCTGGCTGACCCGGTGGGACCGGACCGCCGCGGAACAGGCCTGGCGCAGTGCCCTGTCGGAGGCGACCCCCACACAGATCGCGGCGCCGGCCGCCCCCGCGCCACCCGGCACCCAGCCGTTGGAGGAAGAGCTGCTGCTTTCCGAGGAGGTCAGCCGCCGGATCGCGGAAACCGCGGCCGAATCCGGGGTCACCGTGAACACCGTGATGCAAGCGGCCTGGGCGCTCGTCCTCGGTGAGTACACCGGCGCCGGCGATATCGTCTTCGGCGCCACCGTATCCGGCCGGCCACCCGACCTGCCGGGAATCGAGTCCATCGTCGGCCTGTTCATCAACACCGTCGCGGTGCGGGTACGCCTCGACCCCGTCGAACCGGTGGCGACGCTGCTCACCCGGCTGCACACCGAACAGTCCGAGCTCGCCCGTCACCACCATCTGAGTCTCGCCGAAATCCAGGCGTGTGCCACCGGCGCGCGGCAGGAACTGTTCGACACCCTGCTGGTGTTCGAGTCGTACCCGTTCGACCCCGGCCTCGCCACCGCCGCGAGCCTGGACGGCCTGTCGGTGACCGGGTTCGAATCGTATGAAGCCACCCACTTTCCGCTCGCGCTCACGATCTGGCCCGGTGTGGGGCCCGTACCGCGGGTGGGGGTGGCCAACCGTATCCGCGTCGTCGCGAGCCACTGGCCGGGCGGGTTCGCCCCCGCGGCGGTGCGCTCGCTGCTCACCCGGTTCGGCGCCGCACTGGCCGCCGTCGGCACGCAGCCGGAGACCGTGGTGGGGGAATGGGCGCTCACGCCCGGCGCCCGGTCCGCGGATAACACCGAATCGAACGAGAACCGGAGGGACCCGCAGTGACCGCCTGGCCGCTGACCGCCGCCCAGCAGGAGATCTGGCTGGCGCACGAACTCGACGCCACCGCCGCACGCCTGATCGTCGGTGGGTACGTCCACATTCACGGACGGATCGATCCCGGGCTGTTCGAACGCGCACTCCGGGCGGTCGTCGCCGGTTCCGAGACCCTGCGGGTGCGGATCGCCGACGATACCCAGATCGTGGCGGAGCTACCCGATTGGCCCCTGGCGCACCGGCAGTTCGAATCGGTGGCGGCGGCCGAGCAGGCCCTGTACGCCGAACTGGACCGCCCGTTCGATCTGGGTATCGCTCCGCTGTTCGAACATCAACTGATCGACGTGGGCGCGGCCGGTTACCTGTGGTTCGTGAAAGCGCACCACATCGTGCTGGACGGTGCCGCCTTCATGGCACTGCTGCGGCGAGTGGCAGCGGTCTACACCGCGTGGTCCGCGGGGAACGCACCCGGCACCGGAGTGTTCGACACCGTGCGGGCCCTGGTCGAGGAAGATGGGCGCTATCGCGCCTCGGAACGGTTCCGGACGGACCGGGATTTCTGGTCGGCCCGGCTCCGGGATATGCCCGACGCACCGATGTTCGCCGAAGGGCCCGCCGGTACGGGCCCGGCCGGCCATCCGCGCTTCACCGGCGACCTCGCCGCAGGCGACTGGCAGGCGTTGCGGGCACAGGGTGACCGATGGGCGGCCGGCTGGCCCGCTCTGGTACTCACAGCTGCCGCCGCCCTGCTGCACGCGGACACCGGCGCACGCACAGTGGGTCTCGGGCTCACCGTCCCGGCGAAACGGTCCCGCAACGCCCTGGGGATGACCGCCAATGTCGTGCCGCTGCGGCTCGCGCTCGACCCCGCCGGCGGGGTGGCCGAGCTGGCGCGAACGGTCCGGGCCGACTCGCTGATCGCCCTGCGCCACCAGCGCTACCGGCTCGCCGATATGCACGCGGATGTGGCCGCGGCCGGCGGGGAGCGACGCCTGGTGGGCCCGGTGGTGAACATTCTGCCCCGGCAGCGGAGCGTGCAGTTCGGTCCCCATCCGGCGACCCTGCACGATATGTCCGCCGGGCGCACCGACGATTTCACCCTCAGCGTGTACGAGGGTGAACCGCGACTGCGCATCGCCCTCGACAGCACCACGGCACGTTTCGGCTCCGGCGACCTGGCCGCCCAGCACGACCGGCTGTCCTCCGCACTGCGCGCATTGGCCTACGCACCCGACGACCTGACCCTGGGCAGACTGCGTTTCGACACGGCCGCCGCGGCCACCGAGCCGGCCCGGGCGCTTCCACAGAGCCCGGAGGCCGTCGTCCCCGCCCGAACCATGCCGCCGTCCGGGCGCACCGGATCCGCCGCGGTACCGTCCACTCTCGTCTCCTGGTTCGCCCACAGCGTTCGTTCGTTCGCCGACGATCCGGCGCTCACCTTCGGCACCGAATCGCTGACCTACCGGGAGCTCGACCGACGCTCCGAACTGCTGGCCCGGCGGATCGCCGCCGCCGGCGCCGGGCCCGGCGAATACGTGGCGCTCGCACTCCCACGGTCGATGAATCTGGTGATCGCCGTCCTGGCGGTCCTGAAGACCGGGGCGGCCTATGTTCCGGTCGCCCCGTCCGACCCGGCAGACCGCGTGCGGTCGATCCTCGACGATTGCGCACCCGCCCTGGTCCTGGTCTCCGAGCCGGCCGCGCTGCCGGGCATCGAGATCCCGGAACTGGTCGTCGACGGCGCACCGGCGGTCGATCTCCCACCCGTACCGGACCGGGCAGCGCGACCCGGGGACACGGCGTATGTCATCTACACGTCGGGTTCCACGGGGAAACCCAAGGGCGTCGTCGTCACCCACGCGAACGTCGTCCGCTTGTTCACCACGACCGGCGAGTGGTTCGGATTCGGTCCCGACGATGTGTGGACACTGTTCCACTCCGTCGCGTTCGACTTCTCGGTATGGGAGATCTGGGGCGCGTTGCTCTACGGCGGGCGGCTCGTCGTGGTCGATCCCGATACCGCCCGTTCACCCGCGGATTTCCGGGAGCTGCTGGCCGTCGAACAGGTCACCGTGCTGAACCAGACACCCACGGCCTTCGGCACGCTGGCGGAGGCCGGCACCGACCCCGCCGCTACCGATCTCGCGGTGCGCTGGGTGATCCTCGGCGGCGAGGCGATCGAACCGCACCGTGTACAGGACTGGTACACAAGACATCCCGGCAGCGCGGTCGTCGATATGTACGGTGCCACCGAGACCACGGTATTCACCACCGGATATCTGATGGACCCGCGACCGCAACGGAACCTGATCGGCGGGGCTCTCCCCGATCTCCGGGTCTACCTGCTGGATGCCGCGCTGCGCCCGGTGCCGCCGGGGATACCGGGGGAGATGTATGTCGGCGGGCCCGGGGTCGCCCTCGGGTATCTGAATCGGCGCGCGCTCACCGCGGCCCGGTTCGTCGCCGATCCCGCCGGCCCGGCCGGAGCGGTCATGTATCGCAGCGGTGATCTCGCCCGCCGGGTCGACGGGGTGCTCGAATATCTGGGGCGGGCCGATCGGCAGGTGAAGATTCGCGGATACCGGATCGAACGCGGTGAGGTGGAAGCGGCATTGTGCGCGCTGCCGGAGGTCACCGCCGCGGCCGTGCTGGTCGACGACCGGACCCGGCTGGCCGCGTATGTGGTGTCGGAGCTGGACCCCGCGGTGATCCGGGACCGGATCGCGGCGAGCCTCCCGGCGCACGCGGTGCCGTCGGTGATCATCGCAGTTCCGGAGCTCCCGCTGACCGGGAACGGCAAACTGGACGAACGGCAGCTGCTCGCGATCGCACCCGCCGGTCCGTCGGGCGAACTCGACCGGGCCGGCAGCGACCACGAGACCACCGTGCACCGGTTGTTCGCCGAGGTGCTCGGCCGCACCGACTTCGGTCTCGACGACCGGTTCTTCGCCATCGGCGGCGACAGTATCCTGGCGATCCGGCTGGTGAACCTCGCGCGCATCGCCGGACTGTCGATCAGCGCCAAAGATATCTTCGAACATCAGTCCGTCCGCGCTGTGGCCGCGACCGCGAGCCCGGTCTCGGATACCGTCGCGCCGGGGGACCCCGGTGCGGCCTACGGCGCGACAGCGGCCACCCCGATCATGGACCGATTCGGTCGCGCCGGCGTGGTCACCGACGATTTCGCGCAGTACGCCATGGCCCGGCTACCCGCGTCGGTGACCGAACCGCAGCTCCTCGGCGCCCTGCAGACCCTCCTCGACCACCACGACGCGCTGCGGATGCGCGCCGAGTGGACGCCGCAGGACCGGTGGCAGGTCGAGATCCCCGAACCCGGTGCGGTGCGCGCCGAGAACGTGTTCCGCCGGATCGGTTCCGGAGGTGGTGCCGCGCAACGGGAGATCGAGCGGCTCGCGGCGCACCGCCGGCTGTTGCCGCGTGACGGCGTCATGGTGCAGCTCGTGGTCATCGACGAACCCGATGCCGCCATGCTGCTGCTGGTGATCCACCACCTGGTCGTGGACCATGTCTCCTGGCAGATCCTGCTACCGGATTTCGCGCGGGCACTCGCCGGCGACCCGCTGCACCCGGTGCCCGCATCCCTGCGTACGTGGTCGAATACCCTGGCACAGCAAGAACTCCCGGAAGACGAGGTGCGCTGGTGGCTCCGGTCCACCGCCACCGCCACCGCCACGATCGGCCGGCGCCCGCTCGATCCGATGCTCGACCGGATGGCCGATGCCGTGGCGGTCACGAGCCGGCTCGAACCGCAGTCCACGCAGGCCCTGCTCACCGCGGTACCGGAACGGTTCCGGGCCGGTGTCACCGAAATCCTGCTCACGGCGCTGTCGGTGGCGATCATGCGCTGGCGCGGTACGGAACCGGTCCTGATCGATATCGAGGGCCACGGTCGCGACTGCGTCCCGGAGCTGGACACGTCCCGCACGGTGGGCTGGTTCACGGTGGTGTACCCCGTGCCGATGGACGTCGCGGTCGCGGACTGGGAAGAGATGGTGGCCGGCGGCGAGGCACTCGCCGACGCCGTACAGCTGGTGCGGGAACGGTTGCGCGAGGTACCGAACAGCGGCATCGGTTACGGGCTGCTGTATCGCACCGGCCGGATCGACGCCCGGGCCCCGATCGGATTCAACTATCTCGGCCGGTTCGATGTGCCGGGCACGGCGGAACTCGAAGGATTCGGTAGCGCCCGCGGCCCGGAAGCGGCGGTTCTGCACGAGCTGGACGTCCAGGCCCATATCGACCCGTCGGGTGCTCTCGTCACGCAGTGGGCCTGGCCGGACGAGCTCTTCGACCGGGACGCCGTCGACGAACTCGCCCGGCTCTGGACCGTCGCGCTGACCGCATTCGCCACACACCACAGCCAACCCGTCCACGGCCGATACGAACCGTCGGACTTTCCGCTGGTACACGTCGACGAGGCCACACTCGAACAGCTCGGCCGCGAGCACGGCGCGCTCGGCGATCTGCTGCCCGCCACCTCGATGCAGGCGGGCATGCTGTTCCACACGCTGTACGAGGCCGAATCCGATCCGTACGCGGTGCAGGTCGTGCTCACCCTGCACGGGGAGGTCGATCCGGACCGGTTGCGGCACGCGGCCGCGACCGTCCTGCGCCGGCACCCGCAGCTCGCCGGCGCGTTCGCCGTACGCGGAGTAGACCGGCCGATCCTCGTGATACCGGCGGATCCGCCGGTGCCCGTGCGAGTGGTCGAGACCGGTGACACGCCCGTCGCGGAAACGGTGGAGCAGGTGGCCCGGGAGGATCTGCGCGCGCTGGACACCGGCATCGCGCCGGTGTTCCGGGTGACGCTGGTACCCGCGGAGCCCGGTAGCTACCAGCTGGTGTTCAGCTTCCACCACGCGCTGCTCGACGGCTGGTCCACCCAGGTGTTCCTTCGCGAACTGTTCCAGGTCTATCACCGTGTGCCGCTCGGTCCGGCGCCCTCCTACCGTGCTGTGCTCGCCCGCGCCGCGAACTCGGACCGGGCGGCCGCCCGCCGGGCGTGGGCGGAACTGCTGCGCGACGCCGAACCGACCCGGGTCGGCCGTACCGGCGGCGACCCGGCCGACCCCGCCGAGCTCCATACGTTCGCCCTGGATTCCGCGGTGTCCGCCGCGCTCACCGAATCCGCGGCGGCCCACGGCCTGACGCTGAATTCGCTGGTGCAGGCGGTGTGGACGCTGGTACTCGAATACCTCACCGGTAGCCGCGAGGTGATATTCGGTGTCACGGTGTCCGGCCGCGACGCCGGATTCGATACCGAGCAGGTGATCGGAATGCTGATGAACACCGTCCCGCTGCGGGTCCGGATCGATCAGGCGCACTCCACACTCGAACTGGCCGCCCACATCCAGTCCCAGCGGACCCACCTGCTCGAACACGATCATCTCGGTCTGAACGAAATCCTCGGCACCGTCCCCGGGTCCGGTGAGCTGTTCGACACCGCACTGATCTTCGAGAACTATCCGATCGACACCGCGACCTTCACGGATCCGGCGGCGGAGTTCTCGGTATCGGCGGCCGAACATCGCGATCGCACGCACTATCCGCTGGCGGTGACGGTGTTTCCGCAGCCGGTCCTGACCTTCCGGCTGGCGGTGCGACCCCAGCTTCTGGCCTGGTTCGGGACCGCGGCCGATATCTGGTCGGTGCTGTCACGGTTGTGTAGTGCGGTGGCGGCACAGCCCGCGAGACCGGTGGGACAGTTGCGGTTGCAGGCCGCGGATGTGCTCGGCCGGAGCCGGGGGCCGGCCCGGAACACCCCCGGCCTCTCGGTGCCCGACGTGTTCGAGAAGGTCGCCGCCGAGCACACCGATCGGGTCGCCCTCTGGTGGTCCGGAACCGAGATCACCTACGGCGAGCTCGACGCGCGCGCCAACCAGGTCGCCCACCTGCTGGCGCGACAGGGGATCGGTGTGGGTACCCCGGTCGGGATCGCCCTGCCACGGTCACCGGAACTGGTGGTCACCTTTCTCGCGGTGCTGAAACTGGGCGCGGTCTGCCTGCCCATCCACGACGGATACCCACCTGAACGTGTCGACTGGCTCCTGCGGCACACCGGGGCCGAAACCGTGCTGCGCGACCCGGCTTTCGCCGCGGCCGCCGCGGAGCTACCGCCGACGAATCCCGGCCCGCCCGTGCCCGCCGCGGCGACCGCCTGGCTGATGTTCACCTCGGGCTCGACCGGAACCCCCAAAGGGGTGCGGATCACCCACCGCAACATCGTGGCACGTGCGCTGGACGAGATCGGCCGGGGCGGCGCGCACGCCCGCTTCCTCCTGCATTCGCCGTACACCTGGGACATGGTCGTGTACGAGCTGTGGCTGCCGCTGCTGACCGGACGCAGTGTGGCCATCGCGCCACCCGGACCGCTCGATACCGCGGACTACCGCCGGGTACTCGGCGCCGCCGACATCACGTCGCTGCTGCTTTCCGCGGGCCTGTTCCAGGTACTTGCCGAAACCGTGCCCGCCGAGCTGGCTCGCACCGAGGATATCGCGGCGATCGGCGATGTGCTGGCGCCCGCGGCGGTGGCCCGGCTGCGAGCCGTGGCCCCGGAACTCGCGGTGACCAACCTGTACGGGCCGGTCGAGGCGACCGCGTTCGCGCTCGCCCACCGGATTCCGCCCGGAATCCCGGAGAACCGTCCGGTCCCGATCGGGGTCCCGGTCGACAACACCGGAGTCGCTGTGCTGGATACCGCGCTGCGGCCGGTGTCACCCGGGGTCGGTGGGGAGATCTATCTGTCCGGCGCCGGGGTCGCCGCGGGATATCTGCGTGAACCGGGCCTCACCGCCGCGCGTTTCGTCGCCGATCCGCACGGTGACCCCGGTTCGATCATGTACCGCACCGGCGATATCGGTACCTGGGACCCGGACGGCCGGTTGCATTTCCTCGGGCGTGCCGACCGGCAGCAGAAGATCAACGGTTACCGGATCGAACCGGGCGAGGTCGAGGCGGCTCTGCTGCGGCAGCCGGATATCGCCGCGGCGGTGGTCACGGCCCGGCCGGGGAAAACCGGGAAGATACTGATCGCCCACGTGGTGGCCCGCGGCGAACGCCCCGACCCGGCGGAGTTGCGGGCCCGCCTGTCCCGGACGCTGCCCTCCTATCTGGTGCCTGCCTCGATCGTGCCGATCGATGAACTGCCCCTCACCGCGAACGGCAAGGTCGATGTCGCGGCATTACCGCACCCAGGACGCGCCCCGGCCGGTGGCCCGGGAACGCAGCGCCAGCGGTTGCTGGCCGAGGTGGTGGCGGAGGTGCTGGCCGTGGACGAGGTGGGTGCCGACGACGACTTCTTCGAGCTGGGAGGCGACTCGCTGTCGGCGATCCGGCTGGTCGACGCCGTCAACACCGCATTCGCCGCGACGATTTCGGTCCGCGACGTCTTCGACGCGTCGACGGTCGCCGAACTGACCGAGCGGCTGGAAAACGGTGGACCGCACACGCGGCCGGCAGCGCAGCGCGAACCGGCGGCGCCCGCGAACCGGACATCGTCCGAACCGATTCCGCTCACGCCCGCCCAGCAGCGGCTGTGGACCATCAATTATCTCTCCGACGGAGCGCCCGGGTACCTGCTCCCGCAGGCAGTCGAGATCACCGGCCCGCTGGATGTGTCCGCACTGCGGGCAGCTGTCGCGGATGTGATCGAGCGGCACGAGATCCTGCGCACCGTGCTCCCGTACACCGAGGCCGGCCCGGTCCAGCGCGTTCTCCCCGCTTCCGGGGCCGATCACCCCGGTAGTGATCTACCACTGGTTGTGGAGCACTGTGCCCCGGAAGAACTCGACGCGGCCCTGACCGCGGAACTCGGCCGCGGTTTCGACGTGCGGGTGGAAGTGCCGATACGCGTCCGGCTGTTCCGCCTGGGCGAATCCCGCCATATCTTCGTGTTCGTCCTGCACCATATCGCCGGCGATGTCGAATCCCTGGTGCGTCTGGCCGAGGAGTTCGGATTCGCCTATGCCGCACGTGCCGCGGGCCGCGCCCCGGAATGGCAGGCGCCCGCCGTGCAGTTCGCGGACTACACCCTGTGGTTGCGCGACCGGATGGGCTCGGAATCGGAACCGGGCACCCGCGCCGCCGCCCAGGCCCGCTACTGGCTGACCGAACTCGCCGGAATACCCGAGACACCGGTACTGCCCACCGACCATCCGCGTACCCGGCGCGTGGAGAACCGCGCCGGCAGCGTGCCGCTGAACTTCGACGCCGAAACCCATCGGGCGATCGCGCGGACCGCGCAGGAATGCTCAGCGAGCATCTACCTGATCCTGCACGCCGCATTCGTCTGCGCGCTCGCCGAATTCGGCGCCGGAGCGGATATTCCGGTCGGCGTGGCGGTGAGCGGCCGTGACCACGAATCGCTCGATGCCATGATCGGCTGCGCCGTGCACACCGTCGTGGTCCGGGCGCGGACCGGACGCGCCGCCACCTTCCGTGATCTGGTGAGTCAGTTGCGCGAGGGCCTGATCGGCGCCACCGAACACAAGGAATTCCCGTTCGATCGTTTGGTGGCCCTGCTGAATCCGCCGCGTTCGCGGCACCATTACCCGCTGTTCCAGATCGCCTCGACCTTCTATCGAGAACTCGCTGTGGGCCATCCGTCCGGCTCGGTCACGATCCAGCGGAAGCAGCTCCCGCTGCAGCACACCGAGTTCGAACTGCTGTTGCAGTTGCACGACGGGTACGGCCCCGGCCGCCGTCCCGCCGGTATCGGCGGCGAGCTGGTCTACGCGGCCGAACTGTTCGACCATTCGACGATCGAGGCGCTGGCTGCCCGGATAGACGACCTGGTGTCGGCCCTGTGCCGCGATATCGACGCACCGATCGTGCCGGCGGTCCGGGTGTGAGCGGCGCTCCACGTCCCGGCCGGGGTACGCGGCGCCCGCCCAGCATTCGAATCGGGGTGATCTCAAAGCGGGCGGCCACGATGCGGGTGGCGCAATAGCCGCGCCGGAACGCATTCGCCCAGGTCGCGCCACCATCGGCCCGGCGAATTGCCCGACCGCCGGATGCCGGCCGCTCAGGGCCGTCCGGGGGCGCCGCGAAACGCCACTAACGTCACCGTTCATGCAGGTCAGCGATACGAACACCGAACGGGCGGCCGCCCCGGCCGCGGTTCGCCGGTCCCGCGCGGATCAGGCCCGGCGCATCGCCGATATCCTGCGCCAGCAGATCCACGCGGGCACCCTCGGCGACACCCTGCCCAGCGAACAGCAGCTGGCCGCCGAACACGAGACTTCCCGCAACACCATCCGCGACGCGCTCGCCCTGCTCCGCGACGAACGGCTCATCGACCGGGCGCCGCGGGTCGGTACCCGGGTGGCGTCGCGGAAATACGATCACGGACTCGACGCGCTGCTCGGGTTGCAGGAAACCCTGGAGGGCCGCGGCACCGTCCACAACGAAGTGCGGGCCGGCCAGCTCATCGCCGCCCCGTCCGCGGTGGCGCGCCGCCTCGGCCTCGCCCCCGGGGAACAGGTGGTGTATCTGGAACGGCTGCGCTACCTCGGAGACCGCCCACTCAGTCTCGATCTCACCTACCTCACCCCCGAGATCGGCATTCGCGTCCTCGACCACGACCTCGCCCACACCGATGTGTTCGTGCTGCTCGAACAGCTGTCCGGGCGTTCCCTGGGCTCCGCCGACCTCACCGTGGAGGCGATCCCCGCCGACCGGCACACCGCCGCCACCCTCGACACCCCCGACGGGGCGCCGCTGCTGATGCTGGAACGCCTCACCCGCCTCGACGACGGCACCCCCGTCGACCTCGAATACATCCGGATGCGCGGCGACCGGATCACGCTGCGCGGCAGCCTGTCCCGCGGTATCCCCGAATGGAAGGTCCTGTAGATGGCACTCGCCGATCAGCGTACCGATATCCCCGTCACCATCGACGAATCGCTGTGTATCGAGGGCTGCACCCTGTGCGTCGAGATCTGCCCGCTCGACTCCCTGGCCATCAACCCAGACAACGGGAAGGCCTTCATGCACGTCGACGAATGCTGGTACTGCGGCCCCTGCGCCGCCCGCTGCCCGACCGGCGCCGTCACCGTCAACATGCCGTATCTCCTGAGATAGAGACCACCACCATGCCCGCACTGAAACGCCTGGCCGCGCTCGCCGCCGTCGCTGCCCTCGCCCTCACCGGCTGCTCGCTGCAAGACGCCGCCGACGGCGGAACCGTCCGCGTCGTCATCGGCTACCAGTCCAAAACCATCAACACAGTCACCGCAGGGACCCTGCTGCGCGCACAGGGCTATCTGGAGCAGCGCCTGCAGCGGATCACCGCCGACGGCGGGCCCGCTTACCAGGTCGAATGGCAGGACTACGACACCGGCGCGCCGATCACCGCGCAGATGGTGGCGGAGAAGATCGATATCGGTTCGATGGGCGACTATCCGTTGCTGATCAACGGCTCCCGCACCCAGGCCAACGAGCGTGCCCGCACCGAGTTCATCTCGGTCACCGGCTACAACCCCAAAGGCGCGCTGAACATGGTCGTCGTACCGCCGGATTCCCCCGCCACCGGGCTACCCGATCTGGCCGGGAAGAAGGTCTCCGCCAGCGTGGGGTCGGCGGGTCACGGAACCCTGGTCCAGGCGCTGACCCGGGCGGGAATCGACCCGGTCACCGGAGTCGAGGTGCTCAACCAGCAGCCGCAGGTGGGGGCCTCGGCCCTGGAATCGGGTCAGGTGAGCGCCCTGTCGCAGTTCGTGGCCTGGCCGGGACTGCTGGTGTACCAGGACAAGGCGAAACTGCTCTACGACGGCGCCGAACTGGATGTACCCACGTTCCACGGCGTCGTCGCCCGGGAAAGCTACACCGCCGAACATCCGGAAGTGGTGGACGCGTTCCTGCAGGCCCAGCTGGATGCCACCGAATTCCTGTGGAGGGAACCGCTGGAGGCGGCACGGATCGTGGCCGAGGGGTCGGATCTGCCGCAGGAGGTGGTGTATCTGTACAACGGTCCCGGCGGCACCTCGTTCGACACCACCCTCAAACCGAGCCTGCTCACAGCGTTCGGAGACGATGTGCAGTATCTGAAATCGATCGGCGACTTCGCCGACCTCGACACCGGCGCCTTCGCCGACGACCGGCTGATCCGCGCCGCCTACGCCGCCCGCGGCCTCGACTACGACGCGGCACTCGCCGACGGCACCAACCACACCGCCGGTTCCGGTACCGAACTGTGGCTCGACGGTCAGGACACCACCCGCCCCGCCGGTAACCCCACCGAGCTGCTGCGTGCGGTGAAAGCGGCCCGCGCACAGGGCACCGCGATCCGCGCCGCCTACGTCGTCGATTCCGAACTCGGCACCCGCTGGTTCGCCGACAAGGCGATCTGGTTGCGCGACGGCGACAACTATCTGGCGTTCACCACCCAGGCCGCCGCGCAACGCCACCAGCGGGCCCATCCCGGCGCCCGCCCGGTGAGTTACGACCAGGCCGTCACCGGGGTGCGGCCGTGACCGCGGCCGTCACCGCCGACGCGGGCACCGCCGACGCGGGCACCGCCCTGCACAGCGACCGGGCCCGGGTGCGGCAGACCCGTTCGGTGTGGCCGGGCCGGTTGCTGCGCCTGGGTTCGGTGGCCGGCGCGGTGCTGATCTGGCAGCTGCTGACCGCCTCCGATACCCGGATCTGGTTGCGGTTCGACACCCTGCCCACCGTCACCGAGGTCGTCTCCGCGCTCGGCCGGCAGCTGGGCACCGACGTCTACTACCTGGACCTCGCGCAATCGCTGCTCCGGATCCTGTCCGGATTCGGGATCGCCACCATTCTCGGTGTGGCCAGCGGTATCGCCTTGGGCCGCTCGCGCCTGTTCGCCGGAATCCTGGGCCCGCTCACCGAACTGGCGCGCCCCATCCCGGCGATCGCGGTGGTACCGATCGCGATCCTGCTGTTCCCCGATGACGAGACCGGCATCGTGTTCATCACCGGCCTCGCCGCCTATTTCCCGATCATGGTCAGCACCCGGCACGCGGTACGCGCCCTGCCCACCCTGTGGGAGGACTCCGTCCGCACGCTCGGCGGCAGCCGCTGGGATGTGCTGGTGCGGGTGGTGTTCCCCGGTGCGCTACCAGGCATCTTCGGCGGGCTCTCGGTGGGTATCGGGGTCGCGTGGATCTGCCTCATCTCCGCGGAGATGATCTCCGGGCGCCTCGGCGTCGGCTACCGGACCTGGCAGGCCTACACCATCGTCGACTATCCCGGTGTCTTCGTCGGGATCATCACCATCGGGGTCCTCGGATTCGGCACCTCGGCCGCGATCGAACTCCTCGGCCGCCGGGCCACCCGCTGGCTACCCAGGGGAGAGGAGAACAACCGATGACCACCACGCTCACCACCCGCGAGCCGCGCCCGGACACCGAACACGGGATGAGCCTGCGCCTCGACGCGGTCGCACTGTCCTACACCGGCGAGCCGGTGATCAGCGATCTGTCCCTGGATGTGCGGCCGGGCGAAATCCTGGTGCTCACCGGACCGTCGGGCTGCGGTAAATCCACCGTGCTGCGAGCCTTGGCCGGTCTGCTGACCCCCGATTCCGGCCGGGTCCTCGCCGACGGTGAATCGGTGACCACCACCTCCCGGGACCGGGCGGTGGTGTTCCAGGACAACGCGTTGCTGCCGTGGCGCAGCGTGCGCGCCAATATCGAACTGGCGCTGACACTGCGCGGCGAACCGAAAGCGGGCCGCCGCGCCGCCGCCGACCGCTGGATCGAGGAGGTCGGGCTCACCGGATTCGCCGACTATCTGCCCAAAAGCCTGTCCGGCGGGATGCGCCAGCGGGTGCAGCTGGCCCGCGGGCTGGCAGGCGCGCCGCGCGCTGTGATGATGGACGAACCGTTCGGCGCACTGGACACCCAGACCCGCGCGACCATGCAGCGCCTGCTGATCGAGACCTGGCGCACCCACCCCACCACCATCGTGTTCGTCACCCACGATGTGGACGAGGCGCTGCTGCTGGGGGACCGGGTCGCGGTCCTCGGCCGCGCCGGCCGACCCCTGCGCGCCCTCGTCGACGTACCGACTCCGCGCACCCCCGCCGACCGGCAGGCCCAGCGCGACCGACTCGTGGAGGCCCTGTCGTGACCGCACCCACCCTCTTCGCGGCGCCCGAACTCGCCGACACCGTCCGCCTCGACTGCGATGTGCTGGTCATCGGCGGGGGCACGGCCGGGACGATGGCCGCACTCACCGCCGCCGAGCACGGCGCGAACGTCCTGCTGCTGGAGAAGGCGCACGTCCGGCACTCCGGCGCGCTCGCCATGGGGATGGACGGGGTCAACAACGCCGTCATCCCGGGCAAGGCCGAACCCGAGGACTACGTCGCCGAGATCACCCGCGCCAACGACGGCATCGTCGACCAGCGCACCGTGTACCAGACCGCGACCCGCGGTTTCGCCATGGTGCAGCGGCTGGAACGGTACGGCGTCAAGTTCGAGAAGGACGAGTACGGCGAGTACGCGGTACGCCGGGTGCACCGTTCCGGCTCCTACGTCCTGCCGATGCCCGAGGGCAAGGATGTGAAAAAAGCGCTGTACCGGGTGCTGCGGCAACGTAAGAACCGGGAGCGGATCCGGATCGAGAACCGTTTGATGCCGGTGCGGGTCCTCACCGACGGCGGCCGCGCCGTCGGCGCCGCGGCGCTGAACACACGCACCGGGGAATTCGTCACCGTCGGCGCGAAAGCCGTGATCCTGGCGACCGGCCCGTGCGGCCGGCTGGGACTGCCGGCATCGGGTTACCTGTACGGCACCTACGAGAACCCCACCAACGCCGGTGACGGCTATTCGATGGCCTATCACGCGGGTGCCGAACTGTCCGGGATCGAATGCTTCCAGATCAACCCGCTGATCAAGGATTACAACGGCCCGGCCTGCGCCTATGTGGCGAATCCGTTCGGCGGCTACCAGGTGAACGCGCAGGGGGAGCGGTTCGTGGACTCCGACTACTGGTCGGGGCAGATGATGTCGGAGGTCAAACGGGAGATCGACTCCGCGCGTGGACCCATCTACCTGAAGGTCTCCCATCTGCCGGACGAAACCCTGAGCACCCTCGAAGGGATCCTGCACACCACCGAACGTCCCACCCGCGGCACCTTCCACGCCAACCGCGGCCACGATTACCGCACCCACGATATCGAGATGCACATTTCCGAGATCGGTTTGTGCGGCGGCCATTCCGCGTCGGGGGTGTGGGTGGACGAGAACGCCCGGACGACGGTTCCCGGCCTGTACGCGGCCGGTGACCTGGCCTGCGTTCCGCACAACTACATGATCGGCGCCTTCGTATTCGGCGAGCTGGCCGGCGCCCATGCCGCCGGCACCCTCGCGGAGGTGACGGTCCCGCAGGCGCTTCCGGCCGAGCAGGTCGCCGCCGCCCACGAACTGGTCTATCAGCCGCTGCGCCACCCGGACGGACCGCCGCAACCGCAGGTCGAATACAAACTGCGCCGTTTCGTCAACGACTATGTGGCGCCGCCGAAAACCGCCGCGAAACTGTCGCTGGCGGTGGAGACCTTCGAACGGATGCGCGTCGATATCGCCGAGATGGGTGCCCGCACCCCGCACGAACTGATGCGGGCGGTGGAGGTGTCGTTCATCCGGGACTGCGCCGAGATGGCCGCCCGCAGTTCACTGACACGCACCGAATCCCGATGGGGTCTCTACCACGAACGCGCCGACCTGCCCGAACGCGACGACCAGCAGTGGCGCTACCACCTCAACCTGCGCAAGAACGCCGGCGGCGGGATGGAATTCCTGAAACGTCCGGTCGCACCGTATCTGGTACCGGTGCCCGGGCTCGACGATCTGCCCTCGGTCGGGGAACCGGCTGTCGTCGCCCAACCCGAGCTGGTCGGGCATCGTCGTGCCCCGAACGCCCCGGTCGCCCCGGACCTGCCCGCCACCCCCGCCGCGGCCCCGGTCGTGTCGCCGCGGCTGGTGGCCCTGCTGGCACTCGACGCTCCCACCGCGCAGCAGTTGTCGGAGTACCTGGCCGATGACGAGGACCGCGTGCGGGTCGCGGCGATCGCGGCGTTGACCGAGAACACCCCCGACGGTTTCGCGCCCCTGCTGGTGCGTGCGCTCGACGACCCCGCGGCCACTGTTCGCGGTGCCGCCGCGGCCGCGCTCCGTGAGCTGGTCGAGGTTCTGCCGTCCGCGGAGGGGCTCGCGACGCGGCTCACCTCACCCGATCCCGTGGTCCGCGCGGTGGTGGTGGATCTGTTGCGCGCCACCCGCGCGGGTTCGGCCGCCGACTACCGCGCGGCCCTGACCGATTCCGACCACCGGGTGCGGATCGAGGGTGTCCGCGCCCTGGTATCGCTCGACGAACGCGACGCGATCGCCACCGCCGCTGCCGATCCCAGCCGTGAGGTCCGGATCGCGGCCGCACAAGGGCTGGCGACCGTGGGCGATGGCGGCGCCGACACCATCCGGATACTGGCCGGTGACCGCGACCCCCTGGTCCGGGCGGCGGCCCTGGCCGCGTTCGCCGATACCGGCGCCACCGCCGCCGATCTGGACAGCTGCGTGACCGCATTACGCGACACCGCCTGGCAGGTGCGGGTCGGCGCGAGCCGCGGCCTGGCCGCCGGAGAACCCGATCTGGTGGTGCCCGCGCTCACCGAAGCGCTCGGCGACCGGCATCTGGATGTGCGTAAGGCGGCGGTCCTCACGCTGGCGCGGTGGTCCGGGCACGACGCGGCCCGGACCGCCCTGAAGGAAGCGACAGCCGATACCGACGCCGACGTCCGCGCCTACGCCCGCCGCGCACTGCCGGGGCCGGAAGGTAGGGCGTAGGTCTCCGGTTTCTCAGCGCACCGGGTGCCAGGTCCCGCACACCGGCGATGCCCGGGGCGCGGTTCGATCAGCAGCGGAGCCTCGGTGGCGTCCGTCGCGACGCGTGGTGAGCATCGATCCGGCGCCGGTCAGCCTTGCCGGTCAGCCTTTGCGGGCGGTGGCCAGCAGCTGCTCGACGGTCGCCAGCTTCACCCGCGGCCGCCCGGCCGCCGCCCCGGCCGCCCGTTCGGCACGATCCACCGCCTGCCAGGCGGTGCGGTCGAGCATGTCCGGCTGTCGTTCCCGGACCAACTCGGAAAGCGCGGTGCGATCCCGGAGTGGGGCGATGAGTGCGCCCGACCGGAAGTCGTCCAGGATCGCGGTCACCGTTTCGGCGGCGTCGGCGCGGTTGGAGCCGATCACCCCGCGGGGTCCGCGTTTGATCCACCCGGCCGCGTACACACCCGGGATCGGCGCGCCGGAGGTGTCGATGACCCGGCCCGACTCGGTGGGCAGCACCCCGCGCTGTTCGTCGAAGGGCAGACCGGGGATCTGCTGCCCGCGGTAGCCCACCGCCCGCAGCACCAGCGACGCGTCGATCACGCTGTGGTCGGAGGTGGGGCGGGCGGACGGTGAACCGGCCGGGCCGGTGAGTTCGTTGCGCACGCACCGCACCGCCCGCACCCGGTCGTCACCGGTGATCTCGGTGGGCGATACGCAGTACCGGAACCGGATCCGCTTATGTCCTTCGCGTGGTGGGCGGGCCGCGTATTCACCCGCCGCCGTGATCTTGAGCCCGAGTTCGTAGGCCGAATCCGGCCCGTCCAGGAATGTCTGCCCGGCCTCGTCCAGCATGACGTCTGCCGGGTCGACGACGATATCCACCCCGTCCAGCCGCCCGAGGGCCCGGAACTCCGGTGCGCTGTAGGCCGCTTGGAGCAGCCCGCGCCGGCCCAGGATCACGACCTCCCGGATGGCGCTGCGCCGCAGCGCCGCCAGTGCGTGATCGGCGATATCGGTGCGAGCCAGTTCGTCGGGCTCCATGGTGAGCACCCGCGCGATATCCAGGGCCACGTTGCCGTTGCCGACGATCACCGCGCGCTCCCCGGACAGATCGAATTCCCGGTCCGCGTAATCGGGATTGCCGTTGTACCAGGCCACGAATTCGGTGGCGGAATGGCTGCCCGGCAGGTCCTCGCCGGGAATATCGAGGCGGCGGTCGGACGGGGCGCCCACCGCGTAGATCACGGCATGCGCGCTCTCGCGCAGTTCGGTGTGGGTGAGGTGGGTGCCGATCTCGGTGTTCAGATACATCTGCAGGCTGTCGCGTTTGAACGCGGCCGCGAACATCTCGGTGACACCGCGGGTCTGCGCATGGTCCGGGGCGACACCGTAACGGGCGAGCCCCCACGGGGTGGGCAGCCGGTCGAACATCTCCACCTCGACCGATCCGATGCCCATCAGTTGCTCGGCGGCATAGCATGCGGCAGGTCCGGTTCCGACGATCGCGACCCGCAGCGTCCCGAGGTCCTTGGGGAGCCGCTGCACGGGCGCCGGTGGCGACATATCCGGCTCCAGCGGATGCCGTTCGAAGTAGCCCGCGTTCACCGCACGGAAGCCGTCCAGATGCGGGGGCAGATCCTCTTCGGCGTAGATCGCGTCCACCGGGCACGCCTCGTAACAGGCGCCGCAGTCGATGCAGGTGTCCGGGTCGATGTAGAGCATCTCCGCCGTCGCGAACTGCGGGTCCTCGGGGCGCGGCCGGATGCAGTCCACCGGGCATTCGGCCACGCAGCTCGCGTCGTTGCAGCAGCGCTGCGTGATCACGTAGGCCATCTAACTCTCCCGCTGCCTGCGGCGATACCGCACCCGGCACGGCTGCTGCAGCTGGACCACCATTTTGGAGTGGTCGTTACGGTAGGTCTCCGAGGGCTGCAGCATCTCGAACTCCCAATCCCGCAGCAGCACCGAGAAGATCGCCTTCAGCTGCATCAGCGCAAACGCGGCACCCACGCAGCGGTGCCGTCCGGCGCCGAAGGGGATCCAGGTCCACCGGTTGATGAGGTCTTCCTGGTTGGGGTCGATATAGCGTCCCGGGTCGAAGCTGTCGGGGTTGGGGAAATCCTCCGGCAGCCGGTTGGAGATCGCCGGGGTCGCCGCCACATGGTCGCCCACCGCGATGGTGTGCCCGCACACCTCGAACTCGCCCTGGGCCACGCGCATGAGGATGATCAGCGGCGGATGCAGGCGCAGCGTCTCCTTGAGCACCGCTTCCAGCTGCGGGATCTGGCGCAGCGCGTGGAAACTCACCTCCTGGCCGTCGGCGTACAGCTCGTCGAGTTCCTTCACCACCCCGGACAGCACCTCCGGATGGCGCAGCAACTCGATCACCGACCAGGCGGCGGTACCGGAGGTGGTGTGGTGCCCGGCGAACATCATCGAGATGAAGATGCCGGTGACCTCACTGGCGCTGAAATGCGGTGTGCCGTCCTCCTTCTTCACCGAGACGAGCACGTCGAGCAGGTCGCGATCCTCTTTGTCCGCGGGCGGGTTCGCGATCCGCTGATCCATGATCTCCTGGACCAGTTCCACCAGCTGCGCGCGGGATTCGTCGCGGATGCGGAAACTCTCGATCGGCATGTACGGGTCCACGTACGCCAGCGCGTCGGTGCCGCGCTCCAGATTGTGGTAGAGGTGCGCGAACCGGCTGTCGAGTTCCTCGCGGAACTTGGTCCCGATGAGGCAGGCCGAGGAGGTGTAGATGGTGAGTTCGGCGAAGAAATCCAGAAGATCGATCTCGCCCTCGTCGCCCCAGCCGGCCAGCATGCGATCGACTTCGCGTTCGATGGTGGCCGCGTGCCCGCGCATCTGGTCACCGCGCAACGCGGAGTTGTGCAGCATCTCCTTACGGCGTTCGGGGCTGGCGTCGAACACCACGCCCTCACCGAAAATCGGTTTCATGAACGGATACGCGGCGGCCTGGTCGAGGTCCTCGTCGGCGGCGCGGAAGAAGAATTCGTTCGCCTCGGCCCCGGTGAGCAGGATGACATGGCGTCCGGCGAGTTCGAACTGACCGACGTCACCGCATTCCTCCCGTACCCGGCGCATGAGCGCGATCGGGTCGGTCCGGAACTCTTCGAGGTGGCCGTGCTCGTGTTGGCCTCCGGACACCCGCGGCGGTTTCACCGAAGTCATGTGGAAATCCTTCCCCAGATTACTGTCCAGGATCTATGGTAGACACCTGTCTGGACAGTACTACGGGTGGTTGCGGGCAAGCAAGATGTGTGCGCGTGCGCAACGCCCGATCGGCCACCTTCACCGAGGTCAGAATGCCATACTGTCCGGACACCTGTACGGAGAAGTGTTCGGCCGAGGCGTGGCCCGGTCCGGAAAATAGCGAGAGCAGGTCCATGAGCGGTCAGCAAACCTTGCAGGGTCGCGGCGCGGTCGTCGTCGGCGCCACCAGCGGAATCGGGCACGCGGTCGCCCACGCCCTGGCCCGCCACGGCGCCGGAGTGGTCGTCAACGGCCGGAACGAGGCCGGTGTGGAACGCACCGTGAAATCCCTGACCCTCGCCGGCCGCCGCGCCATCGGCGTTCCCGGCAGCGCCGCCGACGAGAAAACCGCCACCGAACTGGTCGCCGCCTGCACCCGCACCTTCGGCGCCATCGATATCCTCGTCAACTGCGCCGGAACCGCCGAACCCGCCGAATCCTCCATCCTCAACGTCACCGCCCGCCAATGGCGCGATCTCCTGGACTCCCACCTCACCACCACCTTCAACACCTGCCGCGCCGCCGCGCCGGTCATGGTCGAACAAGGCCGCGGCAGCATCGTCAACACCAGCTCCTTCGCCTACCTCGGCGACTACGGCGGCACCGGCTACGCCGCCGGCAAAGGCGCCGTCAACAGCCTCACCCTCGCGATCGCCGCCGAACTCGCCGAACACGGCGTCCGCGCCAACGTCGTCTGTCCCGGCGCCAAAACCCGGCTGTCCAGCGGATTCGCCTACGAAGCCAAGATCATGGAACTGTTCCGGCGCGGCATGCTCGACGAACTCAGCAAAGACGCCGCCCTCGACGCCCCACCCGCCGACTACGTCGCCCAGCTCTACCTCTACCTCGCGAGCCGGGAAGCCGACCAGGTCACCGGACAGATCTTCGTCGCCGCCGGCGGCTTCGTCGGCCGCTACGACCGGCCCGCCCCCGCCATCCTCGGCTTCCGCGACCACAACGACAGTCCGCCCTGGTCCCAGGACGAACTGCACGCCATGATCGCCCGCGACACCGCCCGGGCCGGTAAGAAATGACCGAATACCCCGAACTCGGCTGCTACGGCCTCGCCGGGCACGCCGACGATCCGCACGCCCTGCTCGGCGAAGCCCGCGACGCGGAGCGTCTCGGGCTCGGCACCATGTTCCTGTCCGAACGCTTCAACACCAAGGAAGCATTCACCCTCGCCGCCGCCGCGGGAGCGGTCACCGAGGAGCTCACGCTCTGCACCGCCGCCACCAACCACAACACCCGCCACCCGGTGGTCACCGCCGCCGGCGCGGTCACCCTGCACCGCCTCACCCGGGGCCGCTACAGCCTCGGGCTCGGCCGCGGCTTCGACCTCCTCTTCGACGTGCTGGGGCTACCCCGCATCACCTCCGCGCAGATCCGCGATGCCGTCGACCTCTACCGCCGGCTGTGGCACGGCGAAACAATCGTCGGCCACGACGGCCCCGCCGGAAAATACCCGCTGCTGCGCCTGGACCCCGGCTACGACGAGAACATCCCCGTCACCCTCACCGCAATCGGCCCCAACACCTTGCGGCTGGCCGGGCAGATCGCCGATCAGGTCGTCCTGCACACCTTCTTCACCGACGACACCACCGCCCGCGCGGTCGACACCATCCGCTCCGCCGCCGAAGCCGCCGGACGCGACCCGGCCGCCGTCCGCATCTGGTCGGTGCTGGTCACCGTCGACGACACCCAGGGTGAAACCGCCCGCTTGCGCAAACTCGTCGGCCGCCTCGCCACCTACCTGCAGGGGTACGGCGACATCCTGGTCCGGGTGAACGGCTGGGATCAGCGCGTCCTCGACGAATTCCGGGCTCATCCGCTGGTCACCGGCGCCGGGGGAGCACTCGACGCGGTCGCCGACCCCGACACCCTCACCGCCGTGGAGAACCTGCTGCCCGCGCAATGGCTCGCCGCCTCCGCCACCGGCAGCCCCGCCCGCTGTGCGGCACGAATCGCCGACCAGTTCGGGACCGGTGTCGACGGCGTCATCCTGCACGGCAACACACCCACCGAACTGGCACCGCTGCTCACCGCCTGGCGGAACCATCGCAACCCTGCCGGCACCACAGCGGATCCCGAAGGAAATAACGGATGACCCCCCCGATCACTCTCGCCGACCTCACCCCCGCATGGCTCACCACCGCCCTCGGCGCCCACGTCGAAGCGGTCAGCGGCGAACCGGTGGGCACCGGGCAGATCGGTTCGGTGTACCGGCTGCGCCTCACCGGTGACGACGTCCCGCAACGGCTGCTGGCCAAACTCCCCGCCGCCGACCCCGGCACCCGCGGGATGCTCGCCGGGGCCTACCGGCAAGAGGTCCGGTTCTACACCGAGGTCGCCGCGACCGTAGCCGTGCGCACACCGCGCTGCCACTACGCCGAAATCCACGGTGACGGTAGCGAATTCGTACTGCTTCTGGAGGACCTCGCGCCCGCCTGCCAAGGCGACCAGATCGCCGGGTGCCCGGTCACGCACGCCCACCGGGCCGTCGCCAATCTCGCCGGTCTGCACGCGCCCCGCTGGTGTGACGACTCCCTGCTGGACCTCGAAGGATTCAGTCGCAACGGACCCGAGGAAGCGGCCACGCTGAGGGAACTCTACGGACCGACCACCGATATCTTCTTCGATCGCCTCGGTGATCGGCTCACCACCGAGGACCGGGCCACGGTGCGCGCCTGCGGTGAGGTCATCGCCGACTGGCTGGTCGCCCGGCCGGAACGGTTCGGGCTCGTCCACGGCGACTACCGCCTCGACAACCTCCTGTTCGGCGCGGGCGAACCGGCGGTCGTCACCGCCGTCGACTGGCAGACGGTCAACCTCGGGCTCCCCGCCCGCGATCTCGCCTATTTCGTCACCACAGCACTCGACCCCGGCACCCGCCGCGCCGCCGAGAAGGATCTGGTCACCACCTACCATCAGCGCATCGAGGAACTCGGGGTCACCGGCTACAGCTTCGCCGACTGCTGGCAGGACTACCGGTTCGCGGCTCTGCAGGGCCCGCTCGTCGCCGTGTTCGGTGCCGCCTACGGCACCCCCAGCGCACGCGGCGACGCCATGTTCGCCGCCATGACACAGCGCAGCTGTGCCGCCATCCGCGACCTCGACTCGTTACACCAGCAGCCCGCCTGACCCACCGCGGCCGCGGCGCGGGGCGAATGACGCCCCGCGCGCACCCGCCCGTTGCCGCACCACGAGTCTCACGAGGGGGCGACGACTACCCGGACCCGCGCCACATTGTCCATGCGGGCGTAGGGAGTCGTGGAGTCGCCGTCGGGGTGTGCCGATACCCGGACTGTGACGAAGTGCGTGCCGGGATCGGTGAAAACGTGCTCACGTGCGATGGTCACCGCGGCGGCCGGATCGAACTCGGCGGTGTCGGTGAAGGCGCCGGTGCCGTCGAAATCCCAGGCGAGGGCGACGATCAGGCCGGACCCCGGCGGTGTTTCGGCGACGACCTCGAACCGGACGCAGCGGCCCGCGGTGATCTCGGCGCGCTGAGCGCCGTCGGCGGTGAGGGTCACCACCGGCTGAACACCCAACCGGTCGGCGGCGTGGGCGGGCACGTGGACCTGCCCGTCCTCGACGGCGTAGCGGGTACCGGCAGCGGGTGCCCGACCCGTCTCCACCCAGGCGCTGACCTGGCGTAACGCCTCGTGCAGGACACCGAGGTAGGAGACCGTGCGGGTGGGATGCTCCTGGATTTCGTCGTCACCGTGCAATGCGTGGTCGACGAACCAGAGCCGGAAATGCTCATCGGCATCCGCGCCGTGGTGTTCCCGGACCCGGTCGCGGTACCAGTCGGCCTGCCAGGGGAAGGCCTCACGATCCAGCAGGCAGGAGACGACGATCATCTTGCCGGCGAAACGCCCGGTCGGCAGGTGACCCGAGGCCGCCGCGGTGAACAGTGGGCCCAACAGGAGCGGTCGCTGCGGATAGCGCGGATTCCCGGCCGCGTCGCGGAACTGATCCCACACCGGATACCCCTCGGCCGGCACCTGGTGCCGATGGTAGGTCTGGGCGGCCAGGAACGCGCTGTTGTCGATTTCGACGGTGTCGCCGGGTTCGAGACCGGTCAGCGCGCCGGAGTCGGGTGTGTCGAGAACCGCGATATCACCGTGGAAACCCGAGACGGTCGCACGTGCGCCCGCTGCCGCACCGGAGATCACCACCAGATCGGCTCCCCCGACCGGAGGCTCGATAGGAGACCCGGCTACCCCGACCGCGACGATGGCATCCGTTCCTGTCCCGTCACCCCGGAACGCCTCGTCGACACCGCCGCGAGGGGTTCCCGGCGCCCGGTGGCCCGGTACACCCCCGGCCGCGGCCTGCGCGGAGGTCAGTGCGCCGGAGGTCCGGCAGCGGTATCGGACCCGGTCGCGATGGACCGATGCGGCGGGGTCGGCGCCAAGGTACCCGGGGACGGTCCAATAATCCTCGAAATACCCCGGATCCACGGTCACGATATGCGGGTACAAGGTGCCGAAGGCATGGAAACCCATGGTGCGGTGGCCGAACCAGGAGCGAACCGGAAAACCCATCCGGGTGACTTCCCGCAGGGCGCCGGCCTCTTCCGCGCTGAGCCCGGAGCCGATCGCGCGCGCCGAACCGGCGTCGACGGCGTCGGCGATTGCGTCGAGGCGGTCGCGCAGGACACGCTGGGCGTGCATCCGGGCGGAGAATACGTTCGGGATGGCCATGGGACTGCCGATGACATACGGCACGAAACCATCCCACACCCCTTCGGTGCTCTCGGCAGCGCCGATGGTGCGGTATCCGCCGCCGCTGCCCCCATAGGCGTAGCCGTAGGCGCGATGCGCGCCGTAGAGCCTGATGGCAACCTCGCGCGAATGCGTCGCGGCGGCGGCATTCGCGCGATAGGCGGTGACGGTGGGGTCGGCGGCCGGGTCACCGGGGGTCGCGGGCGCGCCGCCGCCGTTGGTCTCCAGGAAATAGGCCCCGCACGAGAACGCGAACCCGATCTTGTCCTCCTGCCCCACCGCGCCGGGTGCGAGGTTCTCGCTGTCGGGTACCGGGGTGATGTGCTGGAAGAAGCGTCCCCGGTAATCCGCGGCAGGTGGGAAGTACAGCGAGAAGCGGGTGTCGGTGCCCGTGAATCCGCCATGGACATACCGATGGCGGACCGGGGTGTCGCGCCATTCATCGATATCCAGGTAGGGGGAAGCGAAGAGTGGATCGGTGGCGTCGTCGTGCACGGTGGCTCTCCGAGATAATTAGAGTGCAGATGGGTATATGGCCGGGAGTCTAGAAGCCCGAAACGGCATCTTGGCTCGATTACCGGAACAAACTCGAGTGACACTCTGATTATCCGGATGCGTAGAGTCGCGGCATGCCGACACCATCGGGACGGAGCCGCGGAAGCTACTCCGGAACTGCCGAACGACGCCGCACGATAGCGCGCGCCGTACTCGATCTGGTCCTGGAGAAGGGGCATGCCGGCGTGACCACGGCCGAAACCGCCGCTCGCGCCGGTGCCGGCGAAGCGACCGTCCTCTACCACTTCCCCTCTCGCGACCATCTGCTGGTGGCGGCGCTGAGCTGCGCGTTCGACGAGGACGACGAGCGGTCTCCGGCCGGAGACGACGTCCTGGACATCGAACGACTGCGGGAATACGCCACCGGAACCCACCGGCAGGTGACACTCCTCTACACCGCCCTGGCGGGTCATATCGGCACCCCCGGACATCCGGCCCGGGACTTCTTCGCCGCGCACCACGCCGCGGCGCTGCACCGATGGACGGCGATCATCGTCGCGCGCCAGCAGGCCGGACTGGCCCATCCCGGCCTGGACCCCGCCGAGGTCGCCCGTCAGTTCCTGGCCACCTGGAACGGGCTACGCACACAATCGCTGATCGATCCGGCATTCGACCTCGGGGCCACACTGATCTCGGCGCTCCGGCGGCTCACCCTGCAGAACTGGATGGAAACCCGCGAGAAGCTGCTCGACCCGGCCGCCGGACTATGAGACCGGACACCACGACCGGAGAGAGCCGCCCCGCCCAGGGCACGGAATAACCCACCCCACCCACCCGTTCAAGTAGATGCAAACGCATAGAAACGAACGGTGGGAGAGACAACAGATGCAATTCGGAATCTTCTCGGTCAGCGATATCACCCGCGACCCGGTAACCGGCACCACCCCCAGCGAAGCCGAGCGCATCGACGCGATCGTGCAGATCGCGCGCAAAACCGAAGAGGTCGGACTCGACGTGTTCGCCATCGGCGAGCACCACAACCCGCCCTTCTTCTCCTCCTCGCCGACGACCCTGCTCGCCCATATCGCGGCCACCACCGAGCGGCTGATCCTGACCACGGCCACCACCCTCATCACCACCAACGACCCGGTGAAAATCGCCGAGGACTACGCCATGCTGCAGCACCTCGCCAAAGGCCGCATGGACCTGATGCTCGGACGCGGCAACACCGGACCCGTCTACCCGTGGTTCGGCAAAGACATCCGGGCCGGGCTGCCCCTCGCCCTGGAGAACTACAACCTGCTGCACCGGCTCTGGCGCGAAGACGTCGTCGACTGGGAAGGCGAGTACCGGACCCCGCTCCAAGGTTTCACCGCCACCCCTCGGCCCCTCGACGATGTGCCGCCCTTCGTCTGGCACGGCTCCATCCGCACCCCGGAAATCGCCGAACAGGCCGCCTACTACGGCAACGGTTTCTTCGCCAACCACATCTTCTGGCCCACCGTCCACTCGCTGCAGCTCATCGAGTTCTACCGGCAGCGCTTCGAACACTACGGCCACGGCACCAAGAAACAGGCCATCGTCGGACTCGGCGGCCAAGCCTATATCGCGAAGAAATCCCAGGACGCCTGGAACGAATTCCGGCCCTACTTCAACGAAGCACCCGTCTACGGCCACGGCCCCTCCCTGGAGGACTTCGCCGAAATGACCCCGCTCTCGGTCGGCAGCCCGCAGGAAATCATCGACAAAACCCTCACCTTCCACGACACCTTCGGCGACTACCAGCGTCAGCTGTGGCTGATGGACCACGCCGGACTGCCGCTGAAAACCGTCCTGAACCAGCTCGACCTGCTCGGCGAGGAAGTCGTGCCCGTCCTGCGCAAAGAACTCGACACCCGCCGCGACCCCGAATCGGCGGCCGCCCCCACCCACCAGGCGCGGGTCACCGCCAAATACGGCGACACCGCACCGCGCCAGGCACGACCCAACGCCAACCAGGGCAACAACCTCGCCGGCGCCAACCCCTACCAGGACGCCACCGCCTGACCGAGCCGGGCCCTGAGACGGTAGCGAAGCGTCACCACGCCGGGCCCCCGCTCATACGAGATGGATACAGCCATGACCGAACCTGATCCGCACGGGGCGGCGGGGGACAGGCCCGCGCCGCCCCGCGGGCACCGGACCGCAGACCGCGAAGCCACCCGCACCAGCAGCCGTCTGGCCAACGACGCCTGGGAACAGCTGCTCACCGCACACGCCGTACTGATGAAACAGTTCGCCGCCCAGGACGTCTGGCACGGGCTCACCATGCGCGAATACGACGTCCTCTACACGCTGTCGAAATACGCCGAACCCCTCCGCCCCGCCGAACTCAACCGGCACGTCCTGCTCACCCAGCCGGCCCTGTCCCGCATGGTCGACCGGCTCATCGACCGCGGCCTGGTCCGGCGCACCCCCGACCCGGCCGACGGGCGCGGCGTGCGGCTGTCCCTCACCCCCGAAGGCCGCACCCGGCAGCGACGGATCGGCGGCCGCCACGCCGTCGGGGTCGCGCGGGCCCTCACCGCCGTCCTCGACGACACCGACCTGCACGCACTCGAAACGATCTGCGCCAAACTCGCCGACACCGCGAACACCAAGGAGCAACCATGAACACCACCGGCGAACGCACCACCTACCGGCTGGTCGTCGTCAGCGGCGGCACCAGCAACCCCTCCTCGACCCGTATGCTGGCCGACCGCGTCTCCGCCCGCATCGGCGCCCGCACCGACCGGCGCGACGCCACCCTCACCGTCGACGTCATCGAACTGCGCGAACTCGCCGGCGAGATCAGCACCGCCCTCGTGTCCCAGCTCATGGGCCCCAAACTCACCGCGGCCGTCGCCACCCTCGCCGCCGCCGACGGACTCATCGTCGCCGCACCCGTCTACAAGGCCGCACCCAGCGGACTGCTGACCTCCTTCTTCCACATCCTCGACAACGACCTGCTCATCGCCAAACCGGTGATCCTCGCCGCCACCGCGGGCACCGCCCGCCACGCCCTCGTCGTCGACGAACAGATGCGCGCACTGTTCGCGTTCCTCCGCACCATGACCGTGCCCACCTCACTGTTCGCCGCCTCCGAAGACTGGAACGACACCGACCTGAACAAACGAATCGACCGCGCCGCCCTCGAACTGGTCCTGCTCATGGAGAGCGGCTTCGCGCACAAGGTCAAAAACGAATCCTGGAACAGCTACCAGCACTCCTTCGGCAGCGCCGGCGGCAGCGAAACCACCGTCGACCTCGACACCGACCTCATGCGGCTGGCCGCCGGCGGGGGAGCGGCCCACGCCCGCTGACCCCGATATCACTGGGCAACCCGCCCCGCCCTATGGGACGATCACCCACGTGACCAGCACACCCGCGACAACACAACACCTGCGCGACCTCGCGCTGTTGCGCCGGGTACGCGACCGGATCGACCGAGACTACGCACAACCCCTCGACGTCGAAGCGCTCGCCCGCGGCGTCAACATGTCCGCCGGCCACCTCAGCCGGCAATTCCGCAACGCCTACGGCGAATCGCCCTACAGCTATCTGATGACCCGCCGCATCGAACGCGCCATGGCACTGCTGCGCCGCGGCGACCTCAGCGTCACCGAAGTCTGCTTCACCGTCGGCTGCGCCTCACTCGGCACCTTCACCACCCGCTTCACCGAACTCGTCGGCATCCCTCCCGGCGCCTACCGCCGGGAGGTCGCCGCCGCCGCGGGCATCCCCTCCTGCGTGGAAAAACACGTAACCAGACCGATCAGGAATCGAGAAGCGCAGGTCACCGGCACGCAACTAGCGTGAGCGGCATGGACATCATCATCCACTCCAGCTACCTGCCCCAGGACGACCCCGACGCCGCCCTCACCTTCTACCGCGACACCCTCGGCTTCGAAGTCCGCAACGATGTCGGCTACAACGGCCTGCGCTGGATCACCGTCGGCCCGCCCGAACAACCCGGCACCTCCATCGTCCTGCACCCGCCCGCCGTCGACCCCGGCATCACCGACGACGAACGCCGCACCATCAGCGAAATGATGGCCAAAGGCACCTACGGCGGTATCAACCTCGCCACCAAAGACCTCGACGCCGCCTTCGAACGCCTGCAGACCGGCGACGCCGATATCGTCCAGGAACCCACCGAACAGCCCTACGGCATCCGCGACTTCGCCGTCCGCGACCCCGCGGGCAATATGATCCGGATCCAGGAACTGCGCTGACCCCGCTGCCGGCCCGCCCCATCCCGGCGGCACACCGCGGGCCGGCAGCGGGCGGCGAACCTGTCACACGAAACTGATTGGATCGACCGAGGCGCCGGCGACCACACGGCCCGCACAACAGATGGAGAAACGATGAGCACGGCCACCACAACGGGAACCCGGTCGGAGTCCGAACCGCATATCGCCGACACCCACGACCTGATCCGCGTCTACGGTGCCCGCGAGAACAACCTCAAAGACATCAGCGTCGAGATCCCGAAACGCCGCCTCACCGTTTTCACCGGAGTCTCCGGATCGGGCAAGAGCTCCCTGGTGTTCAGCACCATCGCCGCCGAATCCCAGCGCCTCATCAACGAAACCTACAGCGCGTTCATCCAGGGCTTCATGCCCAGCCAGGCCCGCCCCGACGTCGACGTCCTCGACGGCCTCACCACCGCCATCATCGTCGACCAGGAACGTATGGGCTCCGACCCGCGCTCCACCGTCGGCACCGCCACCGACGCCAATGCCATGCTGCGCATCCTGTTCAGCAGGCTCGGCACCCCCCATATCGGATCACCGCAGGCGTTCTCCTTCAATGTCGCCTCCCTCAGCGGCGCCGGCGCCGTCACCGTCGAAAAAGGCGGCCAGACCGTCCGCGAACGACGCAGCTTCAGCATCACCGGCGGCATGTGCCCACGCTGCGAAGGCCGCGGCTCGGTCTCCGATTTCGACCTCACCGCCCTCTACGACGACACCAAATCCCTCAACGACGGCGCCCTCACCATCCCCGGCTACAGCATGGACGGCTGGTACGGGCGCATCTTCCGCGGCTGCGGCTACTTCGACCCCGACAAACCCATCAAGAAATTCACCAAGAAACAACTCAACGACCTGCTGTACAAAGAACCCACCCGCATCAAGGTCGAAGGCATCAACGTCACCTACGAAGGCCTCATCCCCAAAATTCAGAAATCGTTCCTGGCCAAGGACCGCGAAGCCATGCAACCGCATATCCGCGCCTTCGTCGACCGCGCCATCACCTTCGACCTCTGCCCCGATTGCGGCGGCACCCGGCTCAGCGCCGAAGCCCGCTCCTCCAAGATCAACGGCATCAATATCGCCGACGCCTGCGCCATGCAGATCAGCGACCTCGCCGACTGGGTACGCCAACTCGACGAACCCTCCGTCGCCCCGCTCCTGACCGCCCTCGGCGAAACCCTCGACTCATTCGTCGACATCGGGCTCGGCTACCTGTCCCTGGAACGACCCGCCGGCACCCTCTCGGGCGGCGAGGCGCAGCGCACCAAAATGATCCGCCACCTCGGCTCCTCACTCACCGACGTCACCTACGTCTTCGACGAACCCACCATCGGCCTGCACCCGCACGATATCCAGCGCATGAACGAACTACTGCTGCAGCTGCGCGACAAAGGCAACACCGTCCTGGTCGTCGAACACAAACCCGAGGTCATCGCCGTCGCCGACCACATCATCGACCTCGGCCCCCGCGCCGGAACCGAGGGCGGCCAGGTGATGTTCGAAGGCAGCATCGAAGGACTGCGCGGCAGCGGCACCATCACCGGCCGCCACCTCGACGACCGCGCCACCCTCAAACCGTCGGTGCGGCCGTCCACCGAAGCACTGGAAATTCGCGGCGCCGACTCCCACAACCTGCGCGACGTCGACGTCGACATCCCGCTCGGCGTGCTCGTCGTCCTCACCGGGGTCGCCGGATCCGGCAAGAGCTCCCTCATCGACAGCTCGGTATCCGGGCTCGACGGGGTGGTGTCGGTCGACCAGACCCCGATCAAGGGCTCCCGCCGCAGCAACCCCGCCACCTATACCGGGCTGCTCGACCCCATCCGCAAAGCCTTCGCCAAGGAGAACGGGGTGAAACCCGCCCTGTTCAGCTCCAACTCCGAAGGCGCGTGCCCCACCTGTAACGGCGCCGGCGTCATCTACACCGACCTCGGCGTCATGGCCACCGTCGAATCCCCCTGCGAAGAATGCGAAGGCAGGCGATTCCAGGCCCAAGTCCTCGAATACACCTTCGGCGGCCGCAATATCGCCGAAGTATTCGAGATGTCGGTCGCCGAAGCCGAGACGTTCTTCGGCGCCGGCGACGCCCGCCTCCCCGCCGCGCACAAGATCCTCGACCGCCTCCTCGACGTCGGCCTCGGCTACATCAAACTCGGCCAGCCACTCACCACCCTCTCCGGCGGCGAACGGCAACGCCTCAAACTGGCGACCCGGATGGCCGACAAAGGCGGGATCTACGTCCTCGACGAACCGACCACCGGCCTGCACCTCGCCGACGTCGAAAACCTGCTCGGCCTGCTGGACCGCCTCGTCGACTCCGGCAAATCCGTGATCGTCATAGAACACCACCAGGCCGTGATGGCACACGCCGACTGGATCATCGACCTCGGTCCCGGCGCCGGCCACGACGGCGGCACCATCGTCTTCGAAGGCACCCCCGCCGAGCTGGTCGCCGACCGCAGCACCCTCACCGGCAAGCACCTGGCCGAATACATCGGCGCCTGAAACGCCGCAACAGGGGAGTGGCCGGGCGGGGTGACCCCGCCCGGCCCGCCGATCACCGAATGAACGTGCCGAGACCGCCCGTATCGTAGAACTCCAGCCACAACCGGTCACCCTCGAAACGGGCCTGCGACACCGTACCCGGGTTCGCGCTCTCACCACCCGGCGAGAAGACGAACGTATCGCCCTCCCGGTGCCGTAGCGGCACCGTCACCCGCCCGGGCCCCAAGGTCAGCAGCAGGGCACCGGCGTCATCGGCAGACACCGTCGCCGGACCGTAATAGTCGTTCCCGTACACACCCGTATATGTCTCCGACGGTTGCGCAGGCGCCGCATCCCGCGGCGGCGACACATCCACCAGCTCGCCCGTGGGTGCGTCGATCTGCGCGAACGCCTCCCGATACAGCTCCCACCAGTCCTGGCGCACCTCACCGAACTGCACCAGATCCGCGAACTCGGCATTCAATGTCTCCGGCACCCCGATCGGCGCCGCATTCGTCAACGTCACGATCCCCACGTCCGCCGACGGGATCAGCGTGAACGCGGTCGCCGCGCCCGCGTTGAACGCCCCCGAATGACTCAGCACCACCCGGCCCGCCGCCGAATCGTTCACGTTGAACCCGAAACCGTAGGAACCGGCCCGCGCGTCCGGCGCGGACGGCGGAACCGATACCGCTTGCGGCGACACCGCCGGTAGCAACGCCTCCGGCGCCACCACCTGCTTCCCTTCGAACGAGCCGCCCGCCAGGACCATCGTCATCCATCGGGCGATATCGCGCACCGACGAATTCACCCCACCCGCGGGCGATTGCGCGTCCGGCTGCCGCCCCTGCTCACTGCGGCGATACGCACCGTCCACCAGCACGTGTCCGTTCGCCCGATCCGGGGTCGCCAGGAAATCGTCGTACCGGGAACTGGTCGCACCCATCCCCAGCGGCCGGTACAGCGACCGCTCCGACAGTTCCGCCCAGTCCGTACCCGCCGCGTCCGCGACCGCGGTGGCCGCGGCGGTCACCCCGAAATTGGTGTACTCGTAGGAATCCCGGAAAGGCCCCAACGGCAGCAACCGCAGCCGTTCGAGGATCTCCGCCCGATCGAACCCCAGATCCTCCAATTCGTCCCCGGCATGATCGGGCAACCCGGACCGATGCGAGTACAGATCACCGATGGTCACATGATCACTGACATAAGGATCGTTCAACGCGAACCACGGCGCCGGCTCCCGCATGGGCGTATCCCAATCCACCACGCCCTCCTGCACCTGCCGCGCCACCACCGTAGCCCCGATCGGTTTGGACATCGACGCCAGCTGAAACACCGTCTCCGGATCCACCGGCAGTCTGCTGACCACATCCCGCACGCCGAACCCCTTCTGATACACGATCTTGCCGTCGGATACGACCGCGACCGCCATCCCCGGAATCTCGGTGCTCCGCATCAGTTCACCGGCCCGCTGATCGATCCGATCGAGAATATGTTCGACCCGGCCGTTCGGTATGGCGACGCCCGCCTCCTGCGCAGGCCCGGCCGATTCGGCCTCCGGCGTCGCGGTCCGCGCCGTCGGCACCGGCTCGTCGCCCCCGCATGCCGCGACGAGTCCCGCGGCCGTCACCACCGCGATACCCATAGCTACCAGCGGACGTCTGCGCATAGCTCGCCTCCGGAGGTCGTCGCTGACACGAGCCCAGTCGGTCCGAGCCTAGCCCCAGCGCTCGGCCCCACCCGAGAACCGCACAAATACCGTGTCGGTCACCGGGACACCCGCCATGACCTGCCGGAACACCCGATCAGTGGTCCGGATTGCTACGCGCCCGGTCGCGGGCACGACGATCGGCGGTCCACACCGGCTGCAACATATGCCAGTCGGCCGGGTGTGCGGCGATACCGGCGGCGAACCGGTCGGCCAAGGACTGAGTCGTGCGCTGCACACCGCCGGAGGTGTCGATCGGCGCGTCGATGTGGAACCCCCAGCCGTCAGGGGTGAACCAGCAATGCACCGGTAGCAGCGGCGCCCCGGTATCGATCGCCAACCGGGCCGGACCAGCGGGCATGCAGGCCGCTTCACCGAAGAAGGTCACGGGCACACCCGCACCGGACAAATCGCGCTCACCGAGCAGCCCCACCATCCGCCCCTGCCGTAACCGCGCGGTCAGCTGCTCGAACGGTGGCGCCGCGCCGCCGGTGAGCGGAATGATCTCGAAACCCAGACTCTCCCGGAACCTGACGAAGCGGCGGAACAGCGACTCCGGTTGCAGCCGCTCGGCGACGACGGTCGGTGTGCCGACCCGCTGGACCAGCCACACTCCCGCCAGGTCCCAGTTGCCACTGTGCGGCAACGCCAGCACGGCCCCGCGCCCGCGCGAGGCCGCCTCGTGGATATGTTCGACCCCGGTGGCCACGGAGTCGATGGTCGCGGCCAGCCGCACCGGATCCATCGACGGCAGCCGGAACGCTTCGCACCAGTAGCGCGCATAGGAGCGCAGGCTCGCGCGCATGAGTTCGTCGGGCACCTGCTCCGGTGCTGTCGACAGCACGCGGGCCAGATTCCGCCGTAGCTGCACCGGCCCACCGCCACGGGCCGCGCGATCGGCCGTGACCTCGAACAGCCGCATGGCCCACCGCTGCGGCATGGCCCGCACCAGCCCCCAGCCGGCCGCGTACCCGAGGTCCCATACGCGAGCCTGCAGAGTCACTGTCGACCCCCGGTGCGCGATCCGGCGTTGCCGAACACTGCAGGGCAGGTCGCGGCGGGATACGGCTGCGCCCGCGTGCCGGCGGGTTCCCCGAGACGACCGAGTGGGTTCCGCGGCAGCGGATTATCGCCATTCACCCCTTGATTGTCCTCCAAGTCCAGCGCCAACAGCGGTACCGACGAGCCCGACACAGGACACAGCCAACAGCCTCCTGGACAACGGCGCGGCAACGACGAGCTGATCCGTCGCCCACGCCGGCCTGCGGTGGTTGGATCATGTGTTCAGCCAAGCCTCTTCGGCCACTCACCCAATTTCGTCACTGTGACAGTTCTGGTCGAGATGGGGGAGACCGGCCAGGGGGGAGGGGCGAACTTCGCTGTGGCGGGCCGGCCTCGATTGCGGGTAGAACGCCTCTCGGACAGCAGGGCGTCGCAGGGCGGAGGCCATGGGTGTCGATCGCATGCCTCAGTAGGCGATGACAGGAGGCGCCGAGGCGCGGGTGGTCGAGTTGACATAATCACGCGCGCAGAAATTGCACGCACCGGGGGCGTGTCGGTGGCCGGGCTCGGCGTAATTCCCGCCCGCGCCAGGCCGGGCCCCGAAGAAATGTAGTCCGTTCCGCAAGCAGATCGCCCGAACCCCGAATCCCCGGAACCGCGTCGCCCAAGAACGCCGATAATCTACATTATGTAAAGTAGTGCTGCGGCGTCACGGGATCTCCTCGTCCCCCTCGCGGGCGTGGTCGATTTCGGGTGTCGGTCGTTCGGTGTCCTGTCCTGCGGGTCCCCGGAGCAATGAGATATCGCTCCCGTTGTGTGACGCCGTGTTTCATGCCCTGCGCTGACGGAGTCGGCCCCTGCCGGACGCTGTGACCTGCGGTGAGCAGCCTCGATGGCGCAACGAGTGCCTGACTTCACCGAAGTAGGTGGTCCCGTTCGACTTTCCCATTGTGCGGAGCAGTATTTTATGGCCTCTGTGGCGGACCAATAGCGTCGGATTCATGGACATGGAGTGGAATTTTCGGTCGGCCGAAGAGCTCGCGGCAGCCTTGCGTGCCGGTGCGGTGACCTCGGTGGAACTGACCGACGAGGCGATCGCCCGTATCGAGCGGGATGACAAGGCGATCAACGCGATCTGTGTGCCGGACTTCGATAATGCGCGGGCCGCCGCGCGCGCTGCCGACCGGGCGCGCGCTCGCGGCGAGGACCGGCCGCTGCTCGGTATCCCGGTGACGGTCAAAGAGTCCTACAACATCGCCGGGCTGCCCACCACCTGGGGCATGCCGCAGTACGCGGGCCATGTGCCGGCCGAGGATGCGGTGCAGGTGTCGCGGTTGAAGACCGCCGGTGCGGTGCTGCTCGGTAAGACCAACGTGCCGTTGATGCTGCGAGATATCCAGAGCTTCAACGAGATCTACGGCACCACCAGCAATCCGTGGGATCACAGCCGCACATCGGGTGGGTCGTCCGGGGGTTCGGCGGCGGCCCTGGCGTCCGGATTCGGCGCGCTGTCCATCGGCTCCGACCTCGCCGGTTCGTTGCGCACCCCCGCGCATTTCTGCGGCATCTACGCACACAAACCGACACTCGGGCTGGCGCCCACCCGCGGCATGGTCGCGCCGCCCGCGCCTGCGCTGCCGATCGACCTCGACCTCGCCGTCGTCGGCCCGATGGCCCGCACCGCCCGCGACCTCACGCTGCTGCTGGACGTGATGGCCGGACCGGACCCGCTGACCCACGGCGTCGCTTACGATTTCGCACTGCCGCCCGCGCGCCACGAGCGGCTGTCGGACTTCCGTGTCCTGATCATCGAGGATCATCCGCTCATTCCGACCGGATCGGCGGTGCGGGCGGGCGTGAACCGGGTCGCCGAGGCGCTCGTCGACGAGGGCGCCCGCGTCGAACGGCGTAGTCCGCTGCTGCCCGATCAGGCCGAAGCGGCGCGGCTCTACATGCTGCTGATGCTGTCGAACGCCGCGGCAGGTCTTCCCGCCGACGTCTACGAACAGTTGCAGACCCACGCCGCCGCCCTGAGCACGGACGACCGGAGTCTCGATGCGGCGCGGCTGCGCGGCATGGTGCTCGGCCACCGCGGCTGGGTCGAGGCGAACCACCGTCGCGAACTCCATCGCCACGGCTGGCGGCAGCTCTTCGCCGAGTTCGATGCCGTGGTGTGTCCCATCACGCCCACTCCCGCCTTCCCGCACGATCACAACGGCGGGCTGGAAGACCGGTATATCGATATCGACGGCGTCGAGTACCCGTACTTCGACCAGCTCGTCCTGGCAGGTGTGGCCACCATGCCCGGCCTGCCCGCAACGGCCATCCCGGCAGGCCGGTCGCCCGAGGAGCTGCCGGTGGGAGTACAGCTGATCGGTCCGATGTTCGAGGACCGCACCTCGCTGCGGCTGGCCGAACTGCTCGAGCAGAAGATCGGCGGCTTTCAGGCACCGAAGTAGGGCGCACTCCCCTGTGTCCGTCGGGGACGAGGTGCGGATATGCATCCGGCCGGGGTTCACCGATCGGCGGCCAGCACTGCCGCGAGACCTTCTTGCAGGTCTCTGACGAAATACTCGGGAACCTCCAGCGACGGGAAATGTCCCCCGGTCTCGGGCGACTTCCATCGGACGATCCGCCGGTACCGCTCCTGCGCCCAGGGGCGCGGACACTTCTCGACGTCGCGGGGATACATGGTGAGTGCGGACGGCACGTCGACCCGGAGGTCCGGGTCCAACGAGTTGTGGCTTTCGTAGTAGATGCGGGCCGCTGATGCGCCGGTACGGGTCAGCCAATACAGGGTGACATCGTCGAGAAGCCTGTCCATGGAGATCGTCTCGAACGGGCTGTCCTCGGTATCGGTCCACTCGGCGAACTTGTCGAGGATCCAGGCGAGCAGCCCGACCGGTGAGTCGACGAGCGAGTAGCCGATGGTCTGCGGCCGGGTCGCCTGCTGTTTCGCGTACGCCGCGCGGTGGCGCCAGAAATCGCGGGTGTCCGCGATCCATTCGCGCTCGGTCGCCGTCAGCCCGTCTGTCGTCAGTCCGGGCGGTGCTTCCGCGAACGTTGTGTGGATGCCCAGCACGTGCGCCGGGAACCTGCCGCCGAGAACTGTGGTGATGTTGCCTCCCCAGTCGCCGCCGTGGGCTGCGAACTGGTGGTAACCGAGCCTGCCCATCAGTTCCACCCATGCGGCCGCGATCTTTTCGGTTCCCCATCCGGTGGTGGCCGGCTTGTCGCTGTAACCGAAGCCCGGCAGCGAGGGAACCACGACGTGGAACGCCGGCGCGCCGGCATCTTTCGGATTCGCGAGCTCGTCTACTGCATCGATGAACCGGGCAACGCTGTCCGGCCAGCCGTGCGTCAGGATCAGCGGAGTGGGATCTGCGCGCGCGGATCGTCGGTGCAGGAAGTGGATCCCCAGATCGTCGATGGTCGTGCGGAACTGGCCGACCCGGTTGAGCCGCTCTTCGAACGCCCGCCAGTTGTACCCGGTGTGCCAGTAGTTCACGACATCGACCAGGTCGGCGAGAGGAACGCCCTGTTCCCATCGGCGAGGGTCGGGCGCGGCGCGATAAACCGTCTCGGCCTCCGGTAGCCGGGCCGCAGCCAAACGCGCGCGCAGATCGTCGAGGTCGGCGTCGGGTGCGTGGGCTTCGAATGCCTGTACGTCGACGGGGTCCGGCGTGAATGCCGGAATGAGGCGGCCGAGCGTGGGCATGAGACCTCCTGGTCATCGTGGAACCGGGCACGACTTCCCGCGAACCGGCTAAGACGGTTCTAACATGCTGCTGCATCGCTGAGCAACCGGCTAAGGTGGTTCCATGCCTGCTGGGTTTCCTGACTTCCGCCTCGGTAGCGTGCTGGCGACCAGCTTCACGGCGACCCTGACGGAGCGTTGTGGCGACGCTGTGGAGCGCATTCCCACACCACAGCGACTCGTCGACTGGCTGACGGTGAACGGCCTCGCCGTGGACTCCTGCACCACCGCCCAGCACGAACTCGCACGGGAGCTGCGGGAGTCCATTCACGCCGCCGTGACAGCGGCCGCGATCCGAGACGCTCTCCCCACGTCCGCTGTCCAAATCATCAATGACCGCAGCATGCAGGGTATGGCAGCGTCTGTCCTGACGCCCGAGGGCAATCGGCAATGGCGACTCGGCTCGGCGTCCCGCGTAGAAGACGCCCTGGGTGTGATAGCCGCCGACGCGATCGGCATCATCGCGGGCGAGCGGGACGGAAGATTGGCCTTGTGCGCATCGCCGACCTGCCGGGCCGCCTTCTTCGACACCAGCCAGAGTCGCACCCGCAAATGGTGTGACATGAACACCTGCGGAAATCGGCAGAAGAAGGCGCGCTTCAATGCCAGCCAGCGCAATAACACCAGGCCGGCGAAGTGATCGTCACCTTCGATCCAGCGCGGGCCGTCGCACCGCACGGTAGAGCGTTCACGGCTGCCAACTGTCGGGGATACGGCCGTCGATATCGGTGAACCCATACTCTCTCGCCAGCTCGGCCGAGGTTACCGATCGCTGATTCCAGCGGGCGCGATGCGGATCCCCGGCCATCGCCGCCACGGCGCGGCCGATGAACCCCGGCGACTCCGACGACGCGAACCCCGGCGCCGCCGTGGGCAGGCCGCCGGGGCGCTGCTCGATCAGTGCGTCACGCCAGTTCTCCTCGGTGACGTGATAGTTGTCCAGCATCATCTCCGAGCGCAACCAGCCGGGCGTGAGGGCTACGGCGGTGCCGCCGTACCCGGCGAGTTCGTGCCCCAGCGCGAAGCCGCGCGGCCAGCTGCTCCACCTGTCCGGTGTCCAGGTGGTCGATCTGAACCGGCACTCCCCTGCCGCCCAGCCGGGTGACCAACTCGGCGGTTTCCTCGATCGTCTCCGGGCGGTCGTAGTCGGACGCCATACCGCCCCGGCGGCTGCTCCGCCCGGTGCAGACCACCGTCGCGCCCGCTTCCCCGAGCCCGGCGGCGATCCCTCGTCCCGCACCCCGGGTCGCGCCGGCAATCACCGCGACCCGGCCCCGCAATGCCCCGTGATCAGCAGATCGGACCATCGTTCGAGCGTGGCCGCGCGGGATCCTTTACGCCGCGTCCGCACGCACGATCGCGGCGGTCACATTGAAACCCATACCGACATTGACCAGCAACCCGTACTCACCGGGCGACATCAGCCGATTGTCCTGGATGTGCGCCAGGTTGGCGAGCAGGTCTCCTGCGCCGAGATGTCCTGTCTCACTGGACAATTCGAGTGGTCGTGGCAGCCCTTTGGGTAGCGCGGGATAGTAGACCCGGCGTAGCAGGGTACGACCCAATCTGCTGAATGCGACCAAACAGATCCGGGGATCATCCGGTTCGAGTCCGGTGGTGCTCAGGACGTCGGCGACGGCGGTTGATATCGCACTCCGCATAGCGGGAACCGCGGCAGGGTTCAGGACCCGTTCCACGGGTTCCGAACCAGACCTCGCCGACGGCTGGGAGAACTGCAACTCGGTATCCGGCCGACCTGCCGAGGCGACGGCCTGGACCATCAACGGACGCGGGCGCCGGTCCAGTACCGCGGCTGTCGCGCCATCGCCCAGCAGGATGCCCTGGCTGCCGTGGCGCACCCACCTCGTGTGCGGGTCGTGGTCGAACACGTCGCCGGTTGCCACCAGCGCCGTCCGGTACCGGCCGCTGTTCAGCAATTCGGAGGCCAGTTCGAGCGCGATGGCGCCGCCGCCGGATTTCTGCTGGATACCGATCGTCACCGCCTCATGGGAACCTATCAGCCGTGCCAGCCGGGTATGCGGAATGGGCATGGCGTCACCCTGATCGTCGAGCCACGCATAGATCACGAGATCGATCTCGGATGGTTGATGACCACTACGCCGCAGGGCGTCTATCGCGGCGGGTACGGCGAGATCCGTCACGGGATTGCCGTCGGAGACGGGAATCCGACGGTAGCCTTCCAGGTCGCATATTTCGGCGTCGTCCTCGGCGATACCGCTGCCCCGTGCGGTCTCGCGCCGGTCCGGGAGGCAGGTGGTCGCGGCGGCGATCCCGACTTGAAGCGCCATGCTCGCAGGGGGCTGCGTGGCGGGTTCGGTCTGCGTGCTTCTGGTTATCGCAGCGAGTATTCCCATTAGACGTGCGTGCCCGACGATGGTTGCGCGACGATCTGCGCCAGCTCGCCGACTGTCGCTGCCCCGAAGACCGCTTCGTCGTCCAATTCGATCTCGAAGTGGTCTTCGATACGGGTGAGGATCCGCATGAACCGTACGGATTCGATATTGGGCAGCTCCTCGATGACGTCATCGAGCTGAACTGGCGTCTTCAGTTCCTGGGCGAACAGATCGCACACGGCGGCGCCAGCTGTTTCGGTGGGGTTTGGCATAGTCGACTCCCTCGATCAGTTCGTTTGCAGCTGTGGGTCCTGGCGCATGGACTCGAAGCGGCGGCAGGCCAACTCGATCCGGTTGACATAGCGGCCGATCCGGTCCTGTGCTTTCCGTGCGGCCGGGCCCAGGTCCGTCCGGTCGAGCAGACGCAGATGGCGCACATATGGGTTGATTACGGAGTCGATATGCATGCGGCTGGTGTAGACGCCGGCCTTCATGAATTGGCGCGACAACGCGGTGAAGTCCGGTATCTGCTGGGCGGGGCCGCCGAAGACTGTGATCACATCGCAGAGCGCGACCATCGCGTCCTCGGGATCGATTTCGAGTGCGGCTTCCACCAGATTCCGGTAGAAGATCATGTGCAGATTCTCGTCGGCTGCCAATCTGGCCATGATGCGGTCACAGATCGGGTCGTTGCTGAGCATTCCGGTATTGCGGTGAATCACCCGAGCTTGTAATTCCGACATGCTGAGCATCATGATGGTGCGCAGCACCCCATCGCCCTCATGCGCGTTGACGTACCCATTCGCCATATGCGCCATCCGCGCTCGTTCCAGCGCGATAGGGTCCACCGCCCGGGTGGTATGCAGATAGTCCCGCAGCACCACGGAATGCCGGGCTTCTTCGGCGCACCATTGACGAACCCATTCAGCCCAGGCGCCGTTGTTTCCGTGAGCGGACAGGATGGTGAAGAAATAGCTCGGCAGGTTGTCTTCGCCGAGTAGCCCCACGATCAGTGATGCTCGTGCGTGTTCGGACAGCTTGCTTTGCCCCGGTTCCCAGGCGTCGCCACCAAGGGGCCCGTCGAAATTGGAGCCTTCGCTCCACGGGACGAACTGATGCGGGAACCATTCCTTGGTGAGGCTGAGATGACGGTTCAGATTATCCTCGACGACCGGCGCCAAATAGGTCATTATGCCGAGGTCGTGCTTTTCTGTCGGACTTGTCATTATGGCCACTCCTACTACCTGGTCGAGCGTCTTCGTCCACTGGATAAGCGGATTACTCTGTCGGCACGTAGGTGTGACCCTCGTCGGCGAGTCGTGCCGCAGCCGCGAGGCGCTGCCATTTTCCGCTGGTTGAACGGGTGAGAAAGCCGGGCGAAACGGGATGTACGCGAACTGCGGAAAGGTCGAGCTCTGCGGTCACCTGCTTGCGAACCCGCTCGATCAGCATGGGGTAATCGGTTTCCGGACAGTCGGATTCGACTATCAAGCCGACATATTCCCCGACCCGGCCATCCCCGGTTTGCTCGGTGTCGGCGAAAGCTATCGCTCGGCCCCGGTAAACACCCGGCACCGTGCGAGCAACCTGTTCGGCGTCGGACGGAAAGTAATTGCGGCCATTCACGATCACCATTTCCTTACGTCGGCCACCGACGTAGAGCTGCCCCTCGTGCCAGAACCCGAGATCACCCGTGCGCAGCCAGCTGTCGTCGAATAGCTCGGCGGTGGACACGGGATCTCGGTAGTAGCCGGCCGTCACCGCGGCGCCGCGAATCTGGATCTCACCCAGTTGATCCTCAGCACACCGGGAACCATCACCGGCGGTGATACGCACTTCCAGACCGGCCACGGGCCGCCCGGAGGAGACGAGACCGGTAGCCGCAGGATCTCCAGCGGCAAGTTCACGCACCACACCGGCTTCCGCCAGAGTATTGCGGTCGGCCCACAGTGTGACGGGTCGGCTGCCGGGCTGCGAGAATGTGATGGCCAGGGTGGCCTCGGCCATTCCATAGGCCGGAAACATCACCGACGGCGCGACACCCGCTGGTGCGAGGGCGGCGTCGAAGTCCTCGAGAGTTTGCGGCGAGAGCACCTCTCCGCCGTTGATGGCCAGTCGCCATCGGGAAAGGTCGAGGCTCGCGACCAGATCAGGGTTGGCACGGGCCACGCGGGCGATCAGGTCATAGCTGAAATTCGGGCCGGTGGTGATGGTGGCGCCGGTATCGGCGAGAACCTGCAGAAACCGCTCCGGCCGGCGGATGAAAGTCTGCGGGGAGACGAGATTGATCTGCATCCCGGACAGCAGCCCGGACATCATGCCGAAGAGGCCCATATCGTGATAGAGCGGAGTCCACTGCGCCCAGACGTCAGCGGCTGTCATCTCTCCTGAGCGTACGATCCCCGTGAGTCCGGCCATGATGTTCGCGTGGGTCAGCAGGACGCCGCGCGGCGCCCGGGTGCTGCCCGATGTGAACTGCACGAATGCGGCGCTGTCCGGCTGCAGGGTCGGCAGCGCTCCGTCGCCGGGCGTGCTCTCCGCGACAGTGATGAGCCGCAGTTCTGGGCAGATCTTCCGCAGCTCGCTCGCCACGGGTTCGTACTCCGGCCCGGTCACTACGGTTTGCAGACCTGCCACGTCAACGAGCTGTCTGAGGTGTAAGGCCTGCTTCGCGGGATGGACCGCAGTCACCGGGAGGACGGTCGCTGCGCTCCCGGCGCGCAGGATGCCGAACCATGCGATGAGGAACTCGGGACCCGGCGGAAGCAGAATCCCCACCACACCGCCGGGTTCAGGACCGGACAGTAGCCCATGAGCAAAACGCTTCGAGGCGTCTGTCAGCTCGACCAGGCCGATCCGTTCATCACCGCCAGGCCGATCGGGAAAGCGAATTTCCTGGTCGCGTGATACAGCACTCGCGGCGAGCGAATCCAGCGCCCCACCCAGGGTGGAATTGGTCCAGACCGATGGTATAGTCATGTCATCGCCACCCGAACCAATTCCGTTGTACCGCGGGCCCGTCGGTAACCGACGGGACCACGCCTGGCAACTTCGCTGTCGATCTGCTGAACTGCCCCACAACGACCACCTCGAGCACGCCAAGCCGGCCCCGGCTTGGCGGCTGGCTTCAGATTGAGTGGCTCGATCGTACCACTGTTTGTCCAATGACCCTGGATAACAGTATATTTCGGCCCCGAGCTGGCCGTATATGCGCAGCTAGAGCTTCGGGGTGGGCGGGAAGACGACCGGCAGCGACGCCAGCGCGCGATGGAACGGGCCCGGGCGCCAGGCAAGTCGTTCCGGCGGGACCGCCACCCGGAGTTCCGGCAGGGCGTCCAGCAATTGGTCGATCGCATCGGCCGCGATCAGCATCGTCGGCGACTGCGCGGGACAGGAGTGGGGGCCCGAACCCCAGGCGAGATTCCAGCGATTGTTGAGATAGTCACCGTTATTGACCGCCGGATCGTTATTACAGGCGGAAATACTGATGAGCACCGGCTGATTCGGCGGCAGCCAGACATTGTCGATCAGCACGGGCTGCCGAGGATAGCTCATGCAGTAGTTCGCGAATGGCGGGTCCTTCACCAGTATTTCGTCCAAGGCTGCCCGGGACGAGGGCGGGAAACCGGATTGCCCAATTTCATAACGGGGGTCGGTCAGCATCATCAGCAGCGCGTTGCCGATGAGGTTGCGCGGTGGCTCGATGCCGGCGCCGTAAAACGTGATCAGCGCGTGAATCAATTCCTCATCGGTGAGACCGGCTTCCTCATGTTGCAGCAGCCGGGTGGTGATGTCATCGCCGGGTTCGGCGCGCTTCATCGCGATGAGTTCGATCATCGCCTCGCCGATCATCGCATTGGCCATTTCGGCATCAGTATTCGTCGAGTCGAATATCATCACCATCCCCTGCGTCACCCGCGCACCGATATCAGGTGAACACCCCAGCAGGCCGTTGAGCACGCCGAACATCAGTGGCAGTGCGTACTGGCCGATGACGTCGGCTCTTCCGTCCTCGCAGAATGAGTTGATGATCGGGCGTGCGGCTTCCGCGATGATCACCCGCAGTGCATGCAGGTCAACCCCGTCCAGCGCGGCGACGGTCGCCGAGCGGTACCGGGCATGGGCTACTCCGCTGGAACGCACAGCGTTCGGGCGCCACTCCAGCATGGGCATGATCGGCGAATCCGCGGGGGCGGAGGCCTGCCATACCCTGGGATCCGCCGGAAAACGGTCGGGCTCATTGAGGATCTTGACCGCAGTGTGGTAGCCGAGAACCAGTGTCGCGGGGATGCCCGGCGCGATTTCGACAGGCGCCAGGGTCCCGTAACGCTGACGCATACGCTTGTACGCACCTTGGGGATCCGCGGCGAACTGCTCGCTCCAGAGTAGCTCGCGAGGGCCGTCGATAGTACTGGCCGGATGGATCGCAGCGTCGGGCGGGGCCTGCTGAGATTGCACCGAAGATCTCCTTTGAGTCTAACTTACTGCATGTTCGATAGGGAGCGGCCGAGAAGGTTGTCGGCAGCGTCTCGGGTACTCGGTGGGTGCCGCCGGGACGGCATTCTAGCCGTTCGGTGGGCGCCGTAAATTTCGGTTCAGGCACTTGATCCTGCGACGACAAGTGGATGAGTGGTTGCCGGAAGATCTGCTGCGCCGATTCGAATTGTATTGTACACAAGGCTAATTCGCTGTTCGAGCGAACGGTTCGCGTGGGCGGAACCACGGGGATTCCCGACGAGGCCGGGCTCGCGCCCCCGCCATATCCGAGTCGCTGTTCGCGAGAAAGCGCGGAGTCGAGTTTCGCGATCACGTCTTCTACCCACCCGCGACCATCAACGCACGGGATCGCCCGGGATCAGACGAGAAGCCGGTGATGTCCGAGTTGAGGCTTTGCGAACACGAAGTCTCCTCCGGTCGGACGCCGATACCTCGCGGACTCTGTACCGGGGCGGGCGTCGACGATGGTTGCGGCCGCCATGGAGGCGCCGACCGGCCGTGCCGGTCAAAAGCGTCGCATGAACCGAGTTGGGCACCGCGAGGACTGTACTCGTTACCTCCCGAACCCGCAGGCCCTGGCAACTCGTTACTGTCCAGTAGTTCGATCGTTGCCCGGCGGCGGCGAATCAGGCGGTGATCATCATCCACTCACCGGCCTGCCCACCTCACCGGGAATGACTCCGTCACGTAAGGGTCGATGCCGTCTCGGGATCAGTGAGCGAGCATTGCATTGAGGAATCCGGCGATCCGGGCGACCGCCGCGGGTTCGGTCATCTCCAGGTGGGCGGCGTCGATCTCGACGTTGGTGACATGGCCGCGCACGAGGGGTGCCCAACCTTCATGACCGGCCGCGTCGGAACGCCGGTCCCGGGTCGCGGTGAAGTACAGCAGGTCGGTGTCGACCACCGGGGGCCGCCAGTCGGCGGCGGCGCGCATCGACAGGTTGTAGGCGGCCGTCATCCGTTCGATCATCGCGGCGTCCACCCCGAGGGCCCCGCCGAAATGTTGCTCGATGAGCTCGGCGGCCTCCTCGGCCGTCGCGTCGGTGTCCACGAAGTCGATACCCAGGACCGGGCCCAGATTGCCGACCAGTTCGCCGGCGGTCACGGTGGTGACGGCGGAGGCGTCGAAACCGTCGGCTTCGGAGTCCAGCAGGGCCAGCAGGGCGACCTCCTCCCCTACCGCCCGGATTTCCGCCGCGATCGCGTGGGCGATCTGGCCGCCGAGCGACCAGCCGAGCAGATGGTAGGGACCGTGCGGCTGGATGGCGCGGATTTCGCCGAGGTAGCGGCGCGCGGTGTCCTCGATGGTCGCCGGCCCGGGTTCGGTGCCGCTGATCTGCGGGGCCTGGATACCGTAGATCGGCCGGTCTCCGGACAGGTATTCGTCGAACGGCCGGTAGCACCAGGACAGGCCCGACGCGGGGTGGATGCAGAACAGCGGTGGCCGGTCGCCGCCGGTACGGATCGGGAGCACGACATCGAAGCCGAGGCCGCCGGCGTCGGATTCGCTGTGCCCGGACCGCATCCCGGAGTCGATCCGTTTGGCGAGATCGGCGGGACGTGGGTCCGACAACATCCAGCCGACGGGGACCTCGTAGTCGAGTTCCTTCTTCAGGTCGCTCACCACCTGCACCGAGCGCAGCGAGTTACCGCCGAGTGCGTAGAAGTCGTCGTCGACACCGACCCGCTCGACGCCCAGGACGTGCTGGAAAGCGTAGGTGACCTCGGCCTCCAGCCACCAGGACGGCGCGCGGTACTCCCCTGCCGTGAACTCGGGTTCCGGGAGCCGCGAACGGTCGAGTTTGCCGGAGGCGGTGAGGGGCACCGTGTCGAGGACCATCACCGTGGTGGGCACCATATAGCCGGGAAGTTCGGTGGCGGCGTGCTCGAGGACCGCCCCGGTGTCGAGTGTGGCACCGGCGGCGGGCACGAGGTAGCCGGCGAGATGGTCGCCGCTGTGGCCGCTGTGCACCGACACGATCGCCCGGGCAACGGAATCGTGTTCGGCGAGGACGGCTTCTATCTCGCCCAGTTCGATGCGCAGACCACGGAGTTTGACCTGGAAATCGGTGCGGCCCAGATATTCCAGTTCTCCGCTCGTGTGCCGCCGCGCCAGATCGCCGGTGCGGTAGAGGCGGCCGCCCGCGGTGAAGGGGTCGGGTACGAATCGTTCGGCGGTGAGGCCGGGGCGGGCCTGATAGCCGCGCGCGATCTGCGGGCCCGCCAGATACAGGTCGCCCGCCACCCCGGGCGGCACCGGGCGCAGCCGGGCGTCGAGTATGTAGGCGCGGACATTCCAGACCGGGGTCCCCATCGGAATACTGCCCCGGTCGGCGTCGGTCACTTCGTGCGCGGTGGCGTGCAGGGTGAATTCGGTGGGCCCGTAGAGGTTGTGCAGAGTGGCTCCGGGCAGAACGCGCCGGGCCGCGGCGACCACTTCCGCGCCGAACGCTTCGCCGCCGACGAGCAGCGCGCGCAGCGTGTCCAGTGCCTGTCCGGGTGCGGCGGCAGAGAATGCCGCCAGCATGGACGGGACGAAGGAGGTCATGGTGACCCGGTGTTCGGCGATCGCCTCGGCGAGGTAGGCGGGGTCGGTGTGACCGTAGGGGGTCGCGATCACCATGCGGGCGCCCACGGCCAGGGTCGCGAAGAGTTCCCACACCGAGACGTCGAAGGTCGCGGGAGTCTTCTGCAGGACGATATCGTCCGCGGTGAGGTCGTAGTTTCCGATGATCCAGTGCAGCTGGTTCAGCACGGCCGCATGCGAGACGGCGACACCTTTCGGGCGGCCGGTGGACCCGGAGGTGAACAGAACGTAGGCGGTGTTGTCCGGCCGCAATGGGAAGATCCGGTCGCCGTCGGTGACGGGGGCGTCGTCGTATCCGGTGAGGTCGATCCCGTCGAGGGTGGTGAGGACCACTACCGGTTGCGCGGTGGCCAGCATGTAGTCGATCCGCTCGGCGGGATGATCCGGATCGACCGGTACGTAACCGCCGCCGGCGGCGTGTACCGCGTACATCGCGGTCACCTGGTCCAGTGATCGCGGCATCTGGAGTGCGACCAGCGATTCCGGTCCCACGCCGCGGGCGATCAGCCAGCGTGCCAGCCGGTTGACGCGGGCGGAGAACTCGGCGTAGGTCAGCGACCGCGGACCGGATACGACGGCCGTGTGGTCGGCGTGTTCGCGGGCGGCGGCCGCGAACACCGAGGGGAGGGTTTCGGTGGAGTCGAGAGCGTGTTCGGTGGCGTTCCAGCGCACCAGTTCGGTTTCGCGTTCGGCCGCGGTGAGCAGGTCGACCTCGTAGACGGGCTGGGCGGGGTCGGCCACCATCGCGTCGAGCAACCAGTGCAGGCGGTCGACGAGCGCGGTGACGGTGCCCTCGTCGAACAGGTCGGTGGCGTAGGTGATGCCGCCGGTGAGTCCCGCGGGCCGGCCGGCGGGGTCGTAGGTGTCGGAGACGGTCACCTGCAGATCGAACAGGGAGGTCCCGGTATCGGCTTCGACGGCCGAGACCGACAATCCGGGCAGTTCGAAATCGGTGGCGCCCAGGTTCTGGAATGCCAGCAGCACCTGGAACAGCGGATGGTGGGCGTGCGAGCGGACCGGGTTCAGTTCCTGCACCAGCCGTTCGAACGGGACGTCGGCGTGACCGAAGCCGGCCAGGTCGGTGCCACGCACATGGTCGATGAACCGGGTGAACGACATATCGGGTTCGAGGCGGGTGCGCAGGACCAGGGTGTTGACGAACATGCCGATCAGATCGTCGAGTTCGGGTTCGCCGCGGCCGGCGTAGGGGGTGCCGATCGCGACATCGGGGCTGTCGGCGAGCCGGGACAGGGCGGCCGCGAGGGCCGCGTGGAACACCATGAACAGGGTGGCGTTGTGGGCGCGTGCGAGGCGGTCGAGCGCGGCATGCAGGTCGGCGCCGATGGTGAGTGGGACGGTGGCGCCCGCATACGTCTGGACCGCGGGGCGGGGGCGGTCGGTGGGCAGTTCCAGCACCGCCGGCGCACCGGACAGCTGGGTGGTCCAGTAGTCGATCTGCGCGTGCAGCAGCGAATCCGGTTCGTATTCCGAGCCCAGGACGGCGCGCTGCCAGATCGCGAAATCGGCGTACTGCACGGCCAGGGGTGACCAGTCGGGGGCGTCGCCCTGCATCCGGGCGGCGTAGGCGGTCATCATATCGCCGGCCAGCGGCGTCAGCGACGATCCGTCACCGGAGATGTGGTGCATGGCGACAGCGAGGACCCATTCGTCGTCCCCGAGGTCGAACAGCCGCACGCGGAAAGGTACTTCGGCGGTGACGTCGAACGGTTGTGAGACGAACGCCGTGACCGCCGCGGGCAGGTCCTGTTCGGCGGTGGGTGTCACGGCCAGGCGCGGTACCGATTCGGATCCGGGCAGCACCAGCTGGACGGGTTCGCCGTCCCGCTGCGGGTACACGGTGCGCAGTACTTCGTGCCGGGTGACCACGTCGTCGAGGGCCGCGTGCAGGGCGTCGAGGTCCAATGCCCCGGACAGCCGGATCACGATGGGGATGCTGAACGCGGCGGAGTCGGGTTCGAACCGGTTGAGGAACCACATGCGTTGCTGCGCGTAGGACAGCGGGATGGTGTCGGGGCGTGCCAGACCGGTCAGCTTGATCCGGCCGGTATCGGCGTGCGATTCGACGCGGGCGGCGAGCCGGGCGACGGTCGGGGCCTCGAACATCATGGCCACCGGCACCGATACGTCCAACGCGGCGCCGATCCGCGCGGCGACCCGGGTCGCGACCAGGCTGTTGCCGCCGAGTTCGAAGAAGTCGTCGTCGGCGCCGACCGCGGCGGTGAGGCCGAGGACTTCGGTGAACACGCCGGCGACGACCTCCTCCACCGGTGAGGACGGCGCCCGGAACGGGCGGGCCTGGAAAACGGGTTCGGGCAGGGCCCGGCGGTCGAGTTTGCCGTTGGGTGAGAGCGGCACCTCGTCGAGCAGCATCACGGCGGCGGGCACCATATAGGACGGGACGTCCGCGGCGAGCGCGGCGGTCAGGTCCTCGGGGGTGAGGTCGGCGTCGGCGGTGGGGACCACGTAGGACACGAGTTTCACCGGTCCGGCGTCTTCGCGCAGCGGCACCGTGACGGCGAACGAGATATCCGCGCGGGCGCCGAGCCGGGCGTCGATTTCCCCGAGTTCGACCCGGAAACCGCGTACCTTCACCTGGAAGTCGTTGCGGCCCACGAACTCCAGGTTGCGCTCGGAGTTCCAGCGCACCACATCGCCGGTGCGGTACAGGCGCCGGCCGGGCTCCCCGGAGGGGGCGGCCACGAATCGTTCCGCGGTGGTGTGCGGCCGGTTCAGATAGCCGCGGGCCAGCGCCGGCCCGGCGAGATACAATTCGCCGGCGACGCCGGCCGGTACCGGATGCAGCCGGGTGTCGAGGACCAGCGCCTGCATACCCGGCAGGGGGGTGCCGATGGTGGGGCGTTCTCCGGGTTGCACCGGTTCGGTACCGGTGGCGACGATCGTGGTTTCGGTGGGTCCGTACAGCACCCGGAATTGGCGAGTGCCGGCGCTGTCGGTGCCGGCCCACCGGTTGATGAGATCGGCGGGAACCTCGTCGCCGCCGGACATCACGAGCTGCAGATCGTCGAGACCCGCGGGGTCCACCGAGGCGAGCGCGGCGGGAGTGACGAAGGCATGGGTGATCCGCTGGGTGTGCAGGAATTCGGCCAGTTCGCCGCCGCCGTACATACGGGCCGGGGCGATCACCAGGGTCGCCGCGCGGCCGATCGCCATGAAGATCTCCAGCAGGGAGGCGTCGAACGAGGGCGAGGCGAAATGCAGCACCCGGGAGGTGCGTCCGAGGGTGGTGCCGGTGCGCTGGGCGGCGAGGAACCCGGCGACCCCGGCATGGGTGATGGCCACGCCTTTAGGGACGCCGGTGGATCCGGAGGTGAAGATCATGTACGCGGTGTTGGTGACACGCAGCGGCCGCACCCGGTCGCGGTCGCCGACCGGTCCGTCGGACAGTCCCGTGAGCTGGTTCTCGGTATCGGGGTCGTCGAGTGCCAGCCAGTTCACGGTGTCGGGCATCTCGGCCCGCGCGGAGCGGACGGTGACACCCAGGGCCGCACCGGAATCGGTCACCATCTGCTCGATACGGGTGCCGGGGTAGCGCGGATCCACCGGCACGTATACGGCGCCGGATTTCACGATCGCCCACCAGCCGAGTACCGATTCCACCGATCGGGTGGCGGCCATCAGCACCGGGGTCTCCGGCCCGGCGCCGCGCTCGATGAGCAGCCGCGCCAGCCGGTTGGAGCGGGCGTCGAGTTCGGCGTAGGTGAGGGCGGTGTCGCCGGAGACGACGGCGTCGCCGTCGCGGTTGGCGCGGACGGCGGCGGCGAAGACGTCCGTGAGCACTTCGGGCCGGGCCGCGACGGGTGTCCCGACCCGCGAGGTCAGTGAGGACAGTTCGCAGGCGTCGAGCCAGTCGATATCGCCGACCGCGACGCCCGGGTCGTCGGCGACGGTGTCCAGGATCCGGATGAACCGCTGGATGAACCCGGCGGCGGTCGCCTCGTCGAACAGGTCGGTGGCATACATCATGGTGCCCGACAGGCCCTGGGGCGCACCGGTGTCGCCATAGGTGTCGGAGACGACGAGCTGCAGATCGAATTGCGACATACCGGTGTCGACATCGGCGCGGGAGACCACGACATCGGGCAGCACCACATCCACGGTCGCCAGGTTCTGGAACGCCAAAGCCACCTGGAACAGGGGATGCTGGGCGGCGGAGCGTTCGGGGTTGAGTTCCTCGACGACACGTTCGAACGGGACGTCGGCGTGCTCGAACGCCTGCAGGTCGGTTTCCCGGGTCCGGGTCAGCAGGTCGGCGAAGGGTTCCGCGGCGTCGATGGGGGTGCGCAGCGCCAGCGTGTTGACGAACATGCCGACCAGATCGTCGAGTCCGGGTTCGCCGCGGCCGGCGACCGGGGTGCCGACGACGATATCGTCGCTGCCGCTCAATCGGCCCAGCAGCGCCGCGAGGGCCGCGTGCAGCACCATGAACAGCGACGATCCGCGGGATCGGGCCACGGCTTGCAGGCGGGTGTGCAGGCCGGCGCCGATCTCCACCGGGACCCGGCCGCCCGACAGGGAGGCCACGGCGGGCCGCGCCCGGTCGGCGGGCAGGTCCAGCCGGTCGGGCGCACCGGCCAGGGTGGACCGCCAGAAGTCCAGTTGGGCCGACATCAGCGAATCCGGATCGTCGGCGGCGCCCAGCATCCGGCGCTGCCACAACGCGAAATCGGCGTATTGCACCGAGAGTGGCTCCCAGGCCGGGGCCTGCCCGGCCACGCGGGCGGCGTAGGCGACCATCACGTCGCGGGCCAGCGGCCCCATCGACTGCCCGTCACCGGCGATATGGTGCACCACCAGCACCAGCAGGTAGTGTCCGTCTTCGCCGGCTCCGGGGCCGATATCGAACAACCCCACCCGCATCGGCACCTGCGCGGTGACGTCGAATCCGCGGCGCACGAATCCGCCCACCACTTCGGGGGCGTCATGGGCGGTCACCGGTACCGGTACGACCGGGATCCGGGGTTCGTCGAGCACCTGCTGGCGGGGTTCGCCACCGGTTTCCGGGTAGATGGTGCGCAGCACCTCGTGCCGGGCGATGACATCTTCCAGCGCGGCCGCCAGCGCCCGGGTGTCGAGCTGGCCGGACAGCCGCAGCATGACGGGAATGTTGTAGGCCGCCGATCCGGGTTCGAACCGGTTCAGGAACCACATCCGCTGCTGGGCCAGCGACAGCGGGACCGGGTCGGGTCGGATGCCCGCGGTGAGGGGCACCCGGCCACCGGTGGTGAGGGTCCCGACGTGTTCGGCGAGCCGCGCGACGGTCGGCGCTTCGAACACCGCCCGCACCGGCACCCGGATGTCGAGGGCCGCGCCGACCCGCGCCACCACCAGCGACGCGGTGAGCGAATCACCGCCCAGGGAGAAGAAGTCGTCGTCGGCGCCCACCCGTTCCACCGCGAGCACCTGCTCGAACGCTTCGGCGACCGTTTCCTCCACCCACGACGAGGGTGCTTTGAATTCGCGGGCGGCGAATACCGGTTCGGGGAGCCGGTCACGATCCAGTTTGCCGTTCGAGGTGAGCGGCACCTCGTCGAGCACCATCACCGCGGCGGGCACCATATAGGTGGGCAGCGCTTCGGCGAGGGTCGCGCTCAGTTCGTCGCCGGAAAGGTCCGCGCCGGGCGCGGGCACCACATACGACACCAGCATCGCGGGGCGGCCCTCGGCGCCGCGCGGCACCGTGACCGCGAACGCCACATCGGGCCGGTCGGCGAGTACGGCGTCGATCTCACCGAGTTCGATACGGGTACCGCGCACTTTCACCTGGAAGTCGTTGCGGCCGACGAATTCGAAATCTCCGGTGCCGGTGCGGCGCACCACATCTCCGGTGCGGTACATGCGGCCGCCGGGAGTGCCGAACGGGCAGGCCACGAAACGTGCGGCGCTCAACCCGCCGCGGCCGGTATAGCCTTCGGCGAGGCCGCTCCCGAACAGGTACAGTTCGCCGGCCACGCCCACCGGCACCGGCCGTAACCAGGTGTCGAGGACGGCGGCGGCGACGGGCCCGGCGGGGGTGCCGATGGTGATGGGCGCACCGGGGGTCATCGGATCGCTCGCGGTGGCCCAGATGGTGCATTCGGTGGGCCCGTACAGGTTGACCATGGTGCGCCCGGGCGCCCACCGGTCGACGATTTCCGGGCCGACCGGCTCACCGGCGGTGGCCAGCACCCGCAGCCCGTCGAGACCTTCCTCCGGGACGGTCGCCAGCGCCGAGGGGGTGATGACGGTGTGCGAAACCCTCAGGTGCCGCATCAGCGCGGCCAGTTCACGGCCGCCGTAGACATCCGGCGGGGAGATCACGAGGCGGCCACCGGAACCGTGCGCCATGAGCAGTTCGAAGATCGAGGCGTCGAAGCTGGGCGAGGCCACCTGCAACACGATCGATTCCGGGTCGAGGCCGAGTAGCCGGCGTTGCGCCGCCACGACCTCGGACAGTCCGCGATGGCCGACCACCACACCCTTGGGTGTGCCGGTGGACCCGGATGTGTAGATCAGGTACGCGGCCCGGTCGAGCCGGATCGGGCCGCCGCGTTCGGCGTCATCGACCGGCGCGTCGGAGTACTCGTCGAGGGCCCGCAGCGTCTGCGGATCGTCGAGGACCAGCCAGTCGACGCCGCCCGGCAGCCGCGGCCGGGATGCGGTATCGGTGAGCCCGAGCAGGGCGCCCGAATCCGACAGCAGGAATTCGATCCGTTCGGCCGGAAGGTGGGGGTCGACCGGGACGAACGCGACCCCGGCCTTCGCGGCGGCCCATATGGCGACAACCGCTTCCACCGACCGCGGCAGCGCGGAGGCGATCACGGTGGCGGCGCCGCCGGTGTGCCGCAGCAGTTCCCGGGCGAGACGGTTGGACCGGTCGTCGAGCTGCCGGTAGGTCAGCCGGGTGTCGCCGAATTCGAGGGCGATCGCCTCGGGTGCGGCGGCGGCCGAGGCGGAGAGGATTTCGGCGAAGGTCGCGGGGCCGGCGGGTTCGCTGCCCGGAGCCGGGCGGGCCGGACCCGGTTCGTCGTTGAGGGCCAGTTCACCCAGGCGCACGGCCGGATTCCACGTCATCCGGTACAGCAGTTCGACGAACCGGTCGATGATGCGGCGGGCCCGCACGGAGTCGAATTCGTCTTCCAGGTAGCGGAGAGTGATCTGCAGTCCCGGCGCGCCGTCGGCGTCGGCGTAGCGGGGCGCCACGACCAGGCTCAGCGGGTACGGGGTGGCGTCGACGCCGGTGATCTCGTCGATGTGCAGGCCCGCGGAGTCGACGAGCCGCTGCAGGGCCGGGCGGTCGACGGGGAACGACTGGTAGGCGACGGCGGTGTCGAACAGTTCGGCGACTCCGGCGGCGCGGTGGATATCGGGCAGACCGACGTAGTGGTGGTCCAGCATGCGGGCCTGCTGCGCCTGGATGCGGGCCAGCAGCTGCCGCATGGATTCGGCCGGGTCGAGGCGGACCCGCACCGGGATCGTGTTCAGGAACATGCCGAGGGTGCGGTCCACCGACGGCAGTTCCGGCGGCCGGCCGGAGACCGCGGACCCGAAGACGATATCGGTATCGCCGGTCAGGATCCGCAGATTCAGCGCCCAGGCCGCCGCGATGGCCGTGTTGACGGTGACGGCGGCGTCCGCCGCGACCCGCGACAGTTCCCCGAATCGTTCCGGCGGCAGTTCGGCGCGCACTTCCCCGGCGGTGGCGGTGCCCGGTACGCCGCCACCGCGGGTGACGCGGGTGGGGGCGTCCACATCCGCATACTCCCGCGCCCACGCCTCCTTGGAGGCCGTATGGTCCTGGCGGCCGAGCCACGCCAGATAGTCACGATAGGAGGGGGCGGGTTCGGCGAGCTCGATCAGCTCGGGCGCGCCGTAGAATTCGAGTAGTTCCCGCATCAGCAGCGGCATCGACCAGCCGTCGAGGATCACATGGTGATTGGTGACGAACAGCTGGTACACACCGGATTCGACGCGCAGCAGGGTGAACCGGAGCAGCGACGGGGCGGCCAGATCGAACGGCGTTTCGGCGTCGGCCGCGGCGATCCGCTCGGCCTCGGCCGGTGCGGCGCCGTCGGCGGGCAGATCGATCTCCCGGAACCGGACCTCGACCTGCTCGGTGACGATCTGGCAGGGGCCGGCGGCGGTTTCGACGAACGCGGCGCGCAGGATGTCGTGCCGGTCGACCAGAGCCTGCGCGGCCCGGCGCAGCCGCTCACCATCGACCGCGCCGGAGAACCCGATCACCGTCTGGACGGTGTAGTTGTCACCGGCATCGGGATTGTAGGTGGAGTGGAAGTGGATACCGGATTGCATCGGCGACAGCGACCACACATCGGAGAGTGCATGCCGGTCGCGGTCGAGCCGGTCGATATCGGGCTGGGTGAGCGCGACGAGCGGGAAATCGGAGGGCCGGAAGGCGCGGCCTTCGGAGCGGGCCGCCGGCAGCCGGGTCCAGGTCTCCCGTCCGGCTTCGATATCGGTGCGGGCCAGCGCGGCCAGCGCGGTGACCGTTTTCGCCTCGAACACCTCCCGCGGGGTGAAGACCAGCCCGGCGGCGCGGGCGGCGGCGACCAGCCGCATCGAGACGATGCTGTCGCCGCCGAGGGCGAAGAAGTTGCTGTCGGCGGAGACGGTGTCGAGGTCGAGGACCTCGGCGAACAGGTCGGCCACGATCTGCTCGGCCGGGGTGGACGGCGCACGTCCCGGGGCGCCTTCCGCGCGGAAGGCGCGCTGCCGCAATGCGTTCAGGTCGATCTTGCCGACGGGGGTGAGGGGCATCTCGTCGAGTTCGACGATCGCCGCGGGGTTCATGTAGTGCGGTAGCGACTCGGCGAGCTCGCCGTGCAGGGCCGTCACATCCAGTGCCGAACCCGTCGCCGGGACCACATAGGACACCAGCACCGGTTCCCCGGCCGGGCCTTCCTGTGCGACGGTGGCCACCCGCGAAACGGCCGGATACCGCGCCATCCGGGCGTCGATCTCCCCCGGCTCGATCCGCAGACCGTGGATTTTGACCTGCTGATCACCGCGCCCCAGATATTCCAGGGCCGGCCCGTCGTCGGTCCGGATCCAGCGCACCGAATCGCCGGTACGGTACAGCCGTTCACCACGAGCGGAGTGCGGATCGGCGACGAACCGGGACGCGGTGGTGGCGGGCCGGTCGTAGTAGCCGCGGGCCAGACCGGGGCCGCCGATATACAGTTCACCGGCCACCCCGGCCGGTACCGGTCGCAGCCACATATCGAGAACGGTCACCGTGACCCCGCCGATGGGCCCGCCGATGGTCACCGGTTCACCGGGGCGCAGCGCGTCGGAGCCGGTCGCCCAGATCGTGGTTTCGGTGGGGCCGTAATGGTTCATCAGCCGCCGGCCGGGCGCCCACCGGTGCACGGTGTCCGGGCCGGTGGCCTCGCCGACGACCGCCACGGTCCGCAGCTGCGGCAGCCGCGCCGGGTCCATCGTGTTCAGCACCGACGGCGTGATGATCGCGTGGGAGACGTCCTCGGACCGCAGCAGATCCTCCAGATCGATACCGCCGTACACCTCCGGCGGTGCCACCACCAGGCAGGCGCCGGCGCTGTGCGCCAGCAGCAGTTCCGATACCGAGGCGTCGAAACCCGGCGACGCGACCTGCAGCACCCGGGAACCGGTATCGGCGCCGAAGGCGGCCGCCTGCGCGGCGACGAGCGCGGCCAGGCCGTGGTGGGCGATATGGACGGCCTTCGGATTACCCGTCGACCCGGATGTGTAGATCACATACGCGGCGTTCGCGGCCCGCGGCGGAGGCACTGCGCCGGCCGCTCCGGCCGGGAGTTCGGTGGCCGAATCCACCCGCAGCCAATCGACGGCGTCCGGGAGGCGTTGTGCGACAGCGTCGACCGTCACACCCAGAGCGCAATGGGAATCGGCGAGCAACTCCGCGAGACGTTCGGCGGGGTTCGCCGGGTCCAGCAGGACGAACGCGGCCCCGGTTTTCGCAACCGCCCAGATCGCCACGGCCAGTTCCGCCGACCGCGGTACCGCCACCGCCACGAACGATTCGGGGCGGGCCCCGCGCGCCGTGAGCACGCGCGCGACGCGGTCGGCACGGTCGTTCAGCTCCCGGTAGGTCATGGGCAGGTCGCCGGACCGGACCGCCACCGCGTCCGGGTGCGTCCGCGCGGTGCGGGCCAGGATATCGCGGAGGGTGAGTTCGGGCGCCGGGGTCTCGGCGGCGACGATGCGCGGCAGGACGCGGTCCTGCTCCCGGGACGGGGCGACGGCCGCGATCCGGCGGGCGGGGTCGGTGATGATCTGGGTCAGGATCAGCTCGAAACGGTCGAGCAGGGTGCGGGCCTGCGCGTCGTCGAACCGGTCGGTGGCGAAACGCAGTGTCACCGTGTGGGTGCCGGACGCCTCGGTGTCCGATACCGCGTCGCGGTCGGCTTTGGGTGGGCTCACCTGCAGGCTCAGCGGATACGGGGTGGCGTCCTGGGCTTCGAGATCGACCAGCCGCAGCCCGGCGGCGGTGAGATCGCCTGCCAGCAGCTCCCGGTCCAGCGGATAGGACTCCAGCACCGTGACCGTGTCGAACATATCCGCGATCCCGGTGGCGCGCTGCAATTCCGCCAGTCCGATATGCCGGTGGTCGAGCATCGCGGCCTGCTCGGACTGCACCCGTTGGAGCAGGCCCGCGACCGTTTCGTGCGGGTCGAGCCGCACCCGCACGGGCAGCGTGTTGATGAACAGGCCGATCATCTGGTCGACGCCGGAGATCTGCGGCGGACGATGTGACACCGTATTGCCGAACACCACATCCGACCGGCCCGTGAGGGCGGTCAGCAGCAGCGCCCACGCCACCTGGATCGCGGTGTTGGGGGTGACTCCGTGGGAGCGGCCGAGGGCCAGCAGCGCGGCGGTCGCCGTGGCGTCGAGATTGCGCCCGACCTCCCCGTTGTGGGCGGTGACGGCACGATCCGGGCTGCCGGTGACCCGGGTCGGGGTCTCGATTCCGGCGAGCGTCTGCTGCCAGGCGGTGAGCGCGGTGTCGCGGTCCTGGGTGTGCAGCCACTGCAGGTAGTCGCGGTAGGAGCGTGAGGTGGCGATATCGGCCGGTTCGTCGCCGGCGGTGTAGAGCGCCAGCAGCTGATGGACCAGCAGCGGCATCGACCAGCCGTCGAGCACGATGTGATGGTTGGTGACCAGCAGCCGGTATTCCGCGGAGCCGGTGCGCACGAGGTGGAATCGCAGCAGCGGCGGCCGGGCGGGATCGAACGGCAGCGCGGCCGCCTCGGCGAGGCCGCGCAACGCGTCGTCGCGTTCGGTGTCACCGATCCCGGTGAGGTCGGTGTACCGCCAGTCCACCGGCACCTGCTGCTCGACGAGCTGACGTGGCCCGTCCGGGCTCTCCACGAACGCGGTCCGCAGGCTGTCGTGCCGGTCGATCAGCGTCTGCGCGGCCCGCCGCATCCGGTCCGGGCGTACCTCCCCGGCCAGCGTCAGCGTCGCCTGCACGATGTATCCGTCGTCGCTGTCGTCGTAGATGGCGTGGAACAGCAGCCCCGATTGCAGGGCGGTCAGCGGCCACACATCGGTCAAGGTGGGGTGATCACGCAGCCAGTGGTCGATATCGTCCTGCGATACCGCCACGAGCGGGAAATCCGACGGTGTGAATCCCCCGGCGAATTCCGACCGGACGTGCCCGGCGAAGCCGCGCAGTGCCCGCACCCACAATTCGGCCAGCTCGTCGACCTCCGCGGCGCTGAGCACCTGGGCCGCGAATTCGAACGTCGCGTCGAGTTCGAGCCCGCGCGGGCCGTGTTCGGCGATCGCGTTGATATCGAGTACCGCGGGCAACGCCATCCGCGGGTCGCTGGTCGAGGTCAGCGACGCGAAGTCACGGGTGGGTGTCCACGCCCCCGAATGTTCGCGGACACCCACCCGCCCCAGATAGTTGAAACTGATCTGGGGGTCCGGTGCACCGCCGAGTTCGGCGTGGCCCAGCGGGTCGAGCCGGCGCAGCATCCCGTAGCCGATGCCGTTGTCGGGCACCGCGCGCAACTGCTCCTTCACCTGTTTGATCGCCAGACCCGCGGCGGCCCCGCCGCCGAACGCGTCGGCGGGGTCGATGCCGGACAGCCCGATCCGGATCGGGAACCGGTTGGTGAACCAGCCCACGGTGCCGCTGAGGTCCGCGCCCGGCACCGCCTGTTCTTCGCGGCCGTGGCCCTCCAGCGAGATCAGTTCCCCGGTATCGGGCATACCGCGCCGGCGTCGCCATTCGCCGAGCGCCAGCACCAGCGCCGCCAGCAGCGGATCGTTGGGGCTGCCGTGGAAACGGGCCGGGATCGTGGTGAGCACCGCCTCGGCGATATCGGCCGGGATACGGGTCTCGATCCGGCCCGCGGTGGCAGCGACATCCCGTTCGGGGTCCAGCCGCCGGGAACCCAGCAACTGTTCACCCTGCCCGACCATGTCCTTCCACAGGTCCAGTTCCGGCGCGCGCCGGCTCGCCGCTTCTTCGACCAGCCCCTGCACCCAGCGCCGGAACGAGGTGGTCGTCGCGCCGGCGGCAGGTTCCGCGCCGTCGGCTATCCGCGTCCACGCCTGCGCGAGGTCGGTGAGCAGGATCCGCCACGACACCGCGTCCACGGCGAGGTGGTGCACCACCAGCCACAGCAGATCGGGGCCGGTGCCGGCGGGGCCGCGCAGGAGGACAGCCTGGACCAGCGCGCCCTCGCGCGGGTTCAGCCGGTCCGCGGCCGCCTGCAGATGCGCGTCGACCTCGCCGGGGTCGCGGCGGTCGAGCCGCACATCGACCAGGGCGGCACCCGCGTCGGCCGAACCCGGTTCCCGGGCTTCGATATTGCCGTGCACCGGGTCCCGCAGCACCGCGCGCAACATATCGTGGCGGTCCATGACGGCCTGCAGGGCCCGCACCAGATCCGGGTGCCGCACGCCGTCGGGAAGTTCGATCAGGGTGGCCTGCGCGAACCGGTCGAAATGGCCGCGGTCGAGCATGGCGTACACGATCGGCGACAGCGGCATCGGGCCGATACCCCCGCCGGCCGGTTCGATCAGCAGCGGAGTATCGGTGGCGTCCGTCGCGACCGCCGCCAGGCCCGCCACCGTCTTGTACTCGAACACATCCTGGGTGGAGAACGCCAGACCGGCGGTTTTGGCGCGAGCCACCAGCTGAATGGACAGGATACTGTCGCCACCGAGGGCGAAGAAACTGTCGTCGGCCCCGATCTCGGGCACCCCGAGCACGTCGGCGAACAGACCCGCCATCAGGCTCTCTCCCGGAGTGGCCGGAAGGCGGCCCGTCGACGTCGCACCGAACACCGGTTCCGGTAACGCGCCGCGATCGAGTTTGCCGAACGCGTTCACCGGCAGACTCTCCAGCGGCACGATCACGGCCGGAACCAGATGCGGCGGCAGGCTTTCGCGGGCGAAGCGCTGCACGTCGCCCGGGTCGAGAACGCGCTCCCCGACCGGTACGACGTAGGAGGCCAGTACCGTCATGCCCGCGTTGTTGCGCACCGGCACGGTGACCGACAGATCGATATCGTCGTGACCGGTGAGCGCCGCGTCGATCTCGCCCGGCTCGATGCGGTACCCGCGGATCTTCACCTGGAAATCGGTGCGGCCCAGCAACTCCAGCATCATCGTGCCGTCGGCACCGGTCCAGCGCGCGATATCGCCGGTGCGGTACATCCGCTCACCCGGATCGCCGTAGGGGTCGGCGACGAACCGGGCGGTGGTCTCGCCGACCCGGTGACTGTAGCCGCGCGCCAGCCCGGGCCCGGCCAGATACAGTTCCCCGGCGGTGCCCTTCGGCACCGGCTGCAGGGTGCGGTCCAGCACCATCGCCGACACGCCCCGGATGGGCCCGCCGACGGTCGGGTCGTGGTCGGCGCGGAGGGGGGCGCCGGAGGCGGTCACCGTGGTCTCGGTGGGCCCGTATTCGTTGTACATCGTCCAGTTCCGGGTCCACCGTTCGATCACATGCGGCGGGCAGACATCGCCACCGACCACCACCACTCGCAGATCGGTCAGCGGTTCCGGATCCACCGTCGACAGCATCGCGGGGGTCAGCGTCAGGTGGGTGACGTGCTCACCTTCGAGGAGCCGGGTCAGTCGTTCGCCGCCGATCACTCCGGGCGGCACGATCACCAGCGTCGACCCGTTCGCGAAACAGGTCAGGAATTGTTCCAGTGAGGCGTCGAAGCTGGGTGACAGGGCGTAGGACACCCGCGATGTCGCGTCCACACCGTAGGTTTCGGTGCGGTCGGCGATCAGGTTGGCGAGCCCGCCGTGGGTGACCTGCACACCTTTCGGCAATCCGGTGGATCCCGACGTGTAGGTCATATAGGCGAGGTTGGCCGGCCGCAGCGGACGAATCCGCTCCTCGTCGGAGAGGGGCCCGTCTGCGGCGTTCTCGCCACCGCGCAGGGTGGCAGGGTCGTCGAGCACCAGCCGGTGCACGTCCTCCGGCAGGCTTTCCCGATGGGCGTCGACGGTGATCGCCACCGCCGCGCCGCTGTCGGAGATCATGTGCTCGATTCGCTTCGGCGGATATTCGGGGTCCACCTGCACGATCGCGGCACCGCTCTTCGCGACGGCCCACGCCGCGCTGATCGACTCGGCCGAGCGTCGCAGCAGAATCGCCACCGCGGTATCGGGCCCGCAGCCGAGGGCGACGAGCTGCCGTGCGAGCCGCGAGGATCTGCTGTCCAGCTCGCCGTAGGTCACGGTACGCCCGGCTTCCGAGATCGCGATCGCCTCGCGATGCCGCCGCGCGCTGTCGGCGAGGATATCCGGCAGCAGCCGCGCGGCCCCGGCGCCGCGGGGTCCCCGCACCGGCAGCAGTTCGGCGCGTTCGCTGTCCACCAGCAGCGGCAGGCCGCTCACCGGGTGGTCCGTTCCGCCGGCGAGGAATTCGTGCAGGAACATCAGGAACCGGCGATGGTGACCGGCGAGTTCGTCCGGCGTGTAGACGTTCGGGTTGCCCTGGAAATCGATATGGGTGCTCTCTTTGCCCGCACCCGGGTAGATGTTGACGAACAGGTCGGCGGTGGGACCGGAGGTCAGCACGTGCAGGCGTCCCGTGGTGGATCCGAACACGACCTCGTTCTCGACCATCATCAGGTTGACGGCCGGACCGAACGAGGCCGCTTCGTCGCGCGCGATACCCATATCGCGGAAGATGTCCTCCTGGCGGTACCGCTGGCGGCGCAGCGCGCTGGTCAGCTCCCCCTGTGCGGCGTCGATCAGCTCGCCCACACTGTGCGTGGCCACCGGCACCCGCAGCGGCACCACATTGGCCACCATGCCGCCGGAACGCCGCAGCACCGCGGAATGCCGGCCCGAGACCGGCAGGCTCAGCAGCACCTCATCACTGTCGGTCATGCGGGCCAGGTAGGCGGCGAACGCCGCCACGATGATGGGAGTGACGCTGGTACCGCGTTCCAGCACCACACCGTCGAGGAGCCGCGCGGTGTCCTCCGGCAGCGACGCGCTGATCAGCGTGGGGTGGATGGTCGGTTCGGCGACCCGGCCGGCGAGGCTGACCACCGGCGGTGCGCCCGCCAGGTGCTCGGTCCAGTGGCGGCGATCGTTGCCGAACCGTTCCGAATCACGATAGGCCGCGTCCTGATCGACGATTTCCCCCAGATATTTCGCCGTCGCCGGCGGCGCTTCTTCACCGGTTACCCAACAGTTGTAGAGCTCGGTAATCCGGTGCAACATCGTTACCGCGGCGAATCCGTCCAAAGCGATATGGTGCGCACGCTGATACCACAGGAAATGGTCCGCGCCGATCACGAATATAGTGCTGGCCATCAAATAATCCGTGAGCAGGTCGAGCGGAGCGGAATAATCCTCGACCATCAGCCTGTGTGCCGTCCCCACCGGGTCGTCGTCGCGGCTCAGGTCCACGATCGCCACCGGTGATCCGGTGGTCGGGTCGACGTACTGACACGGTTCGCCGTCGACCTCGACCAGTCGCGTATACCCGGCGCCGAATTCTCGGTCGGCGGTTTCGCATGCCTCGACAAGCAAATCCGGTTTCAATTCGCCGACGATTTCGACGTATTGTGCAACGGAAATCGGCGACGAGCCCGCGAGGTGCTGCGCGAACCAGATTCCACGCTGCGCAGCGGTCAACGGGAAGATATCCGCAGGCCGCCGGTCGGGAACAGTGTTTCCATTGATGCGTTCCGCGGCCGAACCGTTACCCGGAGCGGTCGGTGCGGAAAACTCGGAGGGACGGTTCCATATTGAACCCGACTGCGGAATACCCCTGTCGGCGTTGCGCTTGGACTGGGTCACCTGACCTCCATTGAGTTCGTTATTCCAGACGCCGCCCGGAGAACACCGGCGGCACCCGACCTCTTACGCTTCGTGTGGACCTTCAATACTCGAAGAAATAGCACCGCGCGCCGGCAGGCACAAATATTTCGATTTCGTCTCGCATGAATCCCGCCGTTCCCGCCGGAATAACCGACAAAGAAGCCGACTGCCCTGACTCATCGAGACCCGACGGTGACGAAAACCCATGGGCGCCGACCTCGGCTGCCCCTGCGGTATCCGCCCACGAGCCGCCCCGGGCGGGTCACGGAGTGCCGTGTTTGCGCCGGACGCTGCGGCCATGACACCGAGTATCCGCAGGTACAGCACGGATCGGCACTTCTGAATGACTATCGGGAGCGTCGCCGTCCCCTGGGCAGATCCGGCCCGAGTCGGGTTCGGCGAGCAGGAAGCGAACATCGTTCGAATTCATCGGCAGCACCGATCGCCTTCTGGAAGTGGCTTACCTTCATCGCAGTTCGTTCCAGCAGAATTCTGCGACCACAGCGTCCCAGAATTCGTACTGCGGACCCTCCACAACCCCGACAATCGGAAGGATCCTTCTGTTTTTGCCGATCTGCCGTCGCGGCAATCGGATCGGCAGCCGTCCGAGCGTATTCATCCATACTCTCCGACCGGCGTGAGAACGCAATCGTAAACGAGAGCGAGCAGACTCCGCAACGTGCATTGTTGATACACGTTCCAGGACGTCACCAAAGATCGAACAGCGCGCCGAAGTGAGGTATTCCGCCGGGAAGAAAAATGATCACCGACGATGATTCGCGTTCGTCGATGAAGGCGGCGGACGCTCTGACGGGGTCCACGCGTGCGGGCCGCGTTCCCGTCGAGGAAACCGGGCTCCGGCGCGGGATCAGCGACGCTGCGCCGCGTCCGGGATGCCGGTGGTGAACACGCTGTAGAAGAAGTGGCCGGGTATCAGTTCGTTCATATCGTGCCAGGCGCCGCCCGGGTCACGCTGGTAGTAGTCGGCGACGCCGGTGCCGTTGTCATAACAGACGATTCCGGTCGCACCGAACGGGCTCCAGTAGGTCCGGCCGCCGGGACGAGGAGCGTCGAGCGGGGTGCGGAAAAGATGGTCACACGAGGTGATCTCGGGGGCGTAGTAGGACGGCTCGGCCGCGGCGATCGGAGTCGTCGCGGCAAGCGCCGGGCCCGCGCCCAGCAGTAGCGCGCCGAGGGCGGCAGTTGCCGTGCGAAGAGCCGTGGGACGCATTATCGTGCTCCTTCCGACGGGGTCGGTCCGCTTCCGTCCGGCGCGTGATCCTACCGCTCGGTCATCGATTCCGACGCTTTTCTGGAGACAGACCGAGACTTGATTGATTCAAGAAAATAGGTAAGCTGCGTCCCGTGACCACCACCGCGGAGTTCGAGAACATGTTGCGCGATGCCGCGCTGCGTGTGACCGCACCGCGGCTGGCGGTTCTGAGAGCTGTCCACGACGCCCCGCACTCCGATACCGACACGATCATCGGCCGGGTGCGTGACACCCTGGGCGCCGTCTCCCACCAGGCCGTCTACGACGTACTACGGGCCCTGACCACCGCGGGCCTGCTGCGGCGTATCCAGCCCACCGGATCCGTGGCCCGCTACGAGACCCGGGTCGCTGACAATCACCACCACCTCGTCTGCCGCTCCTGCGGTGTCATCGCCGACGTCGATTGCGCCGCCGGCCCCGCACCGTGTCTCGACGCCTCCGACGACCACGGCTTCACCATCGAAGAAGCCGAGGTCATCTACTGGGGCCTGTGCCCCGCCTGTTCCACCACACCCAGCCCGAAATGACCACGTAACCGGAAGGAATGCAGTGTCCGAGACCTCCACGGGCCAGTGCCCGTTCACGGCCAAACACCCCACCACGGGTGCCGGCAACCGTGACTGGTGGCCCAACCAGCTCAACCTCAAGATCCTGCGCAAGAACGCGCCCGCGTCCGATCCGATGGAACCCGGTTTCGACTACGCCGCCGCGTTCAAAACCCTCGACCTGGGCGAGGTCCGCAAGGACATCGCCGAGATCCTGACCACCTCGCAGGACTGGTGGCCCGCCGACTTCGGGCATTACGGCCCGCTGATGATCCGGATGGCCTGGCACAGCGCCGGCACCTACCGCACCATCGACGGCCGCGGCGGTGGCGGTGGCGGTATGCAGCGCTTCGCGCCGCTGAACAGCTGGCCCGACAACGGCAACCTGGACAAGGCCCGCCGCCTGCTGTGGCCGGTCAAGAAGAAGTACGGCAAGAAACTGTCCTGGGCCGACCTCATGATCTTCGCCGGCAACGTCGCGCTGGAGACCATGGGCTTCGAGACCTTCGGCTTCGCCGGTGGCCGCGCCGACGTGTGGGAGCCCGACGAGGACGTCTACTGGGGCCCGGAATCGGTCTGGCTCAACGACGAGCGCTACACCGGCGAACGCGATCTGGAGAGCCCGCTGGGCGCCGTCCAGATGGGCTTGATCTACGTCAACCCCGAAGGCCCGAACGGTAACCCGGATCCGCTTGCCGCGGCCGTGGACATCAAGGAAACCTTCAGCCGGATGGCGATGGATCACGAGGAAACCGTGGCCCTCATCGCCGGCGGCCACACCTTCGGTAAGACCCACGGCGCCGGCGACGCCGACCTGGTCGGTGCCGAACCCGAGGCCGGACTCATCGAGCAGCAGGGTTTCGGCTGGAAGAGCACCCACGGCACCGGTAAGGGCGGCGACGCCATCACCAGCGGTCTGGAGGTCACCTGGACCACCAAACCGGCGCAGTGGACCAACGACTTCTTCGAGATCCTGTTCGGCTACGAATGGGAGCTCACCAAGAGCCCGGCCGGCGCCAACCAGTGGGTCGCCAAGGATGCCGAGGAGATCATCCCCGACGCCCACGACCCGGCCAAGCGCAAGAAGCCGATGATGCTCACCACCGACCTGGCGCTGCGGTTCGACCCCGAATTCGAGGTCATCTCGCGCCGGTTCCACGAGAACCCGGCCCAATTCGCCGACGCGTTCGCCCGCGCCTGGTACAAGCTGACCCACCGCGATATGGGCCCGGTCGAGCGCTACCTCGGCGCCGAGGTCCCCGCCGAGGAACTGCTGTGGCAGGACCCCATCCCGGCCGTCGACTTCGAGGTCGTCGGCGAAGCCGATATCGCCGCGCTCAAGGAGCAGGTGCTGGCCGCCGGGCTCACCGTCGGGCAGCTGGTGTCCACCGCGTGGGCCTCGGCGTCCACGTTCCGCTCCAGCGATAAGCGCGGCGGCGCCAACGGCGCCCGGATCCGCCTGGAACCGCAGAAGAGCTGGGATATCAACGAGCCCGAACAGCTGGCGACGGTGCTGAACGCGCTGGAGAAGATCCAGGAATCGTTCAACGCCGCGCAGACCGGCGGCAAGAAGGTCTCGCTGGCCGACCTGATCGTGATCGCCGGCGCCGCCGGAGTCGAACAGGCCGCCAAGGCGGCCGGGGTCCAGGTCACCGTGCCCGTCGCCCCCGGCCGCAACGACGCCCGGCAGGAGCAGACCGATATCGACTCCTTCGGTGTGCTCGAACCGCGCGCCGACGGGTTCCGCAACTACATCGGCAAGGGCCACCGGCTGCCGTCGGAGCACCTGCTGATCGACCGCGCGAACCTGCTGGGTGTCACCGCACCGGAGCTGACCGTGCTGATCGGCGGTCTGCGGGTGCTCGGCGCCAACTACAAGCAGTCGAAGCAGGGTGTGCTCACCGACAAGGTCGGCACACTGACGAACGATTTCTTCGTCAACCTGCTCGATATGGGTGTCGAGTGGAAGTCCACCGACGAGTCCCAGGAGACCTTCGAGGCCCGCGGTACCGCGACCGGCGAGGTCAAATGGACCGGCACCCGCTACGACCTGGTGTTCGGCTCGAACTCCGAACTGCGCGCGGTCGCCGAGGTATACGCCGCCGACGACGCGAAGGAGAAGTTCGTGCACGACTTCGTGTCGGCGTGGAACAAGGTCATGAACGCGGACCGGTTCGATCTGGTCTGATCCGGATCCGGTCCGGGTGACCGGATGACCGCAGCGCCCGGGAGTCCTCCGACTCCCGGGCGCTGCGTCGTGTACCGGTCGGCATCACGACAGACGGATCGGTCGGCAGCGCCACCTACGACGACACCCTCGAACGGACCGACCTCGGCTGGCGAATCGCCCACCGTGTCGTTCGACCCCGCCGTGTACCGCTGCAACCGTGACCGATGGGCCCGGCACCGGCTGGGACCTACACGACCTCCAGCACTCCGGTCTGACACACCTCGGCGAATCCGGCGCAAGCCTGCTCGAACCGACCAGCGGTTACGCCATATCCGCCCGAAATTCGGCCGATACCGCGGCGACCCCTATCAGCCTGCCTCCAGAGCTGCCGCGACCCGGTCCATAACCTGCTGCCAATGCGTCCGCTGCTGTTCGCGCTGATTCGCGCTCGACAGCCGTTCCTGGTGGAAACGCAGATGGGTACGGTCCGCGGACGCGGGGGTGAGGGCGAGTTGGACGGTGGAGGAACCGTAGGTGAGGCGTATGCGGTCGCCGGGACGGAAGCTGCGCACTTCGCCGGTCGTTCCGGCACCGGTGCGGTACTGCGTACCCGGTTCGGGGTCGAGTTCGGCGCCGGGGCCGAGCCAGCAGGCCAGTCCGGCTGTGCTGGTGAGATAGCTCCAGACCACCTCCGGTGAATGCGGCAGGGTGCGGGCGACACCGATCTGCCAGCCGGCGTCCTTCGTGAGTCCGGTGGGCATGGCGGTCATCCTTTCTCGGGGTTGCGCGCGCGGTGCGCGCGCACTTTGCTGCGGTTACCGCAGTGCTCCATCGAGCACCACCGGCGTCGGCCGGGACGTGAGGTATCGACGTAGATCAGTTGACAGTCGGTCGCGGCGCAGGTGCGGATGCGGCGGGAATGCGGGCCGGTCAGCAGGTCGATCGCGTCCCGGGCCACGGTCGACAGCAGCGCGGTGCCCGAGCCGGGTGACCAGGTGCGGGCACCCGCCGGGGTGAGACCGGGGGTCAGCGGTGGTGCGGCGGCGAATGCATTCAGGACGTCCAGGTCGCGGGCGGTGGGAGTTTCGCCGTGGGAGCGGGCGCGGGCGACTTCGAACAGGGTGTCGCGGAGCTCGCGGGCGGCGGTGACCTCGTCGGCGGTCACCGCGAGCCGGGGGGTGGGGGTGAGCCGGGATCGTCCGGCCCAGGAGACCAGATCGGCGGGCGTGTGCAGGATTTCGTAGACCTGATAGGGGCCGGGGCCTCCGGTGGGAAGTAGTTCCAGGCACAGCGCGCCGGGGTCGAAGACGTAGTCGACGCCGGTATGGGAGCGCAATATCAAGCCGGGACCTGCTCCGGTAGTCATGTAACTAGTATAAGCGGTTACATGACTCTGGGCGAACCGGTTGAATGTTCCGGACAACTCCGGGGCATCCGCGCCACGGAAATGAATCGGATCCGCTACCAGACCAGCGTGAACTCCGGGATCCGGACCCGGCCGAAGAACCGCTTGTCGATATCGCTGCCGTCGCGGTTGTAGCCGTTCATGATCTCCGCCAGCTCCATGGCCAGCTCCTGCAACAGCGGACTCACCTGCTCGATACCGTCCTCGACCACCCAGCCCCACTCCCGCGGCACACTGTCGATCGTGATGTCGATACACCCGTGGTGCGGCAGATCCACCCGGATCTCGATCTGGACGGGAGCGTCGCCGAGCGGATCCCGTAAGGCCGGCTCACCCACCCTCGTCTGCGGCGCGAACATGATCCGCCCCAGCGCGATATCGGCGCGGATCATCTCCGCCACCGCCGGCAGATCGGCATGCTTACCCACCCGATGATGCCGGTTACCGTACGTTCGGTCGCCTGTTTGCGAGTCGCCGGAACGCATCAGCAGCCGGTCCAGCATGCGTTGCGCGGTGGCGCGTTCGTCGGCGCCGGTGTTGGGATGCTCGATCAATGCGCGCAGGCGCATGATCCGATGGCTCGCAATGATCGCCATGACAGGAAGACTAGCGAAATCCGGACCGATCCGGCGTCTCACTCGCGGGTACGCCCTCCCGAACCCCCCGCATTGGCGATCACCGAGGTCAGATGGTCATCCGGGGACAGTGATCCGTCGAAACCGGAGGACACCGCCAACGGCGAACGCACCGCCGTCCACACCTCCAGCACCCCGAACACCGTCATACAGCAACCGGCCGCCGCGGCCAACGCCTCGATACTGTCGAACGGCGCGATCGCGATCACCAGACCGGCCGTGAGTGTCACCAGACCGAACAACTCCTGCCGGCCGCTGCCGGTCACCTCGTCGTCGTCCCACACCCCCGCCACCGCATGCGCGATCCCCCGCACCGACCATGCCAGCCCCAGCCACATCGCCAGCAGCAGCGTCCAGTTCCCCGCCCGGAAACACAGCGTCGCCGTCACCAGCGACACCACCGCCGCAAGACCCAGCAGTGCCCGCGGGAACCGGCCCAGCCGGCTCCCGAACGCCACCGCCGCCAAGGTCACCGCATTGCACAGCAGCGAAAACATGAACAGATTGCCGACCGCGCCCAGCGATTTATCCGGCCACGCCACCGTCGCGATACCGATCACCGCCGAACAGACCCCCATCGACGCCATCGTCTGGCGAACTCCGCGACCGAACACCGGAGGATCATCCGGTTCCTCGTAGGACGGCATAGCTGAATGATATGGGTAGAGGCCGCGGATTGCCGCACAGTTGCCGCGAGTGTCCGTATACGCCCCCATCCCGGGCACACCACCCACCGGCTGAGCCCGCACCCCTCCGACACCACCTGCGCAAACTCCTGAGACGCGCCGCCACGGGACTACAGTCGCCCCAGCGACGCATCCGCCCCACCCGTCAGGAGGCTGCCGTGACCGTTCCCGCCCTGGCCTGGGCGTGCACCCTCGCGCTGATCGCCGGCCTCCTGCTGTTCGACTTCTTCTTCCACGTCCGCAACGCACACACCCCCACCCTCCGCGAGGCCGCGATATGGTCCGCCGCCTATATCGGTATCGCGATCGCGTTCGGATTCGCGGTCTGGCTGTTCGGCGGCGCCACGATGGGAGTGGAGTACTTCGCGGGCTACATCACCGAAAAAGCGCTTTCGGTGGACAACCTGTTCGTATTCCTCATCCTCATGACCACCTTCCGGGTCCCCGGCGCCTCCCAGCAGAAGGTCCTGCTGGTGGGAATCGTGTTCTCGCTGATCGTGCGCACCGGATTCATCTTCGTGGGCGCCGCACTGATCAACAATTTCGCCTGGGTCTTCTACGCGTTCGGCGCCGCACTGCTCATCACCGCCGGGAACATGCTCAAACCGGAGGGCGAGGACAGTCACGCCGGAGACAACATCGTGCTCCGGCTCGCCCGCAGATTCCTGCGCACCAGCGACCACTACGACGGCGACAAACTCGTCACCGTCGTCGACGGCCGCCGCCGGATCACCCCCATGCTGCTGGCCATGATCGCCATCGGTGGCACCGACGTCCTGTTCGCCCTCGACTCGATACCGGCCATCTTCGGACTCACCCAGAACGTCTTCATCGTCTTCAGCGCCACCGCGTTCTCCCTACTCGGCCTGCGTCAGCTGTTCTTCCTCCTCGAAGGGCTGCTGGACCGTCTCATCTACCTCGGCTTCGGCCTGGCCGCCATCCTCGCGTTCATCGGCGTCAAACTGATCCTGCACGCCATGCACGAGAACAACGTGCCCTTCATCAACCACGGCGACCCGATCCCGGTCACCGAAATCTCCACCGGCGCCTCGCTGGCGGTGATCGTAGCGATTCTCGTGGTCACGGTTGCCGCATCCTTGCTCAGCCCCGCCGGACGCGCCCAAACCGCGGTATCCAACGCCCGGCGGCACGCCACCCGCTACCTCGACCTCGGCTACGAAGCCGACCAATCACTACGCGAGCACACCTACGCCGAGATGACCGCCGAAGAACAGACCATCGCGAACCTGCCCCGCAAATACACCAGGCGCATCCGAGAAGGCGAAACCGAACTCATCGCGCTGCTCGAACACGCCCACTACGTGCACGCCGACCGCGTATCCCGCATCGAAGCCGGTCTCCCGCTGCGGATGTGACCGCCACAGTCCTCCGTGTCGCGCACCCCGGCGGCGCATACCGGGCGCGGTCCGGGCTAGGCCTCATCAAGGGCGGCGACCAGTCGTGCCGGAGCGACGACGCGGTAGGCCTCCGTCACGATCTCACCGACCTCCAACCAATCGACCGGCACATCCAGATACACGCCCAGCCAGCCCCGATGACCCACATAGGGCGGCCGGAAGAACCGATCCGGTTCGGCGGCCACCAGCGTCTCCTGCGTTCCCGGCGGCGCGGCGCACCAGAAGCCCACGCGGTCGTCGTGATGATGGTCGGAGTAGGTGACGAACGTCTTCCTGCCGCGCACGAACCAGGTGGGTTCGCCGTGGCTCAACCGTTCGGAGGTTTCCGGCAGCGCGGTACACAACGCCCGCAACTTCGGCAGCGGATCCTCGCTCATACCGCCACCGTACCGCGCGGTTCCCCGCGCCGGTTCACGCGCAACGGCACCGGACGGCCGTTGCGCGGCGGACCCTCACGCGCTCGGCTCATCGACCGCCACCAGTGCGTCGAGCTGACGTTCGGCCCGCTCGGCCCGGGCCAGGGTCTGGGTACGCGCGTGTTCGAGGGCCTCGATACGGCGAGCGGCGTCGCCGTGCGCCTTCTCGACGCGGGTATCGGCGTCGGCGCGGGCGGCGGCCAGATCGGCCGCCGCGGTCCGGCGGGTTTCGGCGAGCTCGGCACGGACGCCATCGAACTCGGCGCGCAGACGCTGCAGTTCCGCGCGCATCTCCTGAGCCGCTTCCGATCGTTCGGCGGCCGATCGTTCGGCACGTTCCAGGGCGCGCTCGGTATCGGCCGCGCGCTGGACCGCGAGATCGCGATCCGCAGCGGAGGCCTTCACCTGCTGGGCGCATTCACGTTCGGTGCGCGCGATATCGGCTTCGGCCGCACGACGGGCCCGGTCGATCTCGTCGCCGCACACAGCCTGGACGCGCTCGATCTCCTCGGCCGCCTCACGCCGAGCCGTCCGGATATCCTCGTCGGCCGCGCAACGGGCTGCGAAAACATCATCGGCGGCCCGGGTGGTGACGGCTTCGACCTCACGCATCGCATCATCCCGCGCGTTTTCTGCGGCGGTGACGCGGGACTGCGCGTCCGCGATCCGGGCATCGGCCGTCTCGGCCGTACTCACCGCGTCATCGGCTGCCTCCTCGGCCCGCCGACGTGCTTCGTTGGCGTCCCGACGGGCCTGTTCGGCTGCCGCGGCCGCCATCTCGGACTCCGCGATCCGGCGTGCCGCATCCGCCTGCACGGCCTGCACCTGCGCCTCGGCCGCCGAGGGGTCGGCGAGGGTGGACATTTCGGCCACCGCGGCGTTGAGGGTGGTGCCGAGTTGTTCGGCGAGGCCGCGGAACTGGGCGAGTAACTCGTCCGCTCGCAGCCGGGCCGATGTCACCGGACCCTGTTGCGTCACAGTGACAGAAGTGGCGGCGGGCTGTGACTCCTCTTGGAGTCGTTGTCTTTCCCGCCAGGCTCGCCACCGGGTGTGGTCGGGACGGTCGCAGTATTCCGATGGCCGGCCAGGACCCGAGGGGCGTGGAATCGGTTGGGTGCAGCCGGGGTAGTTGCAGGTGCTCGGCACGGTTGAATCGTAGCGTTGGTTTCGTCATTACACACGTAATGACACGAAACGAAATCCTCCGAGTTCGATAGCGATTCGGAAAAAGCGGCGCGTGCCCTAACCGCCGATAAGTGAACATTATCGGCGGTTAGAGGAGGTAGGGTGCGTGTAAACAGTCCGGCCTTCAATGCGTTTCGTTTCGTCACGGCCAACTAAACGTATTGGCAACGCAATTACCGAGGGAGTCCCACACCGGTGACCGAACCAGAATTCGACCTCGCCCTACCCGACACCGTCCGCACCGAACTCCGCCGCGGCGTCACCAGCGTGCTCGTCGACACGGCCGCATTACGCACAGTCCGCGAACGATTCGACACCGAACAGGCCACCGCCCTCGGCCGCTACCTCAGCGCCTCCCAATCACCGAACACTTTGCGCGCCTACCGCACCGACTGGACCGCATGGGCGGCCTGGTGCGCCGGCGAAAACCGCTGTGCCCTCCCCGCGGACCCCCTCGATATCGCCGTCTACCTCGCCGCCGCGGCCGACGCCCGCACTCCCACCGGCAGATACGCGTACGGACCCGCCACCCTCGAACGCAAATCCGCCGCCATCGCCGCCGTCCATGCCGCCAACGGCCTGCCCGCACCCACCCGCAGCGACGTCGTCCGCCTCACCCTCCGCGGTATCCGCCGCACCCGTCGCGCACGACCCAACCGCAAACGACCCGTCCTGCTACACACCCTCGGCGAACTTCTCACCGCACTCCCCGAACCCGGATGGCCGGGCGAACCCGCCCGCCGCCGCGACACCCTGCTCCTGCTCCTCGGCTTCGCCGGCGCACTACGCCGCAGCGAGCTGGCCGGTCTGCGTATCGGCGATATCCACTTCGGCACCGACCACAACACCGGCGAGCCCCTACTGCTCCTCCACCTGCCGAGCACGAAAACCGATCCCACCGGTGTCACCGAACAACACGTCGCGCTGCCCCGCGGCCGACAGGCACACACCTGTCCCGTCTGCGCCTGCGCCGACTGGCTACAGCTGCTCGCCGCCCACACCGACAACCCCCGCACCGTCCGCACCTGGATCGAAGAACACACCGGCGCCGACCCCCAGATCCACCGCTGCCACGGCTACCACCCCGACCCCCGCTTCTCACCGGAACAGCCTCTCCTGCCCGCGATCAACCGGCACGGCGGTATCGGCGACACCGCACTGTCCGGACGGGCCGTGGCCGAAATCGTCAAACGCTACGCCGCCCGCACCGGCCTGGACCCCGCCCTGTTCTCCGGCCACTCCCTGCGCGCCGGATTCGCCACCCAGGCCGCCCTGGGCGGCGCCGCGGACCGGGAGATCATGCGCCAGGGGCGGTGGAGCAACCCTCGCACCGTCCACCGCTATATCCGTACCGCGGATCCCCTCGCCGACAACGCCGTCACCAAACTCGGCCTCTGACCGCGAACCCGCCAACCCGGCCGCGGATCCGCTTCCATGACGGTGCGGTCTCGATCCGGCAACCCCGATGCCGAGGGTGCGTCCATCCGCCGCCCTCACACCGGGCCCGCGACCGATAACCGCGAGCGGCCCTCCGAGCAGCGATTATTCACCGAAATGGCGGGGGTCGCGGGGCGCCGGACTGTGCGAGGATGTGAGCGCTCCACGAGTCAGTCCGTTTCAAACCCCCTTTTGGAAGGATGCTCAGATGGCGCAAGAAACCGCTACTGCCGCGACCCGTACGAGTAACGGCAACGGCAGCAGTCAGGACGTCCAGAGCCTCGAGATGTTGCGCCGGGGCCTGGACGAGATCCGCCAGGAAGCGCAGAGCGCTCGGCAATTCGCCCAGCAGGCGCAGAACCTGGCCCGGCAGGTGCAACAGCAGGCCCGGCAGGTCCAGCACCAGTCCCAGGTCGCGCAGAACCTGGCCAACCAGGCCAACCAGCAGGCCCAGCAGGCCCGCCAGCAAGCGACTCAGGCGCAGAACCAGGCCCAGCAGGCCCAGTCCGAAGCCGACCGGGCCCAGAGCCAGGCTCAGCAGGCTCAGGGCGAGGCCAACCAGGCCGGCCAGCGCTGTCAGTCGGCCCAGGACCAGGCCGATCAGGCCGCCTACCTCGCCCAGCAGGCCGAGGAACAGTCCAGCCGGGCCCAGGACCGCGCGATGCAGTGGGAACTGCAGCTGCACCAGGTGCGCCAGCAGGTTCGCCAGATGTAGCCTTACCGCGCGATCGCGGGGCCACGGCCTCGCACTCTCCCACGGGACCCGGTGAACTGATCAGTTCACCGGGTCCCGTGCCGTCACCCGACACCCTCGCGGATTCCGAATTCGATAACCGGTATGGATCACAATTGCGGATTTGATAATCACCGCGTGTCGCGGTCGACGCCCGTGCTCCGATCGGGCATAGGCATTCTGTACCGTCCGCCGCAGACCTGAAACGAGACTCCTGTGCCGAAGCGCCCCGCTCATATCGCCATGATCGGCGTATCCGCGGTCAGCCACATCCTGCCCGGCCTCGAAATAATCCGCGAACTCACCGTCCGCGGCCACCGGGTCACCTACGCCAACGACCCCTCCGTCGCCGACCTGATCACCCCCACCGGCGCCGAAGTGGTCCCCTGCAGATCCACGCTGCCCACCGACGACAACATCTGGCCCGACGACCCCATCGCCGCAATGAGCCTGTTCCTCGACAACGCCGTCCAGGCCCTCCCGCAGCTACGCGCCGCCTACGACCAGGACCCGGCCGATCTCTACCTCTACGATATCGGCGCCTACGCCGCCCGCGCCCTCGCCGAAAGTCAGCAGCGGCCACTCCTGCAACTGTCACCGACCTACGTCGCCTGGTCGGACTACGACAACGATATGGCCGCCCAACTCTGGCAACTGCCCGGAGCCGACGTCTACCGGAACCGCTTCTCCCATTGGCTCGCCGAATCCGGCGCCACCACCACCGACGTCGACGAATTCTCCGGCCGCCCGGCCCGAGCCCTCGCCCTGATCGCCCGCGCCATGCAACCCCATGCCGAACAGGTCGACAACCAGGCGGTCACCTTCGTCGGACCGTGCTTGCGCACCGGCGCCGAACGCGGCACCTGGACCCGGCCCTCCGACGCCGGCAAGGTCCTGCTCATCTCCCTCGGCTCCTCCTATACCCGGCAGCCCGAGTTCTACCGCCAGTGCCTGGCGGCCTATGGCGACCTCCCCGGCTGGCACGTCGTCCTCCAGATCGGCAAACACACCGACCCCCAAGAGCTCGGCCGCATACCCGCCAACGTCGAAGTGCATTCCTGGGTACCGCAACTCGCCATCCTCGAACAGGCCGACGCGTTCGTCACCCACGCCGGAATGGGCAGCAGCGGTGAAGGACTCCTCACCGGCGTACCCATGATCGCGGTACCCCAAGGTGCCGAACAATTCATCAACGCCGATCAACTGGTATCGCTGGGCATCGCGCGGCGGATCGATACCGCCGACGCCGACGCCATATCCCTGCGGACAGCGTTGCTCGAACTGACCGCCGACCCCGAGGTCGCCCATCGCTGCGCCACACTTCGTGCCGAAACCCTGGCCCAAGGCGGAACCGAGCGCGCGGCCGACCTCATCGAGGCAATGGTGTGAGGTTGCAGGGGCACCGCAGGCAGCTCCTCCCTGGCCGTCGCATGCTGGCCAAAAACAACCCATGGTGCTAGACAACTGTATGGATATGTGTCCGCGGCCCGTGGGGCCGCCGGGGCGCGTCGCGGAATCGAAGGAGAGCACGTCTTGAGCGCAGAGGAACAGGTCGCGGTCGTCATCGGCGGCGCCTCCGGAATCGGCTGGGCCACCGCACAGCTCATGGCCGGGCGTGGAGAAACCGTTGTCATCGCCGACCTCGACAGCGACGCCGCGGACGCACGGGCGGCCGCACTCGGCGCGACCGCGACCGCCCATCAGGTGGACGTCACCGACGGGGCCGGAATGCGCACCCTCTTCGACGCCGTCCTCGATCGCCACGGCGCAATCGGCACCGTCGTCGACTGCGCCGGGATCTCCCGGCCGGGCACCATCGCCGATCTCTCGCTCGACGACTGGAAAGCCACTGTCGACGTCTGTCTCACCGGCGCGTTTCTCACCGTCAAAGAGGCCGCACGGACCGTCCGCGACGGCGGGTCGGTGGTTCTGGTCGCCTCCCTGAACGGCCGGCAACCCGGAGTCGGGATGAGCGCCTACTGTTCGGCCAAGGCCGGGGTCCTCATGCTTACCGAAGTAGCCGCGATGGAGCTCGCACCTCGCGTTCGCGTGAACGCGGTCAATCCGGGCTTCGTCCACACCCCGCTGACCTACGGCGCGACGCTCGTACCCGGCCTCGTCGAGGAATACCTCGAAAACACACCGCTGGGCCGGGCGGGCACACCGGAAGATGTCGCACAGACTATCGGCTTCCTCACCTCCGACGCCGCCGGCTGGATGACCGGGTCGGCCGTGGACCTCAACGGCGGCGCCCACACGATGCGATACCCGGATATCGTGCGCCGCGTATCCGAGATGACAACAGGCAGCTGAGGCCCCGCGTCTTTGTGGTCTTTTTGAGGTGACGTGTTCGCCCTTGGTCTAAGGTGTGATGGATTGATGTTGTAATGCGCATATCTAGGTATCTATCTATTTTGTTGACCATAGTGCGAACACACGTACTACCTTATGAGCAGGTCGAACTGAACATGACCAGTCGTCTCACCCTCGCCGGTTCCTGAAGGTGGAAGCCGTTGAGTTGGCTGGAGGTTACGTCCCCCCGAACTCTCCCAAGTGCTCGACCAGTTCGGGGACGGTCGCAAGCACCTGTGGATCGACACTTGCGCGGATCAGATCGGCTTCCTTCTCACCCCGTTGTCCCTCGAGAATGACGACAACGAAATCAGCCGGCAGCGAGTCGTGGATACCGCCCCGGCGAGCGGTCGCGGTCATCGCCTTACAGACCCTGGCCATGGCGCGGTCGTGTGCCGCCTCGAGCGCGTCCATCGTTGCATCCTGGGCGGCATCAGTGCCGGCCGTGTGGAACTCTTCGCTGAGGCGTTGGTACCACGGCCGCATCGGGTCGCCCGCGGCATCCAGAACGTCCCATCGCCACTCCGGAGGGGCGAACCGCGTCGAATATCCGTTGTTCTGGTGCACCGCCGCCTCCGTGTTGGCCGCAAGAGCCGGCGGGAGGATCTGGATGTCGTCGCTGTAGAAGAGGTGGAAGGCCGCCGCGTACAACCGCTCGCCCGGATGCGCTGCGGCGAGGTCGGCCAGGCTGTGGCATCCGCTGTCGTACCATGCCGTCTCGAAGGCATTCCAATCCACCGGCACACGCTACCGCGCCCCGCGGGCCCGGGAAAGCCGCTCCCCTCCCCCGTCGCTGGGTACAGCCTCGAGAACATCGGTGGCTGCACGGCCGCGGCCGTGCACGCAACCGAGATCCGAGCCCTACTGGACTACCTCGACCATGTCCGAGCGCGTGCTCGACATGACGGGCACGTCGCGGCGTTGAGCCGCGCCTTGCCGCCGCAGGCCCTATCTCCGGCCTGATCAACCTCTATCGCGACACAGCGCAGCGGCCGAGCCCTGCCCACGGCTATACGCATATTCGCACGTATACGTATTTATTCTCAGTCGGAAGGATGCGCCATACGCATAGAGCGAAACGCCAGATCCTCGAACCATTCCTGGACCGGCATGGTCCCGGTCGGCGACACCGCCCTCGCGGTTACCGACACCGGCGGACCCGGCATCCCGGTCCTCTACGTCAACGGCCACGTCGCTACTCAACACCGTTGGCGGCGCGTGATTGCCGAACTCGGACCGGGCTGGCGCCACAGCACCTACGACATGCGAGCCCGTGGCAAATTGAAGGCCTCGGCGAACTATTCGTTCGCGACCAACGTCGCCGACATCGACGCGGTCCTGGCCGCCCGCGGTGTATCCCGGGCGCTGGTGATCGACTGGTCCTACGGCGCTTTCGTCGCGGCGCGCTGGACCAGCCGCAATCCCGATCGGGCAATCGGCGCGGTCCTGGTCGACGGAGCGAAACCACAGCAACATCCTGCGCAAGGACTTTCGTACCATTGCCGAGGCAGTTCGCGTGGTCGGCGGGCTCGACCGCATGCAGCGCTGAGATGGCATCCAGGCGGCGGCCGCGGAGCCACTCCGGTAGGCCGCCCGTCGGAAACATGCGGATGTCCGCCGGATAGTGACCACCGCCCGTGGGGTCGATCTCGGCGCCGCCTCCCATCGCATCACGTCGGTAGCGGAAAGAAGATCGGGCTGATGAGGTACTTGTGTCGACCACCTTCCGGTGAGTTCGAGGCGATCGACTCGAGGATTTTCTCGAGCTGAGTTATGAGGTGGGCGCGTTCGTCGTCGGTGAGCCACACGGGCAATTGGATGTAGGAGACCTTGTCGCGGTAGGGGTCGGCGCCGGTGGTGTGCAGGTAGTGCTGAAAGCTCGATGCCAGCACACTCATGGCTGCAGCGAACAGGGATTGATGATCGTCGGTGGTCAATGCGGCCATCTCCGCGGGCGGCATCGCCGCGCCACCGGGTGCGAATCGGTAGGTCCGTTCGACTGCTCCACGGCGCCGCTCTTCGTGATGCACGACCAATATGCCGGCGTCGAGCAGCACGGCGAGCTGACGATACAGCGTCGGCCGCGAGACATCGGGTAGCGAATCCAGCAACGAAGCGGCCGTGAACTCGCGGCCGTCCATGACTGTGTTGATGATGCGGATTCGTACAGGGTTGCGAAGTACCTCTACCAGCTCCATATTCCAATGGTCTCATAAGGTGATACCGTTCTCATATGTCGATACCAATCACGGGGCCGTTGGGTGATCGCGTCGCGGTCGGCGCACGGACGCTGTGGACACTGCGCGCCGAACCCGCAGGCGACCCGGTTCTCTTCCTTCCCGGCGCCGGCAGTTTCGGGCTGGACTATTACCGGGTATACGGCCTGATCAAGGAACGCTCTGCCCCGATCCTGTACGACCGCGCGGGTACCGGATGGAGCGAGGACGTAGCACTTCCGCGCACCCTGGACGACGTCACCGACGAGATCACCGATCTCCTGGCCGCCCTAGGAGTGGAGTCGGCTGTGACACTGGTCGGCCACTCCCTCGGGGGTGCCTACGCCCAACGCTTCGCGCAGCGCTTTCCTGATCGGGTCGCCCGGCTCGTGCTGATCGATCCACTGCACCAGGACTGGGACGACTTCGTGCCGCCCGAGCTCCAATTCGGCGCGGCACCGGTCACCGACAACGCGCAGATGCCCGAACTTCCGGCGCAAGCGATCGACCGGATACGGACCGCGATGGAAATCGCTTTCAGAGATTTCCCGACCGAGATCGGTAAAGCAGCTCTGGACCTGCATATGAGCACCGGACGGTTCCCCGTCGGGTTCCGGGAGGGCCTGAACGCGGCGCACCTGCTCGACGAACTCCGGGACGGAGGTCCGCTGCCCGAAGTTCCGACGCAGCTCATCAGCGCGACCGGAACAGACGCACAGCAACGCCTTTTTGTGCCCGCGGACCTTCTGCAACAGCAACTGGAGGGAAGTGAGCGGCTCTACGACAGTATCGCCGAAAGGCACTCATGGGTGGAGCGCATCACGGTGCCCGACGCATCACACGCGAATCTGCCCATGGTCCGCCCGGATATCGTTGCCGCCGGCGCCGCACCGGTGATGCAGGACGGCCGGCAACGCTGACGATCTCATCGATATCGAGCGCGGCCGCCCTCGATATCACAATCCAGGGGGCCGAGGCACTCGGCTCTCAGACCACACCGGCGAGCACCGCTCCCGCAGCGGTACATCCGGCCCCAAGATCTGGACGACCTTCTATCGACTCAGGGCCGCCCATACATGTGTAGATGCGCATATCTAGGTATCCTTCTGTATTCGGATTTTCGGCGGACAGGTCTCGGCCCTGGTCCATTCGCACCGGCCCCGCCCTAGACTCACCGCAGGCCGAGAAGTGAACGTACCGACTCGAATCCGGACGCGATACCGCCCCGGCACACCGCCCGAGGGCGTGCAGTGGCCGGTCCAGAACAGGAGACCGATCCGATGGGTCCAGTGAACCGCCGTCGATTCCTCACCACCGGCGCGGTCACCGCCGGCGTCCTCGCCCTCGGGGCGGCGCCCGCGGTGGCCCGCCCCGCTCCCCCGATCGAGGTTGCACCACTGGGACCCGATTTCCTGTGGGGCGTCGCGTCGTCCGGTTTCCAGTCCGAGGGCCGGGCCCCGGACAGCAATTGGACCCGCTACATCGCCGCGGGGAAAACCGAGGATCCCTACCGCGACTCGGTGGACTTCTACTCGCGCTACCGATCCGATATCGCCCTCGCCGCGCAGCTGGGGGTCGGGGTGTACCGGATCGGGATCGAATGGGCTCGTGTGCAACCCCACCCGGGCGCGTGGGACGGGAACGGTCTCCGCTACTACGACGACGTGATCGCGACGATCCGGGGCGCCGGGATGCGGCCGATGCTCACCCTGGACCACTGGGTGTATCCGGGCTGGGAATTCGACCGCGGCGGATGGCGGCGTGACGAGACGGTCGCCGACTGGCTCACCTACGCGCGTGCCGTGGTCGATCGATACGCGGGACACGATCCGCTGTGGATCACCTTCAACGAACCGGCCGTATATCTGATGAACGAGGTGCGTCACGGCGGGATCGGGGTGGCCGATATCCCGGCCGTGCAGGACCGGATGGCCGCGGCGCACAACGCGATCTATGACCATATCCACAGCGTTCGACCCGGATCGATGGTCAGCAGCAACGTTGCTTATATCCCCACCGCCGACGATGCCGTCAACGGGGGCTTCCTGAACCGGATAGCGGCGAAACTCGACTACATCGGTATCGACTACTACTACGGGTTCTCCCCGGAGGGAGTCCTCGCCCGGTTCCCCGACCCCACAAAGCTGTGGACGGTGTCACTGCAGTCGGAAGGCATCTACTATGCGCTCGACCACTACGCCCGGCGCTATCCCGGTATGCCGCTCTACATCGTCGAGAACGGGATGCCGACCGAGAACGGTCATCCCCGCGCGGACGGGTCCGGGCGTGCGGACCTGCTCCGCGACACCGTCTACTGGCTGCAACGCGCGGCGGCCGACGGGATGAACCTCATGGGCTACAACTACTGGAGCCTGACCGACAACTACGAGTGGGGTTCGTATACGCCCAGGTTCGGGCTCTACACGGTCGACGTGCTCCACGATCCGGCGCTGACCCGCCGACCCACCGACGCGGTGGCGGCCTACGCCGCGATAACAGCGGCGGGCGGGGTGCCCGGCAACTACCGTCCGACCCGGGCGCCCGCGCGCTGCTCGGTCACCGACGGCCTGTCCAGCTGTATCGACCAGGTCACCGTGCCGCGCTGAGCCGGGCCCGCGTGCGGTGAACTGCCCGCGTCGGTGCGGCGTGCGAGACTGACCGGGTGAACGGGGAGAAAGAAATCCGCGACGACAGCACCCGGGACACCGTGGCCTCCCGCCCGGACCGGGGGGACGTGATGGGTTCAGGGGTGCTGTGGCTCGCGAAATGGGCCGTATGCATTGTCGCGATCGCGGCCGGAGCCTGGGTTCTCGGGTTCCTGGCCGCGCGACTGTGGGTGGTATTGCTGCCGGTGCTGCTGGCCATCGTCGTCGCCACCGTGCTGTGGCCACCGACCAGGCTCCTGGTGAAGGCCGGATTGCCGCCGGCCGCGGCGGCCGGACTGACGGTGGTCGGGTTCATCGGGGTTCTGGCGGGCAGTATCGCGCTGATCGTGCCGTCGGTGGTGGATCAGGTGCCCGAACTGTCGGACAAGGCCACCACCGGTATCAACACCGTGCGCGATTGGCTGCAGGGGCCGCCCCTCAACGTGCGTGACGAACAGCTGGACTCGGCCGTCGACGCGGTGGTGTCGCGGCTGCAGTCCAGTGCCGAACAGATCGCGACGGGGGTGTTCACCGGGGTCAGCACCGCGACCTCGGTGCTGGTGACGATCTTCCTGGTGCTGGTGCTCTCGTTCTTCTTCGTCAAGGACGGGCCCCGGTTCATTCCGTGGATGCACAAATTCCTCGGCGGCCGCGGCGGCCGCCACCTCGAGGAAGTGCTGGTACGGGTGTGGGATGTGCTGGGCGGATTCATCCGGACGCAGGCGGTGGTGAGCTTCATCGACGCCTTCTTCATCGGGATCGGCCTGGTGATCCTCGGGGTTCCGCTGTGGGGGGTGCTCACCGCACTGACCTTCCTCGGTGGATTCATCCCCATGGTCGGCGCGTTCGTCGCCGGCGCGCTGGCGGTGCTGGTGGCTCTGGTCGGAAACGGATTCACGACCGCCCTCATCGTGCTGGTGATCATCATCGCCGTCCAGCAGCTGGAGGGCAATGTCCTGCAGCCGGTACTGCAGAGCCGGACCATGAAGCTGCACGCGGTGGTGGTGCTGCTGGCCGTCACGGGTGGCGGCACACTCTACGGAATCACCGGGGCCTTCCTCGCCGTACCCGTGGTCGCGGTGGTCGCGGTGGTCATCCGCTATATCAGCGAGCAGATCGACGCCGAGGTCGCCGGTCGCGCGGCGGGCAGCGGACCGGTCGCCGGGGCGGCCGAGGCTCCGGAAACCGACGGCACGCAGCCTACGACCCCGGAGAAGTAGGCCGTCTCCGTTCAGACGACACCGAGCAGCGCGTCCCAGGCACCGATATGCACCTCGAAAACCTGGTCACGCCGCGTGAAGGTGTCGGCTCCGTACATATCGAAGACATCGGCATTGACCGCGCCGAACAGGGAGCAATACACCGTCAGCGCCCGGGCAACCACCCAGTCCGGCAGATCGAGTTCGAGCTCTTCGCATACCCGCCGGAGGTCGCCGCCGAGCGGTTCGGCGACGGCCTCGTCCGCCCGCTGCCCGGTGAGCAGACCCTGGCGGTACGCCCGGTCGACGAGCTGGAGCAACGTCACGATGATCCGCGTGCCGGGAGCCACCGTGCGGTCGGCCGGCGCCGCGTAACCGGGGACCGGGGTACCGAACAGCAGGCCGTACCAGGCAGGTTCGGCGAGCGCCCAGGAACGCACCGTCCGGGCGGTGATCCGGAGCCGCTCGACCGGGTCGTCGGGGGCGGTCGCCAGCGCCGCGTCGACGGTGTCGCCGAGTGTGTCGTAGCCGTCGATCACCAGCAGGGTCAGCAGTTCGTCCCGGCTTCGGACATAGCGGTAAACCGCCGAGGACACAACTCCTAGATCGCGGGCCACGGCGCGTAGCGACAACGCGGCGGCACCGTCGGTGGCGAGGTGTTCGCGCCCGATGCGCAGAATATCGGCCATGGTCTGGGCCCGGGCCCGGGCGCGCGGGGTGGTCATATCCCGAGCCTCGCCTATTCGGAGAGCACTGTCAACAATAGTGACTATCGCTTCCACCTTGCTATGTTAATGTTACCGCCAGTCACTGATGACATTTCCGGACAAGGAGTAGGCCCATGACCGAGGCGCCGACCGATTTCGATGTACTCATCGTGGGTTCGGGGTTCGGTGGCAGTGTCACCGCGTTACGGCTCGTAGAGAAGGGCTACACCGTCGGCGTCCTGGAGGCCGGACGCCGCTACGCCGACGACGAACTCCCCAAAACCAGCTGGGATCTGCGCAAATTCCTGTGGGCCCCCAAGCTCGGCTGCTACGGAATCCAGCGCATCCACCCACTGCGCAATGTGCTCATCCTCGGGGGCGCGGGAGTCGGCGGCGGCTCGCTGAACTACGCCAATACGCTCTACGTGCCGCCGGAGCCGTTCTTCCGGGACGCCCAGTGGCGCGATATCACAGATTGGCGCGCGGAACTCACTCCGTACTACGACCAGGCCACCCGCATGCTGGGGGTCGTCCAAAATCCGCATATGACCCCCGCGGACGAAGTATTCCTCCAGGTCGCCGAGGACATGGGTGTTGGCGACACTTTCGTGCAGACCCCGGTCGGGGTGTTCTTCGGTGAACCCGGCGAGACCGTGGACGATCCCTATTTCGGCGGCGTGGGTCCGGCGCGTACCGGCTGCCTGGAATGCGGCGACTGTATGGTCGGCTGCAAATTCGGCGCCAAGAACACCCTCGTCAAGAACTATCTGTATCTCGCCGAGCGAGCCGGAGCGCAGGTCGTGCCGATGACGACCGTGACCGAACTCCGGCCGCAGGACGACGGCAGCTGGGTGGTGTCGGCCGAGCGGACCGGTGCGTGGCTGCGCAAACAGCGGACTACCTATACCGCCCGGCAGGTCGTGGTCGCGGCGGGCACCCTGGGCACCCAGCGGCTGCTGCACGATATGCGCGACCGGCGCATCCTGCCGGACCTGTCCGACCGGCTCGGACTGCTCACCCGCACCAATTCGGAATCGATCGTCGGTGCCGCCACCAAGAAGGTCGTTCCCGGCACGGATTTCACCCGCGGCGTCGCGATCACCTCCTCGATCCACCCGACTCCGGACACCCATATCGAGCCGGTGCGGTACGGCAAGGGCTCGAACGCGATGGGCCTGCTGCAGACGCTCATGGTCGACGGCGGCGGTCGCGTTCCGCGCTGGCTGCGGTTCCTCGGCTACGCGCTGCGCCACCCGCTGCTGCTGCTCAGCTTCCTGAGCGTCCGCAACTGGAGTGAACGGACCATCATCTCTCTGGTGATGCAGCATCTGGACAACTCCATCACCACCTACACCACCCGGGGACTGTTCGGCCGGAAACTGACCAGCCGCCAGGGCCACGGGGAACCGAACCCCACCTGGATCCCGGCCGGCAACGAGGCGACCCGCCGGGTGGCCGAACAGATCGGCGGAACCGCTGGCGGGACGTGGGGCGAGGTGTTCAATATCCCGCTCACCGCCCATTTCCTGGGTGGCGCCGCGATCGGCGCGAACCGGGAGACCGGAGTGATCGACGCCTACCACCGCGTATTCGGCTATCCCACGCTCAGCGTGGTGGACGGGGCGGCGGTGTCGGCCAATCTCGGAGTCAATCCGTCGCTGACCATCACCGCTCAGGCCGAGCGGGCCGCCGCCTACTGGCCGAACAAGGGCGAGCGGGATCCGCGGCCGTCCCAGGACGCCCCCTACCGGCGAATCGCCCCGGTTCGCCCGGTTGCTCCGGTGGTGCCGGAGTCCGCGCCTGCCGCGTTGCGCCTGCCGATCGTCGCTATCACCGACACCTCCGCAGGCTGACCGGCGGGGCGATCAGCCCTTGTAGTAGACGAGCTGATGGCTGGTCGCGAGCAGGGTTCCGTCGTGGCCCCAGAGGTGCGCGTTCTGGTCGAAATGCCCATGCCCGAACCGGTTCGCCCGGGCGGTGCCCAATAGGTACTCGCTACCCTGCGCGGCGAGTTCTCCCGCTGTGGCGTGGTAGTAGATGGTGAGCGAGATCGTTCCGGCCGGCACGTACTGTCCGCGGCGCAGGAAAATTCGCGGATAGAAAGCGTCCGACATGGCGGTCAGCGAGGCGAAATCGAGCGGACGGGCCGGCCGGTCCCGCAGCCACAGCGTGCTGACCGAATCCGGGTGACCGGGCCGGTCGTCGGCCGGCGCCACATCGGGTACGGCGCCGGTGACGAACCGCAGATCGTAGTTGCGCCCCCAGGCGATGAACTCGGGGAACTCCTGGGGCACCGCCCGATCCGGGCCGGGGACCGACGGCATGATGAGTTCGAGATCCGACCAGGTATCGCGACGTAGACCGAACACGGCGGTCGCGGTGGTCGCCACCGCACCGTCCTGGGTGAGTTCCAGTTGCCAGTGCTGGTTGGTGCGGTTGGTGCGCACCGGACGCGCCAGGATCTCGAACGGCCCGTCGGCGATCGGACCCGCGAAGTTCACCGTGAGCGAGAGCGGATCGCCCAGGCGCTCCGGATGCTGCTCGATCGCCCGCAGCAGCGCCGCCGCGGTGACACCGCCGAAGGGCCCGACCATATTCGCGTAGTCCGGGCAGGTGTGACCGGCGAGGTGATGCGTGCCCACGTACTCCGTGGCGATGGCGGTGTCGAAGACATGTGGCGGCGCATCGATCCCGGTCACGGGGCCCTCCTGGGAATATGTGCTGTTGCGGCGGCATTGCGGATGTAAGTATGACAACATACATAGTAATAGGAGGCAAGAGGAGGGACGTATGCCACGACCCAAGGATTCGGACGGCCCCCGGGCGGCGATGATCGCGAGCGCGATCTCACTCATCCGGCGGCGCGGTGTCGCGGCGGTATCGTTCGCCGACGTCCTCGCGGCCAGCGGCGCGCCCCGCGGCTCGGTGTACCACCATTTCCCCCGGGGCCGCACCCAGCTCATCACCGAGGCGACCGAGGTCGCCAGCGCGCGGATCACCGCGGGCCTCGGCCGCGCCCTGGACACTCCCGAGACCTCCGCGGCGCTGCGCGCCCTGGCCCACACCCTGGCCCGCGGCCTGGACCGCGGCGATTACACGGTCGGCTGCCCGATCGCCGCGGCCGCGCTGAGCAACGAACCGGACGCGGTTGCCGCCGCAGGCAGCGCCTTCGACACCTGGCGCGAACTCATCGCGGGCAAACTGATCGCCGACGGGGCATACCCAGAAAGAGCCGCCTCGGTGGCGGTGCTGATCGTCAGCGCGCTGGAGGGCGCCCTCATCGTCGCCCGCACCGAACGGAGCCCCGCCGCGCTCGATACCGTCGTGGCGGAGCTGGGGGCCCTGTGCCGATCGGCGCTGGACGCCGGGCGATCGGACGTCCCGATCACTCCACCGGCCGCGTCTTGATGGCGTCGCGCGAGATGAAGACGTCGTATTCGCCGGGGGTCGCGATCACCGCGTTACCGTAGGCGGACCGGACGAACGGGGAGGTGAACCAGCGGTCCTCGTTCATGTCCTGGAAGAAGTCCCGGTCACCGCCGTTGAGGAAGATATGGTTCTGGTCGGTGGCCACTCCGTCGAGCCGCTGGCCGTACAGTCGCGACACCTTGTATCCCGAATGGAAGCCCAGCGCGTTCACCCAGGGTTCGAGTTCGACGATCTGGGCCTGTAGCACCCAGAGATCACCTTCGACGCGATGCGTACTGCGCTGCTGTCCCCCGTCGTCGTCGAACATGGTCAGCTCCACCTCGAGCTGATGGTCCGCGCCCGAGACCTGGGAGACGACGACGTGCGCCGCGCGGACCTCTCCCGTCAGCCCCAGATAGGTTTGGACGAGGGTGGCGATCCACAGGATCAGGCCCGCGGCGGCCAGAATCAGGACACCCCCCGACCCCCGTGCGAGCAGTGCCCGCGGTCCCCTTCCCCGTAGTGCGAACAATGCCGAAACCACCAGGGCCCCACCGATGATGATCGCGACGATCGCACCGATCTGCAGCACCCCGAAATCCACCGGGTAACTCATGCGCCGGTTATACCCGGCCGAGGTGCCGCGGAACCGCCGAACAGCCAACTGTCCCCACATCCGCCTCCGCTCTCGTATGTTGGGCCGACACAGTGTCGAAAGGTGCGAAGGTGACAGACGTCAGTGCGGACTATGTAATCGTCGGATCCGGGTCGGCGGGCGCGCTGCTCGCGAACCGGCTCAGCGCCGACCCGGGACGGTCCGTCGTCCTGCTGGAGGCGGGCCCGCCGGACAAGGACAAGTTCATCCGCATCCCGGCCGGATTCTCCAAACTCTTCCGCACTCCCTACGACTGGGACTACAGCACCGAACCGCAGCCTCAGCTCGACGACCGCCGGATCTACTGGCCGCGGGGCAAGACCTTCGGCGGCTCCTCATCCCTCAACGCCCAGATGTGGGTACGCGGTTTCCGCGCCGACTACGAGGAGTGGGCCGCGGCCGCGGGACCCGAATGGGGTTATGAGAAAGCGGTCGAGCAGTTCCGTGCCATCGAGGACGTGGAGGGTCCCGGCGGAGGCGACCACGGTACCGGCGGTCCCCTCCACATCTCCCGCCAGCGCAGCCCGCGGCCCTCCACGGCCGCCTATCTGCGGGCGGTCGCCGAACGCGGATTCACCGTCGAGGAGCCGAACCTGCCGGAGCCGCAGGGCTTCACCCAGACCATGGTCACGCAGTACCGGGGTCGCCGCTGGAGCAGCGCGGACGCGTACCTGCGACCGGCGATGAAGCGTCGCAACCTGAAGGTCCTCGCCGAGGCGACCGTCACCCGGGTGCTCTTCGACGGCGACCGGGCGGCCGGGGTCGAATACCTCCGCGGCGGTGCGGTACAGGCAGTCACCGCGGGCAAGGAGGTGATCCTGTGCGGCGGCGCCATCAACAGTCCGCAGCTGCTCATGCTGTCCGGGATCGGTGACCGGGACGAGCTCGGGCGCCACGGTATCGAGGTACGCCATCACGCCCCGGAAGTCGGGGCGAATCTGCAGGACCACCTGGTCGCCGGTCTGGGCTTCGGGGTCGACTCCGATTCGCTGTTCGGCGCGGAGAAACCCGCACAACTACTCGACTACCTGCTCCGGCATCGCGGGATGCTCACCTCGAATGTCGGTGAAGCGTACGGGTTCCTGCGCAGCGATCCCGGACTCGACCATCCCGACCTCGAACTGGTGTACGCACCGGCACCCTTCTACCACGAGGGCCTGGTCGACCCCACCGCACACGGCGTCATCCTGGCCACCGTCCTGCTGCGGCCGCACAGTCGCGGCACCGTCACACTCGCCTCCAAGGATCCCTCGGACAAGGCCGTGATCGACCCGAAATACCTCTCCGACCCCGGCGGGGCCGACCGGGCCGCCATCATGGCAGGGCTGAAGTACTGCGCCGAGATCGCCGATACCGAAGCCTTGAAGGACGTCCTGGGGTCGCTCTGCTATCCGCCGGACGCGCCGGGCGGTCCGGCCTCGGACGAAACCCGGGCGCTGGCCCTGAACAAATACGCGCATACGCTCTATCACCCGGCCGGAACCTGCCGGATGGGTTCCGACGACAGCAGTGTGGTGGATCCGCAGCTGCGGGTTCGCGGCGTCCAGGGCCTGCGCGTCGCGGACGCGTCGATCATGCCGGTGCTGGTGCGCGGGCACACACACGCGCCCAGTACGTTCATCGGCGCCCAGGCCGCCGATTTCGTGACCCGGGACTGAGGAGACCCGGAGCTGCCGGCCCGGACGCGGTACTGGGCCGGCAGCTCATCCCGGCGGCGTGCGGTCTCACCACGCGGTGGGCCCGCCGCCGGAGCCTGCCACTGCGCGCGATATTCAGCACGGCGCGATTCCCCGGCATCAGAAATATCAGGAATTCGATGCGCTGCGCACCGGATCAAAGACGGTCCGAAATTCCCAGCGCCCTGGAGAGGGCCGGCCAACTGCGGTGCAACTGCACCTCGAAATCCGGCCAGGCATGCATTCCTTCGGGCAGAAAATCCACCTCAGCGGGAATATCCAGTTCCCGTAGCCGCTCGGCGAAGCGCTGAGTGCACAGCCGCGCCCCCTGCTCGAGCAACGACCCGCCACCGAGCAGTACGGCGAGAATTTCCGGGCTGTCGCCGATCGACATCAGCGCGGCACCGCTCGGGGTTCCGTTCGCGACCGAAAGGTATATCTCGGTCCCCCGCAACGCCTCCGCGCCCAGCAGGCTGTCATGGGCGAGCCATTCCGGTGAAGCGGGCGGGCCGAACAGATTCTCCGGATTCCCCCCGCGCGACACCACGGTCGCCGTGGTGACCGCGCGGCCGAGCTGATCGGCCGTGGAATAGCATCCGCTCAGACCGGCGACACCCCGATAGAAGCCCTGATGACGCTGCGTCAGCATCATCGCGGCCTGAGCGCCCATCGAGACACCGGCAATCGCGCGGGCGCCGGTGGATTCCAGGTATTTCTCGACAATCGGCGGCAGTTCCTCGGTGAGAAAGGTTTCCCACCGATTCAGGCCGAGCGCGGCGTCGACCCGGATCCAGTCGGCGTACATGCTCGCCGTACCACCTGTGGTGAGCACGACATCGACGGGTTTATCGGCGAAGAACTCCGCGGCACCGCCGTCGGTCAGCCAGCCGGAGGTGGGCCCGCCGTCCACCCCGTCGAGCAGATACAGGGTGGGCCGGGGCGCCGGACCGGTACCGATCAGGGTGTCGATCGCGATCTCACGGCCCATGGCGGCCGAGCGGATATGCAGCCGGATCCGCCGATCGTCGAGCACTTCCACCCGCAGCAGCCGTGGGCCGCGTTCCTGCTCGCGACCCACTACCGGCGCCGCGAGTGCCGTACCGGGGGTGGAATAACCGGGCGGGGCGGCGCCTGCGGGTGTCGCCATCACCGCCCCCATCGCGACCAGAACCGCCAGAACCGAAACCGGGTATCTCATCACTACACCTCGTCGAAACACCTGGGCGAGTGCGCGCCCCGTTCACCGCTTGCGGACGCCGAGAATTCCCGGCGCCGCGGGACCGCTTCGAGCGTCCGGAGACACCCGGCTCTGCCGTCGCTCATTACGCGGCCCCCGGCTTCCCGGAACGGGCCCGACCGCCGGTCGTCACCGGATGCCGCGGCAGCCTGCGCAGCGGAAGCGCGTCCACCGCATCGCCTTCTCGCTCGACACCCGCGCCTTCGGTGATCCGGTACAGCCCAGGGGGCCGGCCCGCCGCACGCAGACTGTCCAGCGCCTCATGAGCACGGCCGGCCAGTTCCGGCACCTGCTCGGTCGATCCGGAGGCGACCGCGGCAGTCGGCGGGACTTCGGCGGCCTCCGCGATGAGCTCCAGAACTTCCGCACTCATCATTCCGGCGGCCACCGGGTCGCCACCCAGGGCCCGTACCGATTCCAGGGGAATGAGCACGGTACCGCCGTCGGTACGCAAGAGCGACAGCGAGCGGGATCCGAGCGGAGTACCAAGGGCCGCCTGCACCCGGCGCAGTTTGCGCCGGGCCGCCGAGACGGCCGCCGGTCCCCCCGCGCGCTCCTCGGGGTGGAGCGGAATATCCAGCGCCACCACCTGATAAGCGGGTGCGATCCGGATACCGGCTCGTTTCGCCAGCGCGGTCACCCCGTGCCCGCTCAGCAGCGCGGCCAGCATCGTCTGCGCGGAGGTCTGGTGCTCGCGGGCGACGACTCGGTGTTCGTCCAGATAGGCGGACGCGGCCGCGGTCGTCACGACCTCCACGACGCGGACCAGCAGCCGCGCGGCATCCGCCACGGCGTCGGCACGTACGGCGGCGTCGGCCATCCGGCCGGTCAGGAATTCCAGCCCGTCCCGGGCACCCGCGTGGCAGGCGGTGAGCACCGATTCCAGCGCCACCCCCTCCCGCGCCCATCGTTCGGCCGCCGCGACCACCGCCGGCGGCCGAGCCGCCGCCCCGGACGATGCGGTGCCGGTTTCCGGAGTGAGATCCTGCGCGACCTCCGCCAGATACCGGCGCACCGCGGCGCCCACCGTCGTGGCGTCCCCATCTCGGACGGGGTCGCGGAAATGCGCCACGAGTTCGTCTTCCAGGCCTGCGCTCCCGGAATCGGCTGACTTTCTGCCCACCATAACTACCGGACAGTAACCTTGCCGCCGGGCCATCGGGACTATCCGGCGTTAGTCCGGACAGGTCATCAGCCGTCCGTCCGGGGATTGGGGCCGATCACAAGACGATAACGACACGGCAACGCACCGCCGTTGAACCGACGGTCCGCGACGCCGGCCGGTCATCCGGAGTTCAGTGGGTGCGGCCGGATTCCCGCGGCGCGGGCTGGTCGAGAATACGTGGCTGCCGCCGCCGCAACGCCGACAACAGGCCCGGGGTGTATTCCGGCGGTGCGGCATGGACCGACAACTGGTTCGCGACTGCCCGATACGCGTCCAGATCGGCTTGTTTGTCCAGATAAAGCGCACCGGTGAGTTGCTGGAGGTAGACGATATCCGGAAGATCCGCCTCGGCGAAGCGCAGATAGGTGAAGGCGCCGTCGGCCAGCGCCGGTCCACCGACGTGATCGGCCAGGACCTGCACCGTGATATGCGGTTGACGGGCCGCGGCGAGGAGCTGATCGAGCTGCGCGCCCCAGACCCGGGAACCACCGATGCGGCGGGTCAGCGCCGCCTCCTCCACGATCAGCCACAGATGCGGAGGATGGGCCCGGGTCAGGATGTGCTGCCGGCGCATCCGCAGCGCCACCCGGCGTTCGATCGCATCTTCCGATTGTGTCGGATGCGCCAGGGTCAGCAGGGCCCGTGCGTAATCCGGGGTCTGCAACAGTTCCGGAACCGTACGGGGCTCGTAGCAGCGAATGACCTGGGCGGCCTGTTCCAGTCCCAGATACATATCGAACCACTTGGGAAGCCAGTCGTTGTCCCGATGCCACCAGCCCGAGGTGTTGGCCTGCCGGGCGAGTTCCTGAAAGGCGTCGAGTTCCTCCCCGTCGGTGATCCCGTACAACTGGAGCAGATCTGTCAGATCGCGCTCACGGATGCTGGTGCGGCCGAGTTCGAGCCGGCTGATCTTCGAATCCGACCCCCGGATATGGTCGCCCGCCTGCTCCCGGGACAGCCCGCTCGCCTCCCGCAACCGCCGCAACCTGCCGCCGAGCACCATCCGCAACACCGTCGGCCCGCCCTCGACCGCCGCCCGTGCCGTGGAGCCCGGTCCGGTCGAGACATTCGTGTCCATAGCCGATCGCATACCAGAAGCGCCCATTATTCGAGTTTCGCATGGGAGCGCCGCCGGAGACCAAACGAAACACCCGTGGCGTGAACGACATTCACGGCGGCGTCGCGGGGCGCGGAGGTACCGGACCGGCTGCGTGCCCCGGCTCACCGCTTCGGGCCCACGGTGACCGGCGGCTCCCGGGTTCCGGCCGGGCGGTGTGAATCGCACCGACGCCCCTCTCCCGGGTGCTGTGAATTCCCCAGAGCCCGTTCCGGAACATGTTCTCACCGATGGTGCGGACTTACCGTTACACATAACGGCGTCGACGTTGACGCCGATCGGAAGGAGACGCGGATCTTGAACGCCACGACACCGGCCACGGCCGACCGCGACGACACCACCCGCGACGCCCTTACGCGCCGGGTAACCGTCTACTTCGACGGCGTCCCAGGTAATGCCTTCGTTCTGGAATACGCGGCAACCCATACCGAGGCCTGGGAATTCACCTCCGCAGCGGCCTATACGGGCCTCACCGTGACCGTGGACAGCAAGATCAGGCCGGGCCTGCGCCGACTACCCTGCCACAGCCTCTGGCGCTGAATCGCCGGCGGCGCACCACGCCGGATAGCAGCGCGCGGGCGGCCACACCTCTAGGCTCGGGAACAGCCGGTGACGACCCGGCGGTCCCGAATCGCAGGAGCGTGTATGCCGACCCGACCCACCGTCCGCCTGGGCGGCATATTCGCCGTGGTGGCCGCCGTGGCGACGGGTGGATGCGCGAACCCGGATCCCGAACCCGGCACCGACCCGGCCACCACGGCCGGCACCCCCTCCCCTTCTTCATCGCCGGCGATCGGCGCCGCGGCGACCCGTACCCCCATCCCGACCGTGGATCCCTATGCCGGGATGCCGCTGATCGAACGCCTCGAATGGACATCGAACGCCGACGGCACGCGGCTGATGGTTCATCCCACCCGGGCGGGGCGTGATACGACCTTTCCCGGTTCGGACGCCCGCGCCTGGCAGGAGGTCGTCCGCTCCGACCCCGCCGCCGACACCCCGGGGATGTGGAATCAGTTCCGCTGTCACTGGGATTGGGCGCGGCTCATCGCACCCGAGAAACCCAGCTGGAATCTGGAACCCTGGCGACCGCCGGTGGGGTACGACGCGACCGTCGATGCCGCTTGCAACCCCGGTGGACCCGAACGTTGAGAAGGCACGATACGAACGAAAGGAACCACGGTATGCGCATCGTCATCGCCGGCGGACACGGCAAGATCGCCCTGCTGCTCGCGGAACAACTCACCGGCCGCGGCCACAGTGTCATCTCGCTGATCCGCAATCCCGCCCACGCCCGGGAGGTCTACGCCACCGGTGCCGAATCCGTGGTCCTCGACCTGGAAAACGCGCTCGTGAGCGATCTGGCCGCCACCGTGCAGGGGGCGGACGCCGTGGTCTTCGCGGCGGGCGCCGGCCCGGGCAGCGGGACGGCGCGGAAGTACAGTGTGGACCGGGACGGGTCGGTGCTGCTCGCGGAGGCGACCGAGCGGGTGGGAACGCGGAGGTTCCTGCAGATTTCGGCCATGGGCACCGGTCTGCCTCCGGGCCCGGGCACCGATGAGGTGTGGGCCGCCTATATCGAGGCCAAGACCCAGGCCGAAGACGATCTGCGCAGCCGCGACCTGGACTGGACCATCCTCCGTCCCGGGCGCCTGACGGATTCGGCCGGCACCGGGCTGGTCACCTTGGCCGATCACAGGCTGGAGCGTGGCGAGATTCCCCGGGCCGACGTCGCGGCCGTACTGACCGAACTGCTCGGTGCACCGGAGACCGCAGGCCGGACCTTGGAACTCGTTTCCGGGACCACGCCGATCCGCGCCGCGATCGCGGCGCTGGGCGCCTGAACGGTCGTCCGAAAAACGTTCGTACACAAGGAATCGATCGTGCAGATGTACTTGCATTTGAAAGCACCCGCGACCTAGACTCTTCCCACACCGCTATACAGGGGAAAACAATGGGGAGGCCGCGTGAGTGAGCCGACAACAACATTCGCCAGTGGTTTACTGCCGCAGTTGCGGGAGAGCCCGACGGATCCAACCCGATTCGGTAGCAGTCCGGCCGGAATCGGTTCCGCCACGATCGGCAAGCCGGCGAACGGTATTGATATGAGTACATTCGGCGTCCGTAGCGGACGCCCCCGCAACGGATCATCACGTGAGACCGCCGTCGAATTCGTCATCGACGCAATCGAATCCACCGGGGCCGCTACTCGTGATGACTTCGATATAGACAAGATCGTCGCGACGGTGCACGCCCTGGCCGACGACTGGGACTTCGGGACGCTCCGGCCGGATACTTTCTGGCGCGTCGCCTCGACGTTCATCAGGGCCTGACCGGCCAGTGAATTTCCGTCTCGGCGATCTCGGCGCCGAGACGGTTGTTCCACAGCGATTTCCGCTCGAAAATTCAGCCGGATGACGGCCACTCCACAGGAGTCCGCCTGGCTATTTCGCTAGAGCCCCTCGATGTATTGGGCGATAATATTCCTCGACCGCTCGGGCGTCGCCGCCTGGACACTCAATCGGTCCATCACCGACAAGTACAGCGCCAGATCCTCGCGTCGGTCCAGATACAGCGCGCTCGTCAACTGCTCGAGGTAGACGATATCCGGCAGCTCGGTCTCCGCAAATCGCAGGATAGTGAAAGAGCTTCCCGCAGCGGGATGTTCACCTGCGGAGAATGGGACCACCTGAATAGTCACGTTGGGCAGACGCGTGAGATCGAGCAGATGCTCGAGCTGCGCACGATGCACAGCGGGCCCGCCGACCGGCCGGTGCAGCGCCGCCTCGTCGATCACCGCCCAGACAACCGGCGGATCGGCCCGGTGCAGGATTTCCTGCCGCCGCTGCCGGAACGCCACCCGGCGATCGGTATCGGAATCTTCGTAACCGAGGGTCACCACCGCGCGGGCGTAGTCCGGGGTCTGCAGCAGACCTGGCACCAGATGCGACTCATAGGTACGAATTTTGCTCGCGGCCTGCTCCAGGCCGAGGTAGGTGCCGAACCAGGACGGCAGCAGATCGCCGAAACGATGCCACCATCCCGGCTCGTTGGCCTTACGCGCGAGAACGAGGAATCGCTCCCGCTCCTCGGTATCGGTGACGCCGTACAGCGTCAGCAGATCCCGGATATCGCGCTCTTTGAAGCTGGTCCGGCCCAGCTCGAGCCGGCTGATCTTCGCATGGGAACCGCGGATGGCGTCACCCGCGGCTTCTCTCGTTATCTTCTTGCTCTCACGCAGTTTTCGTAACTGGCCGCCCAGGGCGATACGTAGAACCGTGGGGCCGCGTTCCGCATCAACGGGTTGTGCGCTGCCACGCTTCTCGGGCTCTGCCATCATGGAGTCGTCTCCGCTTTCGGGTTAACCCACGGTGCGTACCTCATCAGCCCAGGACGCACCACGCCGACGGCCCATGCTACCTCTCAGCCCGCCAGATCGTCGAACTCTCCCGCTTTTGCTCCCTGGAGAAAGGCTTCGATCTCCGGACGGGTGTAGAAGAGGACGCCACCATCAGGGAATCGCGAATTGCGCACAGCCACCAGATCGTTGGCCGCTTCCGCGAACTCGACACAGTTCCCGCTCGGATTGCTGAAGGTGCTCTTCCGCCAACTTCCGATCACCTGATTGATCACTTCCGACATAGGACCCACTCCTTGCTCATGGTCGCTGACGCCACTGTCGCATACCGCCGGTTCTTACAGATGCACTCGCAGGTGTTCTTGCATCTGCACCGACATCAGGACGATAGCACGAAGTTCGCCGGGGTGCGCCCACAGGCCCCGGACACTGCCCGAGCAGTGCCGCCACGCCACCGTTCGATCGTTGGAGCACAACGGAATCCGGATCCCGGCCGCACCGGCTTCCACCTCCACCCTCGGTAGCGGCCGGTCTTGTACTGTCGCAGCGATACTTCGATTCCACTCGCCCGAGGTTCACCCAGGCCGCGTTCGGCACGTTTTCGACCACCTGTCACGCCGAGGAGTTCTCCATGCCCGAAGACCACCGGCCCACGATCCGGACAGATATCCCGCACTCCGCGCGTATCTGGAACTACTGGATGGGCGGAGACGACTACTTCGAGGCGGATCGCCTCGCCGGCGAGGCCGGGATCGCGGTGGATCCCGATATCACCACCATGGCGGTCGAGTCCCGGCAGTTCCTGATCCGCACCGTACGATTCCTCGCCGCGGAGAAGGGTATCCGCCAATTCCTGGATATCGGAGCGGGGCTGCCCAGCATGCAGAACACCCACCAGGTGGCCCAGTCGGTGGCGCCGGATTCCAGGATCGTCTATATCGACAACGACCCTCTGGTGCTCGCGCACGCCCGCACCCTGCTGGCGGGCACCACGGACGAAGGCGTGACGACGTACTCCGACGCCGACTACCGGAACTCCGAACTCGTCGTCGCCGACGCGCGCCATGTCCTGAACTTCACCACGCCGCTGGCGGTCATGTTCATGGGCGTCCTCGGGCATGCCGCTTCGGCGGAAGAGATGCGCCGGATCGTGCGTACGGTCCTCGACGCGACCCCTTCGGGGAGTTATCTGGTCCTCTGGGACGGCACCGACGACAGCGCCGACTACGTGAAGCTGTGTTCGAACTACACGGATACCGGCGGTGCGCCCTACGTACCTCGGCCGCGGGCCGAGATCCGGGCCGCGTTCGACGGCCTGGCGCTCGAGGCTCCGGGATTCGTCTCGATTACCCAGTGGCGGCCCGACACCGGCGACTCCGCGGCGACCCGGCCGATCTCCGCGTACGGCGGGGTGGCACGAAAGCCCTGACCGCGGGACCGCCGCCGACGGCGCGCAGCCTCCAGGAGGAACGGGAAGCACAGGGCCGCAGCGGTGGTCGCGGTCCGGAGATGCCGCGCCGCGCGCCGCGAATTTTCGATTGTTGTTTGCAGATGTACTTGCATTTGTAAGTAACGTCGACTTAGACTCGTGCCACCCAGAGGGGCGATACGCAGGGTTTTCCGGCCGGTTCGAAGGTCGGGCGGATCGCCTCCGCAACATCGCACGTGAGGGGCAACCGAATGATCCAGCCATTCCGAAGTCCCCACCGGAACGCGGTAGGTAGCGCCACCGGTGCCCCTTCGATGGGCCACCACCCGGAACCGCTGCGCCACTACGCCGCCGCGGAAGCCGGCACCGATTGCAGCGCCGAACCGCCGGTACTGACCTACCGGCAGGCCCGGGAAATTCTGCACGTTCACGATGTGCACGGCCCGCAGTGCCGGCAGTGGCTGGCCGCCGCCGCCTACCTTTCGGCGGGGCTCGACGACGAATAGCCGGCCGCAGAACTCGCCGGCACCACCACCCGATACCGATCCGTGCTGGCTTTCGATCAGCAGACGCGGGATTCTGGAATCCCGCGCTCATGTGGATGGTAACCATGCGAATAGCCGAGATCCTCCGCACCAAGGGCAGTGCCGTCGCGACCATTCGGCCCGAGGCCGATATCCGCGCCCTGCTCGCACTCCTGACGGAACACAACATCGGTGCCGCCGTCGTCTCCCCGGACGGCAGCGTCATCAGCGGAATCATCACCGAACGGGATATCGTCCGGGCACTGCTCAGCCACGGCGGGCAACTACTGGACTGCCCGGTCACGCAGGTGATGAGTACCGATGTACGCACCTGCGGCCCCGACGACGAAGTGGACGGGTTGCGCAACATCATGACCGACCACCGGATCCGCCATCTCCCGGTGGTCGACGAGGAGGGCCGTCTCGCCGGGATCGTGAGCATCGGCGACGTCGTCAAGAGCGCATTGTCCGAACTCACGACCGAACGTGAACAGCTCGTCGAGTACCTGCAGGGCGGCTACTGATCCTCAGCCGAGATCGGCGGACAACCAGCGTTGCGGCCGCATCGAGACCACCACGTGCTCACCGAGTTCGGCCTCGGCGTACGCCAGATAATCGTCCACCCGCTCGGCGGGTAGGTAACGGCCGACCATCTCACGGTGCACCGCGTCGGTGAGCGGTCCGACCCCGGTCACCGGGCCCTCGACACTCACGTAGCGCACGGTCGGCTCGACCCGCTCCACCATGAGACTGAACCTGCCCGCGGCCCGGATCCGGCGCATTTTCTCCGACTCGAGCCCGGTGAGGACCCATAGCTCGCCGCCGGGGACGTACTGATACCAGATGGGGACCGTGAGCGGGCCACGATCCGGACCGGCCGTCACCGACAGTGCGCCGATATGTGGTTCGGCAAGAAAGGACTGACGCTCTTCCAAGGTGAGGGGCATACCGGCACCCTAACGCGGGCCGCCGACAATTCCCGGGACCCGGCGACGGTCACGCGGGACCGGACGGTCGCGCGCGGCTGCGCGAAACCCTTTGCAAGCCAAAGCTACTGGGCCACAATTCCGGCAATCGGTATCGTGGTTCGCAGCCCGGGCAGCACGGCGGAAGGAATGATCATCATGGGATCGGCCCTGCACCCGCCGGATCACAGAGCACCGGCCGATGATCCGCGCACGCCGTCCGATGTGCTGCCGGCACAGGTGCGCGCGGCCTTCCCGGCCCTGGCCGAGAGCACGGAAACCTACCTCGACAGTGCGGCGACCACCCAGAAACCCGGCGCGGTCATCGAAACGGTGCGCGATTATCACGCCGTGGCCACGGCCAATGCCGCACGCGGCACCTACCCCTGGGCCACCGCGCTCACCCAGCAGATCGAGGCCGTCCGAAGGCGCACCGCGCGGTTCGTGGGCGCCGCGCACGACGACGAGATCGTATTCACCGCCGGCGCCACCGCCGCACTCAACGCGGTGGCGTTGTCCTGGGGACTCACCGCGCTCGACGACGGTGACGAGATCCTCTACGGTCCCACCGATCACGCCGCCAACGTCCATCCCTGGTACCTGCTGCGGGACACCCTCGCCCGGTTCGGCCGGCGGATCGAACTGGTGCCCTACCGAGTACTGCCCGACGGGCGCGCCGATACCACCGATATCGCCGGGAAGCTGAGCCGGCGCACCCGGCTGCTCACCGTCACACATCTGCACCATGTGTTCGGCGCGCTGAACTCCCTCGCCGATATCGAGGACCGGATTCCCGGGCGGGTGGTGCGGTGCTACGACTGTAGCCAGAGCGGCGGGCACCTCCCGGTGGATGTCACCGCGCTCGGCGCCGATTTCGCGGTATTCGCCGCTCACAAGATGTTCGCCGCACCCGGGACCGGCGTGTTGTATTGCCGGCGCCGGGTGCATTCCGCCCTGCGGCCCTTCCTTCCGGGGGGCGGCACCGACGCCGATCTGACCGCCGACGGATTCGAGGCAGGCCGGATGCCCGGCCTGCTCGAGGGCGGGACCCCGAATATTCCGGGCATCCTCGCGCTGGGCACCGCGCTCGGAGTCCTCGAGTCGTTCGATATGGCCACGATCGCGGCGCACAACCGGGCCCTCACGCTGCGGTTGATCGACGGGCTGCGACCGATACCGGGACTGCGTTTCCTGCCCGGACCCGCTCAGGCCGCCGACAGCACCGGCCATGGCATCCTTTCGTTCACCGTGGACGGGATCACGGCCGCCGATCTCGGCTTCGTACTCGCCGAATACGGCTTCCTGGTCCGCACCGGCACGCACTGCGTACCCGGGACCGCCATGGACCGTGAATCGGTACGCGTCAGTACCCACGTCTACACCGGTCTCGACGATATCGACCGCTTCGTCGACCGGGTCCGGACCCTGGCCGAGGAGCTGTCATGACCGCCCGCACCGATACGCCCGCCGACCTCCGGGCACCCTACGACCGGCGTCGCGCGTCGCGAATCCTGTCCGGGCTGGCCCGGCCCGGACTCTTCACCACCCGGCCACGGCAGCCACGGGACCGGGCCTTCGTCTACACGAGCACTCCGCTGCGTCCCGACCCGGGCACGCACCTGACGTACTCGCAACGTCTGTACCTGGAACGGTTCATGCGGCCGTGCCGCGCGGCCGAGGTCACCTCGGCCACCCATCGGATGACCTGGACCGACAGCGCCGGAATCCCGAACACCGGATTCTACCGGGACGACGGTCTGGGCCCGCAGGTGCCGATCGCGGTGCGGGAGACGGTGCTCGCCCTGTGGCAGGAGCTCGGGCCGGGCACCGAACTCGACGATCGGATCTCGGCGCTGGACCCCGCGGCGCGCGGAGTGCTCGCCGGGACCACCACCGACCACGAACCGATCGATATCTTCCGGGTCGGCATCGAATCGGCCGGACGGGCGCTGGCGCAGCATGCGCTGCTGTCCGCCCACACTCCGTATCGCACGGCCGCCGAATTCGCCTGCGGTATGCGCGACTCCAATATCTTCGCGGCCGTCGCCACCCGCTGGTTCTGGGAGCTCCAGGCCTCCACCTATCGGCGCGGCATGATCCCGGTGCGCCTGGCGGTACGTCCGGACGGCACGATCCACTATCCGGAGCAAACTCTCACGACGCTGCGCGCCATGAAGGACGCCACCATAGGTGACGCGCACCGGGTGATGCGCCGGGCGACCGCCGAGGAGGGGATGAGTACCGGAGAGGCCATCGCGCACTATCACGACGATCTGGATCTGATCTCCCGGCAGTACGCCCTGCTGTCCCCGGGTGAACGTCCCTCGTGCCTGGCCGCCGCCGCGCATCGGGTCGACGGTGAGAATTACAGTGTGCTGCCCGTCGTGGTCGGGCGATTCGTCGATGTTTTCACGCATCTGATCGCGGAGTGCGAGGCGACTACCGCGCCCGCCGGGCCCGAGGCGGCCGACGATATCCCGGTGCATGCGGAGGACCGTGTGTTCTACGTACCGGATATGACCTGTAAACATTGTGTCCGCACGATCGGCGGCGTCCTGGAGTCCATGGGTATCGAGGTGGCCGATATCGACCTCGACAGCAAGCGGGTGGTCGCGGAGTTCCGTAGCCCACGGAACCGGGCGCGCGCGTTCGAGGCACTGCGCGACGGAGGGTACAACCCGGTGGGCGAATCTCCGGAGACGACGCGAACGGATCCGCGGGGATGACGGCCGGGTCACCACCGGCTCTCCCCGCGCGCTGGGATCCGCTGGTCCGCCGATTCCTCGACGATCCCGCCGCGCTCGAACCGGTGGTGCGGCGCTTCGGCACACCGGTGCATCTGGTATTTCCCGAGGTTTTCGTCGGCAACCTCCACCGCCTCCGGTCGGTGCTGGATTCCACCCCTGCCGGCTACCGGATCTGCTACGCGCACAAGGTCAATCGCTCCCGCGCGCTCGTCCGGACCGCGGCCGCCCAGGGAATCGCCGTGGATGTGGCCTCGCCCGAAGAGCTGGAATCGGCCCGTGCGGCCGGTTTCGCCGATTCTTCCATCGAGGTGACCGGCCCGAAGGGTGAAACTTTTCTGCGGGCGCTCGCCGGCACCGGGGTGACGGTCAACGTCGACAACCAGTGGGAACTCGAAACACTGGCCCGGCTGGCCGACCCCGCGGCACCGGTCCCGGTGCTGCTGCGGGTGAGCGGTTTCGCCGGATCGCAGCCGAGCCGGTTCGGGATACCGGTACCGGCGGTGGACCGGGCGCTCGAGATCCTCGCCGGACACCGCGACCGGCTGACGTTCCACGGGCTCGGATTCCACCTGGACACCGCCGATATCGCGGAACGAGTACGGGCCGTGGACACCTGCCTGGTCTTGCTGGAGCAGGCCTGCGCTCGCGATCTGATGCCCTCGGTCCTCGATATCGGCGGCGGATTACGCCAGGTCTTCACCGATGACGCCGCCCGCTTCGACGACTATGTACACCGGCTACGGGAATCACTGACCGGCCGTGGACACCGGATGGCCTGGGGTACCGGCACCTTCGGCTACCAGGTGGACGCCGCCGGAGTACGCGGGACCCCGGTATTCCACAAGTACGCCAATACGGTCGCGGCGGCGGATATGCTGGCCGAGATACTCGCATCGCCGCTGGAGGGACAGGGCGGGCGGTCGGTCGCCAGGGTCGCCGCCGACAATCTGTTCGATATCTGGCTGGAACCGGGGAAGGCGCTCGCCGACCATGCCGGAATCACGGTGGCCGGGGTGGAGTTCGTGAAGGAGGCCGCCGACGGCAGCCTGCTCGCCCATCTGGACCTCGGCCGCGACACGGTGACACCGGCCGATCAGGAGGTCATGGTCGATCCGCTGCTGTTGCCGGGTCCGCAACCCGCCCCCGCCGGCGATCCCACCGGGGTTTTCCTGGCCGGGCGACTCTGCCTGGAACGCGATCTGGTGACGACTCGGACGGTGTGGCTGCCGTGGCTGCCGCGACCCGGCGACCTGGTCGTATTCCCCAATACCGCCGGATACAACATGGACCTGTCGGCGGCTTCGGCCGCCATGCACCGCACGCCGGAGAAGGTGGCGATCGATTTCCGGGACGGCGCTTTCCGGGCCACACCCGACGCGGACTACCGGCCGCCCGCGCTGTCCGCCGGCCTCTCCGAGGTGTCGTGACGATCCATCAGCACATCACCGAGCTGATCGGTGATACTCCCCTGCTCCGCCTCGACCCGGCCGTCCACCGGCTCGAGGGCGTCGAACTGTACGCCAAACTCGAATCGCACAACCCGTTCGGCTCGGTCAAGGACCGGGTCGCGTGGGCGATGCTGCGCGACGAACTCACGACCCTGCGTGCCGAGCAGCGGACGCTGATCGAGGCGTCCAGCGGCAACACCGCCAAGGCACTGCGGATCCTGGGCGCGATCCACGGTATCGGGCTGCGGGCGATGACCAACCGGATCAAGGTCGGGGAGGTACGCGACCTGCTGCGCTTGTTCGACACCGACATAGTCGAATTGCCCGGGCTCTCCGAATGCCCGGACCCCACCACCCCCAATGACGTCTACTCCGCGATCGACGCCGCCATGGCCGCCGAACCGGACCGGTTCCGGCATCTGTCGCAATACACGAGTGAGAAGAACATCACCGCCCATCACGACGGGACCGGGCGGGAGATCCACGACGATCTCACGGCCGCGGGGATCTCCCGGCTCGATTATCTCTTCGGCGGCCTGGGCACCACCGGTTCGAGCCGCGGCGCGGGCAGTTATCTGCGTACGTACCATCCCGCACTGCGCACCGTCGCGGTGGTGTCCGAACGCGCCGATTTCATCCCGGGGATCCGCTCGGAACGGGAAATGTGGGAGGTGGGTCTGTTCCGGCCGGATTTCTACGATGAGATCGTCACCATCGAATCCGGACCGGCGATCGAATCCACCCTGGAGCTGGCCACCGGGTACGGGGTGCTCGCCGGGCCGACCAGCGGCGCGGCGTACGCCGCCGCCCGGCGGGTGCTGTCCCGGAGCGACCGCCCGCCGGACGAGCCCGTGGTGGCGGTGATCATCGTTTGTGATCGGCTGGAACCGTACCTGTCCTATATCAAGCAGCGGCGCCCGGATCTGTTCGAGCATGCCGGTGAGTACCGCCGGGCGCCGGTGGCCGATATCGTCGCCGCCCCCTCGCTGACGCCGGCGGAGCTGTCCACCTTGGCCGAGTCCGATCGGCCGGTCATCGTCGACACCCGCGGCGCCATGGCCTACCGGGTCGCGCATATCCCGGGTGCCGTCAATATCCCCGACGACCGGCTCACCGAGTTGTTCGCGCACGGCACCCCGTTCTCCCGCGCGTACCCGGTGGTATTCACCTGCCCCACCGGCGATATCTCGCGGCAGTTCACCGCATCCGCCCGTCGGACCGGGCATACCGCGTTCAGCCTGGACGGTGGTATCGCGGGCTGGCGCGCGGCGGGGCATCCCCTGGAGCGGGGCGGCTGAGAGCGATCAGCCGCCCGCGGACCAGGTCGCGGCCGGGCGGGCCCCACCCGCATCGGTGGCGGGGTGATCCGGCTCGCGGTGCCGGCCACGGGCGGCCCGCGCCCGCCGGGACCGCATCTGTACCAGTACGCCCAGCACCACCAGCAACCCACCGAGCGCCCAGCCCGCGAGTACATCCGTCGGCCAGTGCACACCCAGGTACACCCGTGAGAGCCCGACCAGGATCACGAATACCGCGGCGAGGACCGCGACCACCCGGGCCACAACCCGGCGATGCATCCGAATCCAGCACACGGTCGCCAGGACACCGACCACCGCCGCGGAGCCGGTGCTGTGGCCGGAGGGGAAGGACAGGTCCGCGACCGTGACCAGGCGATCGGCCGCGGGCGGGCGCTGCCTGCCGATCAGGTGTTTCGTCACCGGCACCAGGACCGCCGAGGCCGCCCCCACCCCCGCCACCAGAGCGAGATCGGCCGTATCGCCCCGGCGCAGCAGCCACCCGCACACCAGCAGCGCCAGCACCCACATCGCGACGGACCCGCCCGCATGGGTGATCGCGGTGGCCGCGGTGGTGAGCGGTTCGCTGCGCCAGCCGAGAACCTCCGCGTGGATCGGCCGATCCACCCCCGGCAGCGCGGCGCCGGCAACGGCGAAACCGGTCGTCACGGCGAAGACCGCGAAGAGCGCGGCAGCGAGCACAACCATGCAGTTCACGATAGTCACCCGCCTCGAACCCGCGCCGCGACCCGGGGACGGCGCTACCCTGACAGCGTGGAGATCCTCTTCCTCGGCGCACCCGCCCTCATGTTCCTGATGGGCGCGGCCGTCGCGATCCGCTGGGTCTACCTGCGGTTCCCATCGGCCCGTCGCGGCGCCCGCACCGACCGGGCGGCGCTGCTCGCCGCCGCCGGCGTGGAGGAACTCTCCGCCTTCTGGTACGGCACCAAACGGGACGAACTCGACCACCGTGCCGCCCGGACCATGCTCCGCGACGAAGAATCCGACGGCGCCCCGCCACGGCCCCGCGTCGACCTGGACCGGCGGCGGGCCGTACTGATCGCCCCGCCGGACCACCGCGCCTGACCGCTACCGCCGCACGGCGACCACCCCTCGGGCGGCGGACCGCGCGCCCACTACTGTGGACGGGTGCATGCGGATCAGCGATCGGACGACAGCGGACCCCGGATCTGGGGTGGCACCACGCTTTCGGAGCGCAAGCAGGCACGGCGCACCGCGCTGCTCGAGGCCGCACTGGATCTGATAGGCGAGGCCGGAGCGGCCGGAGTGACCATGCGCGCGGTATGCCGTCGCGCCAATCTCACCGACCGGTATTTCTACGAGAGTTTCGCCAGCCGTGACGAACTCCTCGACGTCCTCTACCGGCACATCGCGGACGATTTCCTGGAACCGATGACGGCCTTCGCGGTCGCCGACGACTCCTCCCGCGACCGGGCACTGTCGGAAGCGCTCGTGGACAAAGTGCTCGAGGATCCGCGCAAATCCCGGCTGTTCCTGGTGGAGCCCTATTCCAGCACCGGACTCGGCCAGACCACCATCTCGGTGATGCCCGCCTTCACCCGCCTCATCCAGGACCACCTGTTCACCCGCATCGACGATCCGGTCCGGCGGCGGCTCGCCGCGGTGACCATGGCCAGCGGCAACGCGGGCATGTTCTCGGCATGGCTGAACGGGTCGCTGCGCGCCACCCGCGACGAGATCGTCGACCACCTGGTCGCCATGCTCGGCGCCTACCGCACCCTGTATCAGTAGGCTTCCCGGCGCGGCACGGGTACGGAATCCGGGGCCCGGCAAGGAGGTTCGGGACAATTGCGGGACGAAGTCGTCGGATCGACCGGTAAGCTGACCTCGCCGATCCGCGGCCCCGGGACGCTGGGTGAGGTCCTGGTGGCCGTACGAGGGGGAACCGAAGGGTATATCGCACGCGCCGCCGAAGCCATTCCGGCCGGTAGCACCGTGCTGATCATCGCGGTCGATTCCGGGCGCATCGCCGAGGTGGTGCCCTGGATCCCTCTCGTCCCGGACCCGGCACTGTAGCGAAATACGACGCGAGGAGTCACACGTGCTGGGCTATCACGTACCGGATCCCGATGAGGCGATGCTGGTCAGCGGCGCCAAGAGCAGCGACGCCACTCCCTTCCGGGTGATCATCGGCCGCGGCACCTGGGTGATGCCGTTCTTCCGCAAGGTCAGGTACCTGTCGCTGGCCATGTTCGAGGCCGAGATCTCCGAACGCTGCGTCACCAAGCAGGCGATCGTCCTGCAGGTGCGGGCGGTTATCGCCTTCAAGGTCGCCAACGACACCGCCTCGATCGTCAACGCCGCCCAGCGCTTCCTCTCCGAACAGGAGCAGGAGATGTCGGTGCTGACCGGCCGGATCTTCTCCGGCCATCTGCGCTCCATCGTGGGTTCGATGACCGTGGAGGAGATCATCCGGGAGCGCCAGCGCCTCGCCGACGAGGTGCTGGTGGCGTCCAAGGTGGAGATGAGCAATATCGGGCTGTGGGTCGATTCGTTCCAGATCCAGTCGATCGACGACGGAAATCTCGGATACATTTCCGCGCTCGCCGCCCCACACAACGCCGCGGTACAACGCGATGCCCAGATCGCCGAATCCCAGGCCGCCCAGCGCTCGGCCGAGGCCGAACAGGAGTCGCTGCGTAAGCGGGCCGAGTACTCCCGGGAGACCTCCATCCTCAAGGCCGGATACCAGCGCGATATCGACAAGGCGCAAGCCGAGGCGGCCGCCGCCGGTCCGCTGGCGGCGGCGCTTGCCCAGCAGGAAGTGCTGGGCGCACAGGCCGCGCAGGCGATCAAGGAAGCCGAGCTGCGCGAACAACAGTTGCAGACCGAGGTGGTCAAGCCCGCGATGGCGGAAGCGGAACGCGTGCGTATCCTGGCGGAGGCAGAGGCGGCGCGTACCCGGATCCAGGCCGAGGCAGCGGCGTCGCACAACCGGATCGCGCTCGATCAGCTGCTGATCGAGCAGCTGCCGCTCATCGTGGAACAGGCCGCACGCGGGCTCTCCAATGCGAACCTGACCGTCCTGAACGGGCCGGACGGGGTCGGCGAACTGCTCAACGGGATGGTCGGTCAGGGCCTCACCGTGTTCAACTCGCTGCAAAAGGCGCTATCGGCCGACGAGGCGGAAAAACCGGAGATAAAGTAACCGGTAACTGTGACGAGGAGCGGTGTGGTGGCCAGCGGGAAATTGGTGTCGTTCGACGGATCACGTGGATTCGGATTCATCCGTCCCGAGGACGGGGGTCCGGATGTCTTCGTCCACGTCAATGACATCGGCCTCGGGGAGGGGGAACTCCGGCAGGGCCGGGTGTTCGAATTCGACGTCACCGAGGGCGACCGTGGCCCGAAGGCGATCAATCTCCGGTCGCCCCGCGGGCAATCCGTCCGTCCCGCCGCCGCCCCGGCAGGCGAGGGCGCACGGCTGACTGCCGGCGAACATCTCCGGCTGATCACCGAATTATTGCTCGACGCCTCCCCGGCGCTCACCGCCGGGGAGATCGTCGTCATCCGGGAGCGGCTCACCGATTTCGCCGTGGAACAGGGCTGGATCGACGAATAGCGCGGCGGATCCACCGTGGTGTCGGTGCGAACTCCTATCATCGGACGCGATGAATCGGCGCCGGCCGCGGCGTCGATACGGGTGAGGATCGACCCGAGGAGGATCGTGTGGATCTACCGGTGATGCCACCCGTCCGGCCCATGCTGGCCAAATCCGCGCCCGATATACCACCCGGGCCCGGGCTGAGCTACGAACCCAAATGGGACGGGTTCCGCTGCGTGGTCTTCCGCGACGGCGCGGAGGTGGAACTGGGTTCCCGCAACGATCGCCCGCTCACCCGGTACTTCCCCGAAGTCGCCGAGTTGCTGCGCGAGGCGTTGCCGCCCCGGTGCGTGGTGGACGGCGAGATCGTCGTCGTGAGCGAGAACGGGCTGGATTTCGACGTCCTGCAGCAGCGGCTGCATCCGGCGGCGTCCCGGGTCGCGAAACTCGCGGTGGAGACCCCCGCCAGTTTCGTCGCCTTCGACCTGCTCGCACTGGGCGACCGCGATCTCACCGAACGGCCGTTCACCGAACGCCGCGCCCTGCTGGAATCCGTTCTCGATGCCGCACCCGGCCGGGTGCATCTGACCCCACTCACCGGCGATCCGGGCACCGCGCGGGACTGGTTCACCCGCTTCGAGGGCGCCGGGTTCGACGGGGTGATGGTCAAGGCCGATGATCAGCCCTACCAGCAGAACAAGCGGGTGATGCTGAAGGTCAAACACGAGCGCACCGCGGATTGCGTGGTCGCGGGCTTCCGCTGGCACAAGGACGGCGAAGGCGTCGGATCGCTGCTACTGGGTCTCTTCGACGACGAGGGGAGCCTGCATCACGTCGGAGTCGCCAGTAGTTTCACCGCCGCGCGGCGCCGGGAACTGGTCGGGGAACTCGCACCGCTGCGCGAGAACGCGCTCGCGCGGCATCCGTGGCGCGACTGGGCCGACGCCGCCGCGCAGGCCGCCTCGGGTGGGTCCATGCCGGGCGGAGTGAGCCGGTGGAGCGGCGGCAAGGATCTGTCCTGGGAAGCGCTGCGTACGGAACTGGTGGCCGAGGTGCGCTATGAGCACGTGCAATCCGGCCGCTTCCGGCACGGTGGACGCCTGGTGCGTTTCCGCGCCGACCGCACACCCGAATCGTGTACCTACGCGCAGCTCGAGGAAGTCGCACCCGCGGAACTGCGCAAGATCTTCGGCGACCCGGTGACGAAATGAGCGAATCCATCGACCTCGAGGCCGCCGGGCGGGTTGTGACCATCAGTAATCCCGGCAAGGTGTATTTCACTCGCCGCGGCGAGACGAAACTCGATCTCGTGCGTTATTACCAGAGCGTCGGCGAGGCATTCCTGCGCGTCAACGGTGGCCGGCCGCTGCTGCTGGAACGCTACCCCGACGGTGCGTCGGGCAAATCCTGGTTCCAGAAGCGGGTACCGAAATCCGCGCCGGACTGGTTGCATACGGTCGAAGTGTCCACCCCCAACGGCACCACCAGTGACGCGCTGGTGGCACACGATCTCGCCCATGTGCTGTGGGCGGTGAACCAGGGCTGCCTCGGCTTCCATGTCTGGCCGAACAAGGTACCGGATCTGACCATCGCCGACGAACTGCGCGTCGACCTCGATCCGTCGCCGGGGATCGGTTTCGACGATTTGCGGACCGCCGCACTGCGCACCCGGGAACTGTGCGCCGAACTCGGTATCGAATCGTGGGTGAAGACCTCCGGCTCGCGCGGTCTGCATCTCTACATCGCGCTCGAACCGCGCTGGGACGGCTATCAGGTGCGTGCCGCCGCCGTCGCGCTGGCCCGCGAATTGGAGCGCCGGTTCCCCGGCGACATCACCGCGCACTGGTGGAAAGAGGAGCGCGGGCGCCGGGTTTTCGTGGACTACAACCAGAACGCCCCGCACAAGACGGTGTTCGGAGCATGGTGTGTGCGGCCCAAGGTCGGCGCACAGGTGTCCACTCCGCTGGCCTGGGAGGAGCTCGATACCGTCGTTCCCGAGGAACTCACCCTCGCGACCGTGCCCGCGCGTCTGGCCGAATCGGGCGATCCGTGGGAGGTCCGCGCACCGCAGTCCATCGCGCCGCTGCTCGAGATGTCGGACCGCGATATGGCCGCCGGTCTCATGGACGCTCCGTGGCCACCCCAGTATCCGAAGATGCCCAACGAACCGCCCCGGGTTCAGCCCAGTCGCGCGCGGAAACCCGACCCGGCCGGCTGAGGCCGGACCGGTGCCCGGCACTCACCTAGCGCCGAAACCCCGGTCACGACACCCACAGGGCCCAGTTCCCGTTCTCGCAGACGAGCGCGTGACCATCGGACGTGCGTGCCGTGGTCGAGGCCTCGGCTCCGCAGCGCGCGCCCTCCACTCCGACTCGGTCGGCGACCCGGAACGGCCCCGCCCATTCGTATCCGGTCACCGAGGCGGCGTCGGTCAGGCACAGCAGCGTGCCACCGTCGCTACCTGTCCCCACCAGCGCCGGTTCCGGACAGGGGGTACCGCGCTCGGCCGCGGGGGCGGCGGCGCCGGATTCCGCGGCCGGCCGCGAAGTCGGCGGAGCGATCGAGGAGACGGCCGAGGGCGTGGGCGCTGCCACGGTGGTCGTTTCCGCGGCGGGGTCCGGGGCGGCGGAGGTCCCGGCCGCATCGCCCACCGCGGTGCCGATCCGGGAGAGAACATCCGGAATGTCGTCGCGGGGCATCAGGATCAGCGCTGCCAGCAGGGCGATCTCCGCCAGACCCAGAACCAGCGCGGCGAACGCCATGAGCCGCCCGCGCGGGTGACCGAACGCGATCAACCCGAAGACGATCGCCACCGGAAACAGCAGCAGCAGGGCGGCTACCAGGGCGACAATCGCATACGGATTGACCACGGGACGGGTCTCGTGGGGCGGCAGGTCGTCGAACCGGTCGTCGAAGCCCTCGTACTCACCGTCTCCGCGGCGGCCCGCCCGTCCGGGTGCGGCCTCGTCTCGCTCCGGTGTCAGTTCCGGCCAGCGCTCCCTCGCCCAGCGCTGCTGGTTTGCCATGCACGATCCCTTCGAACTGCCCCGGCGAATCCCGGAACTTCTCGATTCGCCCGGCGCTGTAGCAGGATATGCCGGATCGGCGCGACAGATCACCGAAATAGTGGTGTTCCAGACCCGAAAGCCCAACCGGTCCCGCCGTGACATTTCATCACGAGATCCGGGTCAGCGCTCGGCGTGCACCCGGGGCAGCGATTCGGTGACCAGGGTCGTGAGCATATCGACCAGCAGCGCGTGGACCTGATCGCGAGTCATGGTGCCACGGGTGAGCCATTCGCGACCGGCGACCTTCACCAGCCCTCCGAACGCCCGGACCATCGCGCGGCGCGGTTCGTTGTGTGCGGCGCCGTCGGCGAGACCGATCATCGCCAGCAGACGCTGGGCCGCGGCATCGTCGGCCGCGTCCAGGATCTGCTGCACTTCGGGGTCGTCGCCCACACCTTCGTGGCTGGTCACCTTCACCCAGGTGCTGCCGTGTTCGGAAATGGTGTCCAGCAGCCAGCGGACACTCGCGTCGATCCGGTCGCGAGTGCTGCCGGTGGGGGCGGCGAATTCGTCGGCACGCGGCAGGGTCACCATCCGGCGCACCACGGCCAGGTACAGATCGCGTTTGTTCCCGAAGTAGTGATTGATCAGGCCTCGGGCCACTCCCGCGCGGTGCGCCAGCTCGGCCGTCGACACCGCGGCGTACGGGCGCTCACCGAACATCTCGATGGCACGAGCCAGAATCTCGGCCCGCCGCTCATCGGGTTCGAGCCGGCGCCGCCGCGCGGGTGCGGTGACGCCGGACCCGTTCGCGGCGGGTTCGGCGGCGGACGAGGAGTCGAGGTCAGAGCCCACGGGCGATGAGATCCTTCATCACCTCGTTGCTACCGGCGAGGATTCGCAGGACCCGGGCGCCGGTGTAGAGCTGGGAGATGGGGTACTCGGTCATATAGCCGTAGCCGCCGAACAACTGCAGGCAGCGGTCGACGACCACACCGAGCTGGTCGGTGGACCAGTACTTGGACATGGCCGCCGACTGGATATCCAGCTCACCGCGCAGATGGCGGGAAATACAGTCGTCGAGAAACACCCGGTTGGTCCGGGCGATGGTCGCGCATTCCGCGAGTTCGAATTTGGTGTTCTGCATGGCGAACAGCGGCTTACCGAACGCTTCGCGGCCCTTGGTGTACTCGACGGTCAGCTCGACCGCGCGTTCCATCATCGCCACTGCCATGATGGCGGTGACCAGTCGTTCCTGGGCGAGCAACTGCATCATTTGATAGAAGCCCTGGCCTTCGGCACCACCCAGCAGGTTCGCCGCGGGCACCCGCAGGCCGTCGAAGAACAATTCCGCCGTGTCCTGGCCCTTACCCCCGATTTTGGACAGGATCCGGCCACGGGTGAACCCCGGCGTGTCGTCACCGACCTCGGCAAACAGCAGCGATACGCCGGCCGCTCCCTTCTCCGGATCGGTTTTGGCGGCGATGATGATGCCGTCGCACAGCCATCCGTTGGAGATGAAGATCTTCGATCCGGTGATCACGTACTCATCGCCCTCGCGCACCGCGCGGGTTTTGATCGCCTGCAGGTCCGAGCCGGTGCCGGGTTCGGTCATCCCGATGGACAGCACCATCTCACCGCTGCACGCCTTGGGCAGGATCCGCTTCTTCAGCTCGTCGGAACCGAACTCGGCCAGATAGGGCGCGATGATCGAACTGTGCACCGGGATGCCGAGGGCGCCGTCACCGGCACGCACCTGCTCCTCGATGATCGCCGCCTCATGGGCGAAGGTTCCGCCGCCACCACCGAACTCCTCCGAAACCACGGGGCAGAGCAGGCCGAGTTCACCGGCGCGCCGGTACAGCGCCTTGTCCGGGTGGCCCTGTTCGATGAACTTCTCCTCGTGCGGGACCACTTCCTTCTCGAAGTAGTTGCGGGCGAGTTCCCGTACCGCCTCGACCTCGTCGTCGCTCCAAGCGGGGCGTGCCATAATCCGCGTCCTCTGTTCCGTGATCACCCAGGCCGGCAGCACAGTGCCGGATGTCCAGCACGACTGTCCCGCACTATTGGCGTGTTGTCAACGAAGCAGCGGCCCGCATCCGCCACCCGGGACGGCCCGGCCACGGCGGCAACTGCCCCACTTGCCACAATGATGAGCACGCTTGCCCAGCTCACGAAGGAAATCCCCGCTACCGATGGCCGACTCCAGCATCGCTCCCCACGACCTAGCCACCTGTCTGCGCGTCCTCGACGAGGCGAGCCGGCTGGACCCCGCCGACCCGGACTCGATCACCGTGCAGCGGGCGGTGGGCCGGATGTTCAAGGAGCTCAAGCGGCAGCGCCGGATCTCCGCCCGCCAGGCCAAACTGGACGCCGACCGCGCGGTGGTCGCCGCCACCGCCACCGGTTCACCGAATCGGATCGACGACGAGACCGCCGGAATTCCCATCAGTTCGGCGACCAGTGGTTCCAGCGCGGGAACGCTGCTGCGGCCACGCGGATGCTATATCTGCAAGCAGAAGTACACCCGTGTCGACTCGTTTTACCACCAGCTCTGCCCCGAATGTGCCGCGATGAGCCACCGCCGCCGCGACGCCCGCACCGATCTGTCCGGCCGGCGGGCTCTGCTGACCGGTGGCCGCGCCAAGATCGGTATGTACATCGCATTGCGATTACTGCGCGACGGCGCCCACACCACGATCACGACCCGCTTCCCCAACGATGCGATCCGCCGTTTCGCCGCGCAACCCGACAGCGCGCAATGGCTGCACCGGCTGCGTATCGTCGGTATCGATCTGCGCGACCCCGCCCAGGTCGTGGCCCTCGCCGATGATGTCGCGGCCCATGGCCCGCTGGATATTCTGATCAACAACGCGGCGCAGACCGTACGCCGCTCCCCCGGCTCCTACAGCGCGCTGGTCGCCGCGGAATCCGGTCCGCTGCCGGCCGGGGAACTTCCCGAGACGGTGACCTTCGGCCAGACCACGCAGGCCCACCCGACCGCGCTCACCGCGTCGCTGACACCGGCACTGACCGGCGTGGAGGTCGCCGAACTGGCGCTGGTGGCGGGTTCGGCGACCCCGGACCGGATCGCCCGCGGAATCGCCATCGACGCCGGTGGTCTGGTGCCCGACCTCGCGCACACCAACAGCTGGGTGCACACCGTGGGCGAGGTCGACCCCACCGAGCTCCTGGAGGTGCAGCTGTGCAACTCGGTGGCGCCGTTCATCCTGGTATCGAGGCTCCGTCCGTCCTTGGCCGCGGCTGCGGCCCGGCGCAAGTACGTGGTGAACGTCTCCGCCATGGAAGGACAGTTCTCCCGCGGATACAAGGGTCCGGGCCATCCGCACACCAATATGGCCAAGGCCGCCCTCAATATGCTGACCCGTACCAGTGCGGCCGAGATGTTCGAGGCCGACGGCATCCTGATGACCGCCGTCGATACCGGTTGGATCACCGACGAGCGCCCGCACTACACCAAACTCCGGCTCGCCGACGAGGGTTTCCACGCTCCGTTGGACCTGGTGGACGGCGCGGCACGCGTCTACGACCCGGTGGTCCGCGGTGAGGCCGGCGAGGATCTGTACGGCTGTTTCCTGAAGGACTACCGTCCGTCGCCGTGGTAATTCGGGTGCCGGGCGAGCGGCGAGGACATACCCTGGAAGGGTGTGGTACCGGCTGCTCGCCGATGTAACCGCCGCCGTGCATGTGCTGTTCATCGGCTATGTGGTGGTGGGTGGTTTCCTTGCGTGGCGATTCCCTCGCACGATCTGGTTACACGGCCTCGCCGCGGCATGGGGGTTCGGCACGGTACTGGTCGGCTACGACTGCCCACTTACCTACGCCGAGAACTGGGCCCGGGAACGCGCCGGTGTCGCGGGGCTGCCGCCGGAGGGTTTCATCGATCACTACCTGACGGGCGTGATCTATCCCGACACAATGCTCATTCAGGTACAGATACTGGTGGGCGCATGCGTGCTCGTCTCCTGGGCGGGCCTGTGGTGGCGGACCCGGCACGGCTCCGGCCGGATCACCGCCCGGGCCGCCGGGTAACCGATTTCCCGGCATTGGTGACAGTGTGATGAAAATCGCTGCGCCGAACGGTAACTCGGTGATCGCGGGTCAGTGTGACCAGTACGCTCGGTGCCGTGGACGTGGGCGCACGGCTGGTTCGTGATTACGAGGACGGCACCGGTGTCGAGAAGTCGCCGCCGGTGGATTGGCCCGACCCCGGAGCCCTGCTCGCCGCCACCCTGCCGGTATGGGGCCTGGCCGCGGGATCGGTCCAGGCGTTCATCGCGGCGACCGACAGATATCGGCAGGTCACGGGTATTGCCCCGATCCGGCACCGGCTCGACCCCGGGCGGATCGCGGCATCGTTCACCAGCGACCGCCTGCTGCGGCTGGACGGGGCGCCGATCCACGCCTTCGCCGACCTCTCGGGGTTCTTCCCCACCTTCGACGGCTGGGTGCGCACCCACGCCAACTATCCACACCACCGGGCGAGTTTGCTCGCGGCCCTCGAATTACCCGCCGATGCCCCGGTGGAACTCGCCGAAGCCCAGATGGCCGTGATCCGCGCCGCCGATCTCGAGGAGCTGGCGGCGGCCCGCGGGGCGATCGCGGTGCGGGTACGGGACGAGACCCAGTGGCGGGCCTGCCCGCAGGCCGGCCCGGCCGCGGCCGGGCCGTTGGCAGCGGTCGTGGAGCGGTCTGATCGCAGGCGCTACACGCTGCCCATGTCGGGGACGCCCTACCAGCCGCTGCAGGGGGTGCGGGTCCTCGACCTGACCCGGGTGATCGCCGGGCCCGTCGCGACTCGCGCGCTGGCCTTGCTGGGCGCCGAGGTGCTGCGGATCGACCCGCCACACCTCCCCGAGATTCCGTGGCAGTACACCGATACCTGCCAGGGCAAGAATTCCGCCCTCCTGGATCTGCGTAGCGGGAAATCACAGTGGGAGGGCCTGCTGGACGCCGCCGATGTCCTCGTCACCGGTTATCGTCCGGGCGCACTCGAGCGGCTGGGCCTGACCGGGCGGCCGGGGCTCGTACACGCGCGGGTGAGTGCCTGGGGATTCACCGGACCCTGGGCCGGACGGCGCGGATTCGACAGTATCGTGCAGGCGGCCACCGGGATCGCGGTGATCGAAGGGGCATCGTCGATTCCGGGAGCTCTGCCCGCCCAAGCGCTGGACCACGCCTCCGGGTATCTGCTCGCGGCCGGAATCGTCGACGCGCTCGCAGCGCGGACGAGTGACGGTCGGGGCCGCGACGTCCGGGTTGCACTGGCCCGGACCGCGACCTGGCTGCTGTCCGAACGAGGACGCACCCCCGGCCATCCGGCCCCCGCGATACCGGAACCCGGCCATACGGTCACCCATGACCGAGTGGTCACGTCCGCACCGGCCCTGGCCGAGTTCCCGGATTATCCGTATCCGGCACCGGGCTACGGCCGCGCCGAACCGCGCTGGCCGGAGAATTCCGGGGCCGGGTGATCAGAGGCCGGTGGAGAGGCGGACGACCACTCGGTCCTGGGTGACCTCCTGCACCGTGAGATCCAGGCCCTGCGCCGATCCGGTCTCCCCCCTGGGCACCGTCACTTCCTGGCCGGCCACGGCCAGCGTCACGAGATCGCCCTGCACACCCCTGAGTTCGACATCCACGCCGAGCACGCTGATCTTGGCGTCCACTCCCCGGTCGAATGTCACCGTGCACCCGCTGACCTCGCATTCACTGCTCGCGCCGGCACCGGTGACGGTACAGGCCGAGACCCCCAGGGTCGCGGCGAAAAGGAGGGCGATCACGGCGAACAGCCGTCGAGCGGACATGCGAACAGTGTAGGGACACACGGACCGGTCCCGGAACAGATCCGGGATCGTTCACCGGGTTCGGCCGGCGCGGATCTCGGCGGGCGAGACCCCTCGACGCCGCCGTGCCAGCGCACGGAGCGCGCCCGCGTTCACGTACCCGACCGCACCGGCGACCGCGCCGACAGTGAGGTCGGTTGTCCGCAGCAGCCGGGTGGCACGGTCCAGCCGGATATCGTCGGCGAAATCCTTGGGTGACATACCGAGCGCGGCGCGGGTGGCCCGCTGCAGGCTTCGCTCGGTGACACCGAGATCCCGCGCCGCGGTCGAGATGAGAAACTGTTGCGAGATATGCTCGCGCACCCACTTCTCGTACCGCACGACCAGCGGGTTACTCCGGGCGACGACCTCGGGAATAACGTAGGGTGCCTGGCTTTCCCGATGGCCGACCGTCAGGTAGCGGCGAACCCGCTCGGCGAGATCCGGGCTGGTCCGGTACACCAGTGACAATGCGAGATCCACGTGGGACAGGGAGGCGCCGGCCGTGGTGAGGCCGTCGCCGCGGCACAGAATGCAGCTCTCGTCCAGTTCGACGCGTGGATAGCGGGCCCGGAAATGCGCGCCGAGCCACCAGCTGGTGGTCGCGGGCGAACCGTCGAGAACACCGGACTCAGCGAGGAAGAACGTCCCGGTGCAGGCGGCGGCCAGATGCACACCGTCACTCCGGGCCGCCCGGAGATATTCGAGCACCCCCACATGCCTGGGGTCCGTGACGAATCCGGCGAGCGGTTCCGGATCCAGAATATCCACGGCGGCCACCGCGAGAATATCCAGCGACCCCGGCGAATCGGTGATCGGCGTGGTGGGCACGAGGCTTCCGTTGGCCGACCGCACCGAGGTTCCCGACGCGACCATCCGGATCCGCCACTCGGCGGGCGGCTCGTCCAGCTCCTTTCGCAGGGCGTTTGCCATCCCGAACGCACCGAGAAGCACACCCAGCCCGAAGTCGGCCACCCCGTCCACCACCAGAATCCCCACATCCACGCCCGGATGATACGTCCCTATCCGCGCTTGAAAAACCGGACGGTCCGAATTCTCAGTGGATGCGACACCGTGTCGCAAACAGATCGCTTCTTGTCGCTTCGGCCCCTCGGCCGGATCGCAACCGGCCCGTAGAGTCGCCTGTGTCGGACGGTGACGACCGCGTCTTCGCGTCGCCACCGTTTTTTCGCGAGCACGGAGCCACGGCGCGCGGCCGGTCACACCCGCCGCATACCGCGCGAGCGTGGCGTGCCCGGGCTCCGCGCCGTCTGTCCGCTCCGGTGCGCCCACCCGCGTGACCCGCCGAGGCGACCGGCGCCTGCCGCCTCCCCATCCGGGCTGTCAATACCCGGATGGGTTTCGGCGTGTACGGGTGCAACGGCTGCGGCGCTGCGGGGTGCGCCGCAGCGTGCACCCGTACACGCATCCGCGTGGCAATCCGACAGCAAACCACCGGCCACTCCGCCGCGACCGTCCCCTCGGTCACATCCTGCCACCCTTCCACGGCAGCGCCTCGGCGATACCCACAGCCGGCCCGACCACTCCACGGCATGCAGTCGGCGGCGCCCGCATCCCCGAGCGGCCCATACGGAAACGTTAACCATAGCCTGCCATTAAAAATGAGATCTACAACTCATTAGAAACTACGCATATCCGAGTGGTCCGGGCCGATTATCTGGACTTTTGCTAAATATCCACGTTCCAGACGGCCGCAAACAATCGGTAACAGGGCCGGTCTGCGCCGATGAATTCCGCGGCGAGGAACCCCGGACGGGACATTTGTCCGCTAGTGTCCCACCCGCACTTCGGTTGTGATCCGACCGGCGATACGCCGCCGTTTCACCACCGGTGCAGATCGGTCCAGGCAGAGAGTTGGTAGTGCATTGACGGCCACGATGACAGCGATCCTGACCGCCTCCTGCCCGCGCCGCTTCCGGATGCCCGCCACCTCCAGCGAACGGCTGGTGGCCGACGGGTTCGCCGCCGTTCTGCTGCGCCGCGACCCGACCTATCAAACCCCGGGCGCCTGGCTCGCCTCCGCCCCGGCGAACCGGACCGCCGCCATCGGCCTGGACGAGAACTTCTTCGACCTGGGCGGCAACTCGCTGGTTGCCGAGCAGCTCGCGATCCGGCTGGGATCGGCCTTGGCGATCGACCTGCCGGCCCGGGTGATTGTGGAGTCCCCGACCGTGGCCGCCCTCGCACACCGGATCGATGAACTTCTCACCGCCCGCGGCCCCGCCGGCGCCCTCGCTCGGCACCGGATTCCCGTGGTCGACCGCAGCGCCTTCGATATGTTGCTCCCGTTACGGACCGCCTGCTCCGGAACACCACTGTTCTGCATCCACCCCATCACCGGCATCGCCTGGTCGTTCGCCGGCCTGGCCGCCCACCTGGGACCGGATCGTCCGCTCTACGGACTGCAATCGCCCGCGCTCACCGCGGGCATGGCACTGCCGCGATCCATCGAGGACTGGGCCACTCTCTATATCGGTGTGATCCGCTCGGTTCAGCCCAGCGGACCGTACCGGTTGCTCGGCTGGTCATTCGGCGGTGTGCTGGCGCACGAAATCGCGGTGCAATTACAAGCCGCAGGGCACGAGATCACCTTTCTGGGCGTGATGGACAGTTATTTGACCGACGAGGTCGCCTCCGCCGGGCCGATTCCGATTTCCGAACTGCTCGGTGGACTGCTCGGGGATCAACCTCGCGATCTCGGCACCACCGCGGATTTCAACCCGGCGACGGCACCGGAACTGCTGGCGCGACTACCCGAACCGCTGGCCTCGTGCGGAGCCAGCCGGTTCGGCAGGCTACTCGACGCGGCCACGCATTCGATCCGACTGCGTGACGCCTACCGCGCACCCCGCTACCGGGGCGACGTCAGCTACTTCCACGCAATCGGCAACGGCTCGGCCGCGGGGGCCCACCGGTGGCGCGCCCTGGTGGACGGCCATGTCCGGGACCATGAGGTCCCGACCACGCACTGGCAGATGACCTCGGCGGCGGGACTGGCCTGTATCGCCGAGGTGCTACGAGCCCACTGAGCCACGGATCCGCTACGGGCCACCCAACCCGAACCCGGAATCCATCTCGATATCGGGATCGAGGATTCCGCATACTTTCCAGCCGTCCTCGTTCACCAGGTCATAGGTCATGGTCGAGGTGCTCTCCGTGCCCATCACTTCCACGGCGATCTCCATGGTGAACGTCCCCGAATCACTGCCGTCCGGGACGTCGACGCTCTTCAGGGTCGTCGACGACTCCGGCAGATCGGAATCGGGAACGCCGGTGGGTTTGACCGGATTGTCCTGCTCATACTTGCTGATCTCGTCCATATCGGCGGCGCATACCAGGTCTTCGGGGTCACCCTTCTGGTCCACCCAGGCCTGCGCGACATCGCGGGGATCGTCGTATCCGCCACCGACCACGCCGCCCCCGTCACCGCTGAACAGGAAGAACGCGCCGACCCCCACCGCGATCAGGACGACCGCGACGCCACCGATGATCATGGCGACCTTGCCGCCGCTACCACCGGACCTCGGCGGCGGCCCCCCGTATCCGCCGGGTCCTCCGTATCCGCCCGGTCCGCCGAATTGCGGTTGACCCGGCGGGTAGGGCTGCTGCCCGTACTGCGGCTGCCCCGGATAGGGACCGGGACCCTGCGGGCCCGGATACGGGCCTCCGGGTGGCGGCACGGGGCCGCCGGGTTGGTGGTGATACGGATTGGGCTGGTGCGGGTGACCCATCAGGACGTCCTGTTTCCTCGCGTTCGTGCACGGCGCCGGATACGGCGTCGTGTCCCATACTCATTTCCCCGGGGCTTCGCAGTGTTAACCGCGACCTTCACTTACTCTACGCACAGGCGAATCGCCTGCGCCACATCGGTACCCGTCCGGTGGCGAACTCCTCGGCACCGGCATCGCAACCGATTCGCTATCACGTCATACGGCCACCATCGATGCGGCGATCGCCTCGGCATTGGCGACCCGTTTGCCCCGGGCCTCACCGGAACTGCGTTCGTAGTACTGATCGAACACCGCCGCCGCCTCCCCGGCCGACGACGTGGACTTGAGCCGGTTGTAGGCACCCGATTCGCTGGTGTTCAACTCGTGCATCATGAAATCGATCTGATTCTCCCAGCTGGTCACGCCGCCCTCGCGACCGGCCGCGAACGCCTCCAGATTCTCGCGACGTCCGCCCAGCCACTGCGCCAGTCCGATGGCGCCCTCGTTCGGATTATAGGCGCCGGTATCGAATCCGGATTCGACCTGCAGGTTGCCGAGGATTCCGGCGGCCTGCTCCGGAGTGAGGTCGTACTTCTCGATCAAGTACTGGTACATATCCTGGACAGTGGCCTTCTCCCCTTCGCCGATCGGCTCGGCCGAATCGTCGCTGTAGGCGCTACCGGTATCTGTGAGACCGGGGAAATACGGGGATCCGCCCCCCGAACCGCCGCCTCCGCCAGACCATTGCGAGGGCACCTCCTGCGATTTACCCTCCAGCGCGGCGTAGGCCACCCACACTTTGTCCACGGCGTCGCCCACCGCCTTGTCGATGGCGTTGACGGCGTCGAGCTGCCGGGAGGGTGTCGGATCGTCGGGGACGCTGCGGGTGATCTCCACGACGGAGTCACGGAGTTCCTCGAATTCGCCGGTGACCAGATTGGAGTCGTCGGCGGCGCGCGCGGCGAGGAAGCCGACCTGATCGTCGAGCGCGGACCACTCGTCCTGGTATCGCTCGACCTGATCCTCCTTGAGGGTGTATTTCTCCTCGAGCTCGCTGATCCCCGGGCGATCCTTGCCCTTCTTGACGAGCTTACCGGGGGTCAGAGTCTGCGCGGTCTTGTCCCCCAGCCCCTTCTCCAGAGCCTTGAGCACACTCTCCGTATACGCGATATAGGGATTGAGGATCGGGGCGTTGCGCGGACGATGGAGCGTCCAGTCCTCCTTGGGAGCCATGGTCCACCTTCCTCACCCGATACCGAACACCTGCATAACAGAATTCCATTACCGGCCCACCCGCCATCCTCCCGCTGGTGAGAATGGTTCCGGCCGGCCGGCGGAACGCGTACGGCCGGATTTCCGTATAGCAGGGTTTCTTTCGCCACCGGGAGCGCGGCGATTTGCCACCATCAGGGCCGTGTACAAATCTTTGTTCGCCACGTTGCGCCGTGCTGCACGGCCCGTGCGCCGTCGCGCAGCCACCCGGCCCGGAGGGCGGGCGGCTCTCGTAGCCACCGCACTCACCATGATGATCTCCGCCGCCGCACCCGCCGCGGCGGCGCCCGCGGAAGCGGCCCCGGTTCCCTCGGCCGGCTGCGAGGCCCCACATCCGGCGGCCGGACCGGAGCCGATCTTGTTCACCGCACGCGGCCTATCGGGCGTCTACCTGCGCGATGTCCCGGCCGATGCGAACGGGCCGCTACCCGTGGTCCTGGATCTCCACGGATATCTGGAGCCCGTATTCATCCAGCACACGAGCACCGAGTTCGGCAGCTACGGCCGCGCGCACGGATTCATCACGGTGACACCGCAACTGCTGCGGCCGGGACTCCCCCGCTGGGATTTCGACCGCGGCTCCGCCGATATCGATTATCTGGCGGACCTGCTGACCGAGGTGGAATCCACGCTGTGCGTGGATACCCGCAGGATCTACGCGACCGGTCTCTCCATGGGCGGTTTCACGACCTCGTCGCTGGGCTGTCAGCTGGCCGACCGGCTCGCCGCCATCGCGCCGGTCGCCGGGCTCTCCGATTTCGCGTGGTGCGCACCCGCCCGGCCCATTCCGGTGATCGCCTTCCACGGCACCGCCGACCCCATCGTCGCCTACGACGGGGGCACGGGACCGAATGCGCGGCTGCTGCCGTCGCCGGACGGCTCCGGATCCGCGGACCCGCAGCACGACCGGCCGGATGTGGAGGGACCCGGCCCGCAATCGGTGACGGACAACGCCGCGGCGTGGGCGCGCCGCAACGGCTGTTCCACCGAACCGGTCGAGCAGCCGATCGCCGACGATGTCGTACTCGCCGCCTATCCGTGCCCCGCCGGGGCCGAGGTACAGCTCTGGACGGTCCTCGGGGGCGGGCACATCTGGTTCGGGACCCGATCGGAGATCTTCCCGGCGCCGCTGGTCGGCAGCGATACCGATTCGATCAGCGCCACCACGATCATCTGGGATTTCTTCCGCGCGCATCCGATGCGGGACTGAAGGGCTCGATCAGCCCAGCGCGACGATCCGCCGGCGTGCCCGGTCGTATTCGGCGGCGAGACGATCCACGACCACGGTGACCGGGCGGATCCCGTCCACCGCGCCGATCCCGTGGCCGGCTCCCCAGATATCGCGCCAGGCCTTCGGTTCGTCAGAGCTCAGGAATCCCAGCGAACCGGCCTCACCCCCGAGGTCAGCAGATTATCGGGATCCAGGCCGGCGGCAGTGATGCTGGGGCGCAGATAGTTACCCTGCACGCCGGTGAAGAAGTCCGTGTACACGAACGATATCCCGGGCCGTTCCGGTGACGATCATCTTCTTGTACTCGGGCACCGCGTCGGCCTCGTCGGTGGCGATGAACATCGAACCGACGTAGGCGAAATCGGCTCCCGCCGCCAAGGCCGCCGGCACGCTGTCGCCGTGCGCGATGGCACCCGAGAGGACCAGCGGCCCGTCGAACCACTCCCGTATCTCCCGCACCAGCGCGAACGGTGAGACGATACCGCCGTGGCCACCGGCACCGGCCGCCACCGCGATCAGCCCGTCCGCACCCTTCTCGACCGCCTTGCGCGCGAAGGTATCGCTGATGACATCGTGCAGGACCACACCGCCGTAGGCATGGATTCGCTCGTTCACATCGGGACGGGCGCCGAGCGAGGTGATCACGATCGGCACCCGGAACTCCTCCAGGATCGCGAGATCCTCGAGCAACCGCCCGTTGGTCTTGTGCACGATCAGGTTCACCGCGAAGGGCGCCGAATCCGGGGGAGCGCCGAGTTCCGGGTGATCCGGGTGAGCCATTCCCGCAGCTGATCGGGGGTGTGCGCGTCTATTTCCGGGGCAGGCCGAGGACCAGGGTCGCGATCGTGTTGAGCTGGATCTCCAGCGTCCCGCCGCCGATCACCCAGGTGGGGATATCCAGTTCGTGATGCACCGGTTCGGAGACCGCTTCCCCGAGCGCCGCGGCCGGGCCGATGAGATCGAGCGCGGCCGCGGCCGCGTCGGTGTGCAGCATCGAAGCGGCCGCCTTCGCGATACTCGTCGCCGGGCCCACCGGATGACCGTCGAGCCGCCGGATCGTTTCGCGCAGATTCATCGCCGAAATGGCAGCGCCGCGTGCGCTGATCCGTCCGAGCGTACGCACCGCATCGCCCCGCTCACCCGCGTACTCCTCCCGGTCCATGATCCCGCGCAGCCGCGCGTTGTGCCCCGGGTCCCGGACCCCGCCGATGAACAGCCGCTCCTGGGCGAGCGTCTCCAGCGTCAGCGCCCAGCCCTGGCCCGGCTCACCGAGCACCATCGAATCGGGTACGAAGGCGTTGTCGAAGAAGACCTCGTTGAATTCGGCGTCGCCGCTGGCCTGGGTGATGGGACGGACCTGCACCCCGGTGCCGTGCATATCGACCAGGAACATCGTCAGCCCGCGATGCCGTTGCGCGTCCGGGTCGGTGCGGGCGAGCAGCAGGCCCCAGTCGGAACGGTGCGCGAGGGTGGTCCAGATCTTCTGCCCGTTCAGTTCCCAGCCGCCGTCGGCCCGGGTGGCACGCAGGCTCAGGGACGCGACATCGGATCCGGCCTCAGGTTCGCTGAACAGCTGGCACCAGATCTCCTCGCCGCGCAGCGCCGGCGCCGCCAGCCGGGCCAGCTGGTCGGGGGTGCCGCGCTGGAGCACGATCGGCACCACCCACTGCCCGATACCCATGGAGGGAGCGGGGATGCCGTGCCGATCGTATTCGTCCTGCAGGATCAGCTGTTCCAGCGGGCCTGCCTCGATTCCGTAGGGCCGGGCCATCGGCGGTGATACCAGGCCACTGTCGGCCAGCAGGGTCCGGCGCGGGCCGGTGTTCACCGAATCGTGGTCCCCGATCGTCGACGAATTCGGATTGGCCAACTCGGCTGCGCGATCCAGGACCTCCGAAACCCAGTCGCGGAAAGTCGCATCGTCCTCCGGTAGCGGGACGGCGAAGTTCCGCGGACCGTGCAGGGCCGCTTCGCCGAGCCGCTGTTCCCAGGTTCCCACCGGTCCGGCGAGGCCGGCCAGGGAAATGGCCCGGCGCCAGTACAGGTGCAGATCGTGCTCCCACGTGAAGCCGATGGCACCGTGCAAACCGAGGCATTCCACAGCCGCGTGGACCGCGTTGCCCAGGGTGGTGAGCGCCGCCCCGGCCACCGCATGGGTTCGCTGCCGCGGCTCGTCGTCGAGTCCGCGCACCGCGTCCCACGCCGCGGCGGTGGCAAGTTCGCTGGTGATCAGCAGTTGCGCGGTGCGGTGCTGCACCGCCTGGAACGCGCCGATCGGCCGTCCGAACTGCCTGCGGGACTTCACATATTCGGTGGCGGTGTCGGCGCACCAGCGGATCACCCCGGCGGCTTCCACCGCGGCGAGCGCCACCGCCAGGGCGGATACCCGGTCGGTGTCGAGATCGACGGATACCGCGCCGGATACCTCCTGGAGCCGGACGGCGCCGATATCGCGACCCAGATCGGCGGCATCCTCGACCTCGACGACCATCCCCGCTGCCGTGCGGTCCACGACGAACCACCGCACGTGCGTGTCCGCGGTCGCGGCGACGAGGAACAGTTCGGCCGCGGCCGCGCCGAGGACGACCCGGGCCGAACCGGTCAACACCGGGTTCGCGGTGGTACCGCCACGGGCGATGCCGTGCTCCGGCAGGATCACCGCCGCCGTGGCGCCCGATGCGAAGCGCCGCAGCACGGAGTCGACGGGGTCCGCGCCGGCGGCCGGGGCGAGCGCGGCGCTGGCGACCACCGTGGGCAGCAACGGGCCCGGTAGGAGCGAGCGGCCCGATTCGGCGAGTACCACAGCGAGGTCGTCCAGGGTCCCACCCTGCCCCCCGACGGCCTCGCCCAGGTGGATACCGGGCAGTCCGAGCGCCACCAGGTCCGGCCAGAATGTGGGCAGCACACCCTGTTTCAGCTCGTCGGCGTACTTGCGCGTGTATTCGCGACCGGCGTGGCGGCCGGCGAAACCGGCGACGGTTTCGGCCAGCGCCGCCTGGTCGGCGGTCAGGGCAACAGGCACGGTTCTCATTCCGGTCGGGGGCTCGGGCATATCCCGGACCATGGCCCGGGGACCTTCAGATTAGAACACGTTCTACACCGGGCGCGGGGATTCCGGGTTCCCCGCGCCCACCCGGCGGCGCTCCGATATCAGATCACCGCACCCACGTCCTGGACCACCAGGTTGTCCATGGCACGTTCGGCCACCGCGGCGATGGTCATCGACGGGTTGCAGGCAGCGGCGTTACCGGGCAGCAGCGCCCCGTCGAGGACGTAGAGACCACGCTGCCCGAGCACCCGGCCGTCGAGGTCGCAGACCGAACCCATACACGCGCCCCCGAGCGGATGCCAGGTCGAGGGGAACGCCCGGTTGGTATCGCCCACCACCGAGGCCGCCCCGGCCACCTTGTGCACGGTCTTCTCGATATGGCCGTACTGAATGTCCGCATCGCCGTCCGCGGGCCACGACAGCCGGGCGGTTTCGGCCGCGGAATCGTAGACGAATCGGCCGCGGGCCTCACTCACGCCGTATCCCACCAGCATCGTGGTGCGGGCATCCATCCCCAGCGGCGGGATCGATGCCTGGATCACAGTGTGGGCGGTCGCGGGATCACTCCAGTTGAGGCTGCCGTAGACGACGGGTCCACCCTGTTCCGGCCCGAAATCCTCGGCCAGGTCGGTCCAGGTGTAGATCCGGTCGGCGTTGGTGCCCCAGCCGGCGCCGAGCTCGTCCGGCAGATCCGGGACCAGCCCCTTGCCCGACGCCCGCATGAGCAGACGGGTGGTGTTGAGGCTTCCGGCGGCCATGACGAGCGCATTGGCCGTGAGGATCTTCTGCTCCAGAACCCGGGCCGATTCGTCGGTGCGGTCGACGTGGACGATCCAGCGACCGTCGGGGCCGCGTTCGATATCGGTCACGTTGTGCATCACCTGCACATCGACCAGTCCGGTCGCCTCGGCTTCGGCAACGTAGGTGACATCCACGGAATGTTTGCCACCGTTGTTCACGCCGAAGGCGCCCGCACCGTTGGAATAGGACGCCTTCATCTCGCCGCGCGTTTCGGCGAGTGCGTAGTTCCAGTCGATCGGCATCGGGATCTTCGACACCGGAAGCCCGGCGGCCGCGGCGTTCCGAGCGAAAACCCGCGCCGCCTTGTAGTTCGGATGCGCGATCAGTTCGTCCGGCGCCACCGCCAGTTGCAGCATCGAGGCGACACGCGGGTAGTGGACGCGGTCCATCAGCCGCCAATCCAGTTCCTGCGGGAAGTGGGTGTTGAACACCGCTTCCGCCGGCTGCAGCGACATCCCCTGGTAGAGCAGTGAACCGCCGCCGAGGCCGGCCGCGCACAGCGCGGTCATATTCTCGCCGACCACCGCGTCGAGCAAACCCGTGTAGGGCTCGAGAGCTACCGGCCTGCCGAGCACCTGGGGCGCCGACCCGTACCACAGCAGCCGCTTGTCGGGATCGAGCGGATTACCGAAGGTATTGGCGTCGGGCCCGGTGGCCCAGCGTTTTCCGCGTTCGAGTAGCAGCACGGGGACACCCGCCCGAGCCAGACGCAGGGCAGCGATCCCACCACCGAAACCCGAACCCACCACGATCACCCGGTGCTCTTCGCGCACCATCGGAGTCCGCCGGCGCGGGGTCCGCACACTGTTGTCCGCCGTCGCGACCGCCGCGCCGGTCAGCGTGATACCGGCCGCCGCCGCGGCACCCCCCAGAAAAGTGCGCCGTGAAATTGCGGACAAGAGCGACCTCCGAACCAGCCGTGCACACGACTCCGCGCAGGCGCACCGCCGCTGCCTCACCCCGGACGCAGCGGCCGGGTAGCCGACAACGGAGTGCCCGCGAAGATTTCGCGGGCGGGCTCAAAAGTAGATACATGTCACAGCCGGTGTCAAGAACCTATCGGTCGATTGCCCAATTACGCCCCGAGTCGCCGCCGACCCCTATCGCACCAGCTCAGCGCACTGATCCACGATGGGCTCCAGGCGACATGGACACCTGTCCAGCGCAGGTGGGGAGGCTATTCTCGGCGTCAGCGGGCGACTTCGAGTTCGGCCTTCAGCCGATCGAGAGTGCGCCGGATATTGCCTTTCTGGAATTCGGCGAAACCCCGCTTTCCGGTGGCGATCCGGTCGAACCACAGGGCCGGCGTATCCGGCCAGGTGGTGCGGTCGTCGAACCAGGTCTCGGTGATCCGGGTTCCCCCGGCCACGGCCACGAACTCGTACTCCCAGGTCGCCACGGCCACCGGCAGCAGCAGTTTCCCCACGCCCCAGCGCCGTACCTCGAACCGGAACAGGCTCGGCCGTACCGCCTCGGTCACCGTGCATTCGGTGTGCCACCGCATCGGTCCCCGGCGATTGGCTCCTACGAACGTCATACCGGGATAGGCCGGCGCGCCGGGGTCGGTCACCACCGCACCGGTGTTCTCCGGACTCCACCGGCCCATCTGCGTCACATCGCTCACCGCGTCGTAGGCGGTATCCGGATCGACCGCCACCACGACGCTGTCGGACACCCGCGTGGTCCGGCTTATGTTCACCACTGCTGCAACTCCTTACCGATCCCGTATTTCATCAGCGGGACGATGGTGCCCCGGACGAAGTCCCGCGCCGCCCGCTCATCGTCGAAGTCCACGCCGGCAATCGGCGTGAGCATCAGTGAATGCGCCATCCGCGCGACCAGTTCGGCCACCGGGCGCGGGTCGTAGCGGGCGAGCAGGCCCTGCTCCTGGGCGGCCTGCAGCACGCCCGCGATGTATTCGATGCCTTGGGAGACCATCTCCTGGCCGCGCACGGTATAGAACCCGAGCGCGTCCTCCGGCGCCACCGACAGCAGCTGTGTCACCAGCGGATGGGTCCGGGTGAGCCGCAGGACGAACAGGACGGTTTCCTCGATCTGGGCGTCGACACCGGAGGCCGTGGCGGCGATCGTGGAGGCCTCCGTGAGCACCCGGCCGATCTCCCGGGACAGCGCGGCCTCGATGAGATTGTCCTTGCCCGAGAACCGCCGGTAGATCGTCACCCGATTGATCCCGCAGCGACGCGCGATATCGTCCAGGCTGCTGCGCCGAATGCCGACCTGCAGGATCCGAGCCAGCGTCGCGTCGAGGATCCGTTCATCGACTTCGTCATAGCTGCGAACCATATGGCCGGAGTATAGACCGGGCCTCAGGACGTCACCCCTGGTCACCGGATGGCAGCATGGGCAAGGAGAGCGGCCACCGCCCGTTCCGCGCTCTGCGCCGCGCTTTCCATCGTGGCCGACCAGTCGGTGCGCGTCCAGTCCCCGGCGAGCATCAGGGTGGGGACCGAGGTCCGCTGATCGGGCCGCAATCCGTCGGTGCCCACCACCTGCGAGAAGGTGGCCTTGGGCATTTTCACCACATGCGCGTGCACCACATTCGCTTCGGCCGCTTCCGGATAGTAGCGGCGGATGAGTGCCACCTGTTCCTCGATGATCTCGTCATTGCTCTTGTGGATCTGCTCGTAGGCGCCGCTGGTGGTGAGACAGTACAGCCACGAACCGCCGGGGTCGCGATCGTGCATCCGCTGCCGGTCGAAGACCTCGTCGATCACCCCGGTCCCGCCGATCAGCGCCTCCATAGCCGATTTCGTGGCGAGGGGGCGGTCCAGGTAGAGGTTGGTGCTGACGATGGGCGTCACGTTCAGTTTGTCCGCGGCGGCATAGATCTCGGCGTGTTCGGGGAGATCGTCGAGCAGACCGTGGATACCGGTGTTGGGCACCGCGCAGACCACGGCATCGGCCGGGATCTCGGTGCCGTCGTCCAGCACGACACCGGTCACCGCCCCCTCGGTGACGACGATCCGGCGGGCCAGGGTCCGGAAACGCACCCGCACCCCGTATTTCTCGAATACCCGTTCCGCACCGGTGATATAGAGCGTGTCCAGGTCCACGGTGGGATATCCGATGGTGACACCCACCCGGTCGCGGAGACCGATCCGGATTCCGGTGGCCAGCACATCGGCGAAGATCTTGGCCGATTCGCGGTCGACCGGCTCGGCGGCGATACCGAGCGCCAGCCAATCCCAGAGCGCCTCCCGTGCTTTCGCCGGCATCCCGACCCGTTGGAACCACTGCGCGGTGGTGAGATCGGCCAGGTCGGCGGGCTGGAACAGGGCTTCGCGGCCGAGGCGCGCGGTGGCACGCAGGGCGCGCAGCCGGTCGAGCAGTCCGGCGTCGGGATGGGCTCCGAGCACGGTACGGAGGGCGCCGATCCCGCTGGTGCGCAACGGCACCGCGCGCCCACCCGGCCAGCGCAGCGTGCCGCCGCCCGGGAACTGCACATACTCGCGGGTCCCCACACTCTCGAGATACCGGAACAGGCTGCGATATCCGCTCGCCACGACATGCTGACCGTTGTCGGGAACGTCGCCGACCTCCGGGACACGCATCGCCTGGGTGCGCCCACCCAGCCGGGTGCGCCGTTCCAGCACCGTCACCTGTTTACCGGCCTCCGCCAGCCACACCGCGGCCGCGAGCCCGGCCAGGCCGCCACCGATCACGACATATCGGCGCGGGTCGTTGCTCTGCCGCTCCCCGGCTTCCTGGGCATCCATTGACACAATGTAACGCATTCCATACATTCGTTTCATGGGTTTCGACGACAACGGCGTAGCCGTTCCCAGCCGCCATCCCGCCGCCCCGGTCAAGGTTCCCGGGCTGCGCCCCTTCGCGATGCTGATGGGCATCGGCGCACCGGATTCCGCCCAGTGGGAGGCCATGGGCGCCTCCCTGCTGGTCGGTGACGAACCGATGGACTCACTGGTCGACTGGATGATCGCCACCGGGATGGCCGCGACCCGGCCGCTCTTCGAACGCGCCCTGCATTCCGGAATCGACAGCGTCCCCGACGCCCCGGCACCACTGCGGGATTTCTTCACCACCGTGGAAGCCACCCCCGCCTGGGTGGACACCGAACTGGTGTCGCACGGCGAGCGGGTCCTGCGCCGCGGCGGCTACGACGGCCTGTACCTGGCGCGCGACGTCTCGTTCCTCGGCGGATATCTCGCGTCGGGATTCAACAAGACCCTCTTACGCACCGGCGCGCTGGAGAAGGGGCCTGCCCAGCGTTTCGCCGAGACCATGCAGTGGGCGCTGGACGTGCAGAACGGCATGGCGAAGTTCGGGCCCGGATACCGCTCCACCCTGCACGTTCGTTTCGTCCACTCGCTGGTCCGCCGCCATGTCGCCGCAATGCCCGATTGGGACGGCGACGCCTGGGGGTTGCCGATCAACCAGACCGATATGGCCGCGACCCTGGTGGGTGCCCTCATCGCACCGTTCATCGGCGGAATGGCCATGGGAATCCTGCCTTCCCACGCCGACCGCGAGGCCGCCGCGCATCTCGCCCGATACGTGGGCTGGCTGATGGGCGTCACCGACGAATGGCTGCCCACCGGGTTCCGGGACAGTGTCCGGATCCTGTACCACTGCATGTCGTCGATCACCAATCCCGACGAAACCACCCGCCGCCTGGCCCTGCCCATGGCCGACGATCCCCTCACCTGGAACTACCCGAATCTGCCCTGGCTGCGCGGCCGGATCGCCCGCGCCCAGCATCTGTCGATCGCCAGTATGTATCTGGGCCCCGGCGCCATGCGGCAACTCGGACTGCCGCCCTATATGCCGCCCTGGTACCCGCTCCTGCGCCTGCCCGTGAATCTGGCCCGCAGCGCGGCGGTCCGGATCAGCCCCACCGCCCGGCGCCTTGCCGAAGCGCGCGGGATACGGGAACAGGAGGCATTCAAACGACTCCTGGTCGGCAGCGGCCCCGCCGAGGTCGGGCGATCCGCCCATCACCTCCAGGAGACGGCGTAGCGCACCGGGCCCGGATTCGCCCGGCCTCGAACATCGCTGGGTAGCCTGAGGGCATGCCCCATGGTGACGCGCGTGCCTGACCCCGCGAATTCCGAACCCGCCCGCCGCTACCGGCGCGGGCGGCTGTCCGGCATGGAGAACAGGGTGATGACCGCACTCACCCGCGCGGGTTTGATTCCGTACTCCTACCTGCTCACCACCCGCGGCCGCCGGACCGGGCGGCCCCGGCACAATCCGGTCCTGCTCGTGGACCACGACGAGCGTCAATGGCTGGTTGCCCCCTACGGCGCCGTGGGGTGGGTGCACAACGCCCGCGCCGCGGGCCGGGTGACGCTCACCCGGCGCCGCCGCAGCCGCGATTACGCCATCCGGGAGGTCTCGGCGGACGAGGCCGGCCCCGTGCTGCGGCACTACCTCGAGATCGCCTCGGCGACCCGCGAGTACTTCCGGGCCGAACGCGGAGACCCGGTCGAGCGGTTCGTCGCGGAAGCCGGACAGCATCCGGTGTTCGAACTCACCCCGCTGTGACCGCAGCTCGCGGAAACCTGTTGTGCCGCGCCGGGTCTACTGCGAGGATCGCGGGTCGTGGATGACTACCGGACACTGGTCGACAGAATCCGCGGCACCCTGGTGGGCGGCGCGATCGGAGACGCCCTTGGTTGGCCGATCGAATTCCGGTCGCTGACCGATATCCGGAACGGGTACGGCGATGCCGGGATCACCGGGTTCCTGCCCGGCCCGGATCCCGCTGCGCCGCAACAGATCACCGACGATACACAGATGACGCTGTTCACCGCCGAGGGGCTGCTGCGCTGCCCACCCGGCCACGATCCGGTTCCGGTGCTGCGGCGGGCCTATCTGCGCTGGCTGGCCACCCAGGAGGAACCGCGACCGCCCGGACGGCCCGACGGCTGGCTGGCGGGCCTGGGGTTCCTCTATGCGGTCCGGGCTCCGGGAAATGCCTGTATGAGCGGGTTGCGGCGCCAGTCCGCGACCTACCTGGCGCCGCAGCCGTTCGGGGAACCGGGGCCTGTGAACGCCGGGTCCAAAGGCTGCGGAACGGTGATGCGTTCGGCGCCTTTCGGTCTGGTGGCGGCCGGTGCCCGGGTCGCCTTCGAGACCGCCGCGCGCTGCGGTCAGCTCACCCATGGCCATCCCACCGGTTATCTGGCGGCGGGGGCGCTGGGCGCGCTCGTCGACCGCCTGGTCACCGGATCCACGTTGGCCGAAGCGCTGAGCGAGACCGGCGAGATACTGGGCGCGGCCCCCGGAGCCCGGGAAACGATCGGCGCGCTCGCCCGCGCGGGCGAGCAGGCGGCGGCCGGGCCCGCGACACCCGAACGGGTCGAACAGGTCGGCCAGGGCTGGATCGCCGAGGAATGTCTCGCCGTCGCGGTGTACTGCGCCCTGCACGCCGAACGAACCGGTGATGTCCGGGGCGCACTGCTGCTCGCGGTGAATCATTCCGGCGATTCCGATTCCACCGGCGCCGTCGCCGGAAATCTCCTCGGCGCCCGCCACGGGCTCGCCGCGCTCCCATCGGAGTGGGTGGAATCGGTGGAGGGCCGGGATGTGGCGATTCAGGTGGCCGACGACCTCGCGGTGGGTTTCCACTACGGGGAGCGGCAGCGGCTCGGCGGCCGCTATCCACTCGATACCGCACCGGCCGGCTGAGCCCGCGACCAGCACTATCAACGATACTTCCATGAAAAGTCGCGTTCGGGCCCGTCCGGTCGCTATAACGTAGGCCGGGTTATGTCCGGCGCGTGTCGCCGGGCGACACTGCACCGAGAAGGACGGAAACCATGGAGATTCAGGGATCACGGGCAATCGTCGTCGGAGGGGCCTCCGGTATGGGTCGCGCGAGCGCCGAGGCCCTCGCCGCACGCGGTGCCAAGGTCACGATCGTCGACCGGACGGCCGCCGAAGGCACCAAAATCGCGGCCGATCTGGGTGGTTCCTTCTTCGAGGCCGATGTCACCGATCACGCGGGCGTGGAATCGGTGCTCGCCGAGGCGGTGGCCGAACTGGGCGGCCTGGATATCGCCGTCAATACGGCCGGGGGCGGGATCGCCAAGCGCACCCTCTCCAAGGACGGGCCGCATGATCTGGAGTCGTTCACCCAGATCATCAATCTCAACCTGATCGCCACGTTCAATCTCAACCGGCTACAGGCCTGGCATATGAGTCAGGGTGAACCGAATGCCGACGGCGAACGCGGCGTCATCGTCAATACCGCCTCCATCGCCGCTTTCGAAGGACAGATCGGGCAGGTCGCCTATACCGCCGCAAAGGCCGGGATCGCCGGGATGGCCCTGACCATGGCCCGCGACCTGGGTTCGGTGGGTGTGCGGGTGCTGGCCATCGCCCCGTCCCTGTTCGACACCGGGATCCTGGCGGGTGTGCCGGAGGAGATGGTGACCCCGCTGGTCGCCGGCAACGCGTTCCCGAAGCGGATGGGGCGGCCGGAGGAATACGCCAAACTGGCCTGCGCCATCGTCGACAACGCCATGCTCAACGGCCAGTGCCTGCGACTGGATGCCGGGATGCGGTTCGCACCCAAGTGACCCGCGCTCCCCGCCACGAAGCCGGTGCCCGCGCCGGCCGCGCGGCGGGTTCCCGGGGCCACCGGAGGCCGTAGGGGCGCCGCCGACCATAATGGACCCGACGGTAGCTCGAACTCCGCGGCTCGTGGCCGCACTTCGCACCACTGGAGGTGGCCATGACGCTGGAAGCCGTGCGGCCCGCGGAATCGATCGCCGACCGGATCGGGCTCGAGCGTCTGGAGGAGTTCCGGTTCCGCGGTCGTATCCACGCAGGCGCACCGCAACGCAGTTACGGCGGGGAGGTCGCGGGCCAAGCGGTCCTGGCGGCCGGCCTCACCGCACCCACCGACCGGCCCATCCATTCCGCGCAGACCTATTTCCTGTTGCCGGGCGACACCACGGTTCCCACCGATTTCGTGGTCGAACCGGTCCGGGACGGCGGTTCCTTCTCGACCCGCCGGGTGGAGGCCGTCCAGAACGACCGGGTGATCTTCACAATGCTCGCGTCCTTCCACCGGCCCGAGGACGGCCTGGCCCATCAGATCGCGGCGCTCGACACTCCCGCCCCCGAGGAGGTGCCGGATATCGCGGAGGTGTTCGCCGGGCATCCGGCCGCGCTCCAATGGACCAGCCATTTCCTCGACGCGCTCGGTATCGACGCCCGCTTTCCCGACCCGCCGGCCCGGGCCCACGCCATGCGCGGCGAAGCCTCTTCTCCCCGGCAGCGGGTATGGCTGCGAACCCGGCAGCCCGTTCCCGATGCCGGACTCGAGCAGGCGGCCTGCCTGATGTATCTCAGCGATCTGCTGTTGCTCTCGGCGACCACCGGCCCGCACGGTGACGCACTGGAACACGTGGACCTGCAGGTGGCCACGATCAACCATTCGATCTGGTTCCATGCGCCGATCCGGGTCGACGAGTGGTTCCTGCACGACCAGTACGGCCGCTGGTCCGGCGGGGGCCGGGGGCTCGCGCACGGGGAAGTGCTCGATCAGTCCGGCCGGCTCTGCGCGACCACCATGCAGGAGGGACTCATCCGGCCCCGCCGGCCGCGGTAACCCGGCGCCCGGTCCGATATGAATCCCGGCTACGAGGCGTCGCCGGTGGCGTCCGTCGCCGGACCCACCGCACCGCTCACCGGCGCGTCCGGTCGCGGCGATTGCGCACCGGGGGCGAAGGCGACGCCGGTCAGTTCCTCGGCGATCCCCCACAGGCGTCGGCCGGCCCCGGGGTCCGACGCACCGGGCGGCGTGGCCAGCAGCTCGGGCGGGCCCACCAGGCCCCACCGCTTGTCCGGCCCGTAGAACCCGGCACCCTGGACCTCGGGGTCGAGCGCCGCCCGCAGAATCGACTGGGCACCGGCCTCGGGCGTCTGGGTGACCAACCGGGCCAGCGTCATCACGATATCGCTGTACGCGATACGGACCAGCAGGCTCTGGTCGCGCAGGATCGTGGACCGCACCCCACCGGGATGCGCGCCCACCGATATCGCCCGCGAACCGGCGGCGGCCAGCCTGCGCTGCAATTCGACCATGAAGGTCATGGACGCCGTTTTCGATCGCGAGTAGGTGATCAGCCGTCCGAAACTGCGCTCGGATTGTAGATCGTCGAAATCCAGTGCCGCGCTGCGTCGCCCGTGACTCATACTGCCCACACCGACGATACGTCCGGCCGGGGCCGCGGTGATCAGATCCGCCAGCCGGGCGGTCAACGCGAAATGGCCCAGGAAGTTGATACCGAAATCGCTTTCGAACCCGTCGACGGTCAACGTCCGCGTTCCCGCCACCACGCCCGCGTTGTTGACCAGCAGGTCGATTCCGGGCAACTCGTCGTGCAGGCGCCGCGCACATTCCGCGACCGAGCTCAGATCGCCGATATCGACATGCACGGTCCGGACGTCGGAACCCGGTTCCGAATTCTCGATATCGGCCTCGGCCACCGCAGCGGCGGCATCGTTACGGCAGGCCAGCACCACCGTCGCCCCACGGCGCGCCAGGCCACGGGCCACCTCCAGCCCGATCCCGGTGTTCGAACCGGTCACCACTGCGGTGCGGCCCGACTGATCGGGTGCGTCCGCCACTGTCCACGGTTTGTTCGACGAGCTCACGGCACCTATCCAGTTCCAGCACGGTCTACGCCGCCCACCGTGGATATCGTCGGGGGGCAGCCGGTCCAGCGAAAAGTATAAGACAATTCTCGTTCACGAGAACCCTATTTCCGCCAGCGGCTGCCTAGCCCACAGTGCGGCAGACCGAATCCGCCGTACCCACCGCGTGTTACGAAACCTCCGGCTTTCGCGCGACCCCGCCGAGGATCAGCCCCTCCTCCGGAGTCGCGGGCGAGCGCGCCGGACCGGAAGGCCACCACTGATCCAGCGGCACCACGCCCGGCTCGACCGGCTCCAGGCCGTCGAAGAAGGACATGATCTCCTCCCGGCTGCGGAACCAGCCGGTACCCAGGCCGCGCTCCAGGAATCGCCGCTCCATCTCCCGGGCGAGCCCGTGCTCGGGAGATCCGGCACCCGGATCCCAGAAATGCGTAATCGCCACGAACGATCCGGGGCACAATGCCTCCGCGCAGCGCGCGACGATCTCCCGCGGGCGCTGCGCATCCTCGATGTGGTGTAGCACCGCGCCCAGGATCACAGCGACCGGCCGGCCGGGATCCAGATAACGCCACACCGCCGACTCCGGGGCCAGCAGCAACGGATCCGTGAGATCACCGCGCAGGTAGACCGTGTCCTCGTTGGTTTCCATCAGGACGCGTCCGTGCGCGCTGACCATCGGATCGTTGTCCAGATACGCCACCCGCGCCCAGGGATTCACCAGCTGGGCGATCTCGTGCGTATTGCCGACCGCGGGCAGACCGGCGCCCGCGTCCAGGAACTGCTCCACTCCGACGATGCCGCCGAGATAGCGGATCACGCGGCGTAGCCAGGCGCGGTTACGGCGTGCCATGGCACAGACACCGGGCGCGACCTCGCGCACGGCGTCCAGCACCGCGCGGTCGACCTCGAAATTGTCCTTGCCGCCGAGGCCGGCGTCGTAGACCCGCGCGATGCTCGCGCGGGACGTTTCGACGCCGACCGGCGACCGGCCGGTGGATGACGAAATGAACGGTGTATCCGGCATCGCTGTCTCTCTATCCGGTTGTCCTGGGGTACACGATCGACAGGTAGGGCTCGACAGGTAGGACGACGGGGAGTCTCCGAATTGATCGCTGCCGGAGGCGATCTCTCGAGAAAAGATTTTCGAACTCTCCATTTATACTGGTAGAGGGAGTATTTCGAATCCGAGTGTCGGGACCGTCTCGATTCCGCCGAAGCCGCCAACGCGCCGCGGGCCACGTTCTATCGTTGTCCTCTACATATGTGCGCGAGGGCCGGCCGTCGCCACCCGCGCGCGACCCTGGATCACCGAGCTCGGAGACCGCTCATGAGCACTACCGACAGCGCCCCGGTCACCCCTCGCCGCCACCACCGGCTCGATATCTCCGAACCGGACTTCTGGGCGCGGGATTTCGCCACTCGCGACGAGACGTTCGCCCGGCTCCGCGCCGAACCCGGTCTCACCTGGCACGCGCCGCCTCCGGCACTGTTCCCCCACGACGAGCCGGGCTACTGGGCGGTGACGCGGCACCACGATATCGCCCATATCAGCCGCCACCCCGAACTCTTCACCTCCACGCTGGGTATCAGCATGGATCCGATGCCGGTCGAACTACAGCGGCCCACCACATTTTTTCTCATGATGGACCCCCCGCAGCACACCCGGTACCGGAAATTGATCAGCTCTGCGTTCACCCCGCGCCAGGTGCGGCGGATCGAATCTCAGATCGGCGCCAACGCCACCGAGATCGTGGACGAGTTCCTGGCGAAGTTACGTGACGGCGAGCCGGTCGACTTCGTCGACAGTGTGTCGCGCATGCTGCCGATGCGCACCATTTCCGACATGATCGGGATCGAAGGGGGGCAGCGGGAGGCGGTGGCCTATGCGGCCGAGGCCATGTTCGGTTCGAGCGACGCCGAATACGCGAGCCTGGAGGAACGCGGCGAGTTCTTCCTGGCCCAGTTCGGCATCCTGCACCGGGCCGGAACCGATCTCGCCCGGCATCGGCGTCTGCGGCCCCACGACGATCTCATGTCGGCCATCGTCTCCGCCGAGGTCGACGGCCACGGGCTCACCGACGAGGAACTCGGGGCGTTCATGGTGCTGTTGGCCTCGGCCGGGAACGACACCACCAAGCAGACCACCTCCCATGCGTTCAAGGCCCTCACCGAGCATCCCGCCCAGCGGGAATGGCTGCTCGAGGATTTCGACGCCCGGATCGGCGGCGCGGTCGAGGAATTCATCCGCTGGGGGTCACCGGTCATGCATTTCGCCCGGCACGCGGTCGCCGATACCGAGGTGGCCGGCACGCGGATCCGTACGGGCGAGAAGCTGGTGCTGTTCTATTGTTCGGCCAACCGCGACGAGACCGCGCTGGACGATCCGCATATCTTCGACATCACCCGCACCCACAATCCGCATTCCGGATTCGGGGGTGGCGGTGCGCATTTCTGCCTGGGTGCCTGGCTGGCCCGGATGCAACTGCGTCTGCTGTTCCGCGAACTGCTTACCCGGACGCCGGAGGTGACGCTCGGCGAACCGGAATACGTGCACAGCGATTTCATCCACGGCATCAAACGCATGCCGGTACGCCTCCGCTCATAGGACCTCCCGGACGGATCGGCCGGGGCGGCGCGAGCCGGACCCCGGCGGACGGATAGCGATCATCCGTCGCCGCGCGACGCGGCCCACTACGCTGAGGCCGACCGACCATCCAGAGAGGAATCATTCTATGAAGACCCGGCTGAACTGCCCCTGCGGCGAGCACATCACCGGCAGCACCGAGGACGAGCTGGTCGAGGTGGTCCAGAAACACCTCAAGGAGAACCATCCCGGACACGACTACACCCGCGACGAAATTCTCTTCATCGCCTACTGACCGCCCGACCGGCGGCCCGCAGCCCGGCCGATGATCCCGCGGCGGATCACGGCGCGGCGCCGCCGCGCACCGGTTGCCGCCGCTCGCCGGCGGCAACCGCGGCACAGGCATACCGGGCCCATCGTGGTATATGGATCTGGGCGGTATCACCTGCCGGGAAGGATTCCATGGACGACCACACACTCGCCGCGACCCTGGCGAAAGAAGCCGGCGAACTCCTGCTTTCCATCCGCGATCTGGGCGGCCGGGTCGGCGATCAGCGCTCCGACCGGCTGCTGCTCGAGCGGCTGGCCGAGGAGCGTCCGGCGGACGCGGTGCTCTCGGAGGAATCACCGGACGACCCGGTGCGTACCGAACGGTCGCGGGTGTGGATCGTGGACCCGCTCGACGGGACCCGGGAGTACGGCGAACCGGGTCGATCGGACTGGGCGGTGCACGTGGCCCTCGCGGTGGACGGGGAACCCGTGGCCGGTGCGGTCGCACTGCCCGCCGAGGGTACGGTCCTGCACACCGGACGGCCGCCGATCCTGCCACCGCCCCCCGCACCGGGCACCGTCCGGGTAGCGCTCTCGCGGAGCCGGCCCTCGTTCGAGGTCCGGCAGCTGGTCGCGCGCCTGTCGGCGATCCCGGTGCCGATGGGATCGGCGGGCGCGAAGGCGATGGCCGTGGTGCGAGGCGCCGCCGATATCTACGCCCACTCCGGCGGGCAGTACGAATGGGACTCCTGTGCTCCCGTCGCGGTCGCGGCGGCGGCCGGGCTGCACGTCTCCCGGCTGGACGGGTCGCCGCTACGCTACAACCGGCCCGACCCCTATCTCCCGGATCTGTTGATCTGCCGGCCGGAGTTGGCCGATATCGCTCTCGAAGCGTTGACCGGATAGGCGTTCGCGGGATCAGAATGGTCGGACGTATCCGAAACGACAGGAGTGGTTCAGTGAGCGGTCGACTATCCGGCAAAGTGGCCTTCGTGACCGGCGCGGCACGTGGTCAGGGACGCGCGCACGCGGTCCGGCTGGCCTCGGAAGGCGCCGATATCATCGCCGTCGACCTCTGCGGGCCGCTGCCGCCCGCGGTCCCCTACGATTCCGCGACGCCGGACGATCTCGACGAAACCGTCCGCCTGGTGGAGGGCACCGGCCGCAAGATCATCGCCTCCGTCGTGGACACCCGCGATCTGCCTGCCCTGCGCGCCGCCGTCGACAACGGTGTCGAGGTGTTCGGCAGGCTCGATGTGATCGTCGCCAATGCCGGGATATGCATCCCCGAACCGTGGGACGCCATCACGCCGGCGTCGTTCCAGGCCGTACTCGATACCAATGTCACGGGTACCTGGAACACGGTGACCGCGGGAGCGCAGCGGATCATCGACGGCGGGCGCGGCGGGTCGATCATTCTGATCAGTTCGGCATCGGGCGTGGCCATGCAACCGTTCATGGTCCACTACACCGCCAGTAAGCACGCGGTCACCGGTATGGCGCGGGCACTCGCCGCTGAACTCGGTAAACACTCGATCCGGGTCAACAGTGTCGCCCCCGGTCCGGTCGCCACCCCGATGGGATCCGGGGATATGGTCGGCGCGCTCACCCGCGCGGCCGAGACCAACGGCCTGCTGGCCAATATGAACACCCCGCTGCTGCCGGAGGGTGTCGCCCTGCCCGAGGACATCTCCGAAGCCGTGTGCTGGCTGGCCGGTGACGAATCCCGATTCGTCACCGCGAGCAGTATTTCCGTCGACCTGGGCTCTTCGCAGTACTGAGCCGTCACGGGATCGCCGCACCCCGGGCGCCGGACCGGGGTGCGGCGAGTACGTGCCCGGGCAGGTGGCGCTGCCGGAAAAAGCCGAGGAAAATTCCGATTACCACTTTCCGAGAATGGCATTATCAGGCAACCTGGGTACTGCCGTGAACCGATCCGCGGCATCGTGACGAGAGCAAAGGGACGCCGATGAAATCCAAGGGTGCATTGATCTGGGATTACGCGCAGCCGTGGTCGGTCGAGGAGATCGAGATCGGCGACCCGCAGCAGGGTGAGGTCAAGGTCAGGGTGGAGACGGCGGGGCTGTGCCAGTTCGATCAGCGTCTCGCCAGCGGTGATGTCCCCACCGCGGAATTCCCGATCCTCGGTGGCCACGAAGGCGCCGGTGTGATCGTCGAGGTCGGCGCCGGAGTAGAGCAGCTGGCCGTGGGCGACCACGTGGTGTTCTCCTTCATCCCGGCCTGCGGACTATGCCAATCGTGTCTATCCGGGCATCACAACCTCTGCGACCGGGGGCAGGACCTGCTCACCCGCGGCGCCGTCTCCGACGGCACCTTCCGGATCCACGCCCGCGGCAAGAATGTCCATCCCACCTCACTGATCGGCGCTTTCGCCCCCTATGCGGTGGTGCACAGGAGTTCGGTGGTGAAGATCGACCCGTCGATCCCCTTCGATATCGCCTGCCTGGCCAGCTGCAGCGTCACCACCGGGTACGGCGCGGTGGTCAATACCGCGACCGTCCGGCCCGGTGAGGATGTCGCAGTGATCGGGGCGGGGGCGGTCGGCACGGCCGCGGTCCAGGCCGCGGTCATCTCGGGTGCCCGGCGGATCTTCGCGATCGACCCGATTCAGAGCAAGCTCACCCAGGCGGCGAAATTCGGCGCCACCCACACCTATTCCGATATCGACAGCGCGATCGGCGGGATAGCGGAGGTCACCGGCGGCCAGATGTGCCGGACAGTGATCGTCGCGGTGGGCCGCTGTGACGGCAACGATCTGGCGAAATGGATGCGGATCACCGCCAAGGCGGGTAGTTGTGTGCTGGCCGCTACCGGAGATGCCGCCGAAACCAATCCACGGATGAACCTGTCCTCGCTCACCTTCCAGCAGAAGAGCCTCTGCGGCACGCTGTTCGGCGGCGGCAACCCCCAATTGCTCATCCCGGAGGTGCTCGCGCTCTACAAGCTCGGCGATCTCGGCCTCGGCGAGATGATCACGCGTGAATATTCCCTCGAGCAGATCAACGAGGGTGTCGCGGACATGCTCGAGGGCCGCAATATTCGCGGACTCATCCGGTTCACCGACGCCGACCGCTAGCACGCGCGGCCGGCATCCGGCCGGAACCCGGTCAGAAGACGACCCGGCTCACCGCCTCGGCGATGAGCGCCGGTTTCGCGCCGCCTTCGATCTCGACGGTGTGCTGCACCACCAGTTGCAGCGCGCCGCCGGACACCTCCTCGGCGTTCGCGAGCACGGCGGTCGACCGGACCTTGGCGCCCACCGGCACCGGGCTGGGAAACCGGACCTTGTTCGAGCCGTAGTTGATCCCGAGCTTCGCGTTCTCGAATCCGAAGATCTGCGAGGCGAGCAGCGGCAGCAGCGACAGGGTCAGATACCCGTGCGCGATGGGCCCCCCGAAGGGGCTCTCCCGCTTCGCCCGCTCGACATCGACGTGGATCCACTGGTGGTCGCCGGTGGCCTCCGCGAACTGATCGACCATCTGCTGGGTGACCTCCACCCAGTCGCTGGTTCCGAGGGTTTCCCCCACTCCGCCGAGGACCTCGTCCTTACCGGTGAATGTCCGCACAGTTGTCTCCTTCGATCCCGTGCCGCGCGCTGTCGCGACATCGCAACTCACCTACTAGGTATTCCGCACTTCGCCGCCGAGTTCAAGCCCCAATTGAGACATTTTTGAAGTAAGTCGCAAATTGGTGTTGCTGTGGCCACCTCATCAGTCAATTCGTACGACCGTTATGCTGCGGTCTGGTCGTCACCGGCCCCCCGATCCGACCGCCCACCGCGACCAGCGAGGTCCGGGGCCGCCCACGGTGGCGGTGTACCCGCCGGCAACCCAGGAGACCCGCGTCCGTTGACAGTTCTCACCTTCTGCCTCGTCTCGGTCGCCGGATTCTTCGCCGGACTCGTCGGGTACGTCACCGGGATCGCCTCCCTCATCTCCTATCCGGCGCTACTGGCCGCCGGACTGTCCCCGGTATCGGCCAATGTGACCAATACCGTGGCCATGGTCGCGGTCGGCGCCGGATCCACCGCCAAGGCGGGAGCGGCCGTGGGCGGCAACCCGCGGGCGCTGCTGCTGCACGCGGGCTGCGCCGCCCTCGGCGGTATCGGCGGCGCCGCCCTGCTGCTGACGACCTCGTCCGAAGTCTTCGAGGCCGTGGTACCGGTACTCATCGCCGGCGCTTCGGTCAGCCTGCTGCTACAGCCGAAACTCCGCGAACTCGCCGATGGCAGATCGTTCCCCCGGCTCTACCCGCTCGCCACCGTGGCGGTCGGACTCTACGGCGGCTACTTCGGCGCCGGGGTCGGCGTCATGTTCCTGGCCCTGATCCTGGTGTGCACGTCCGAGACGATCTGGCGTGCCAGCATCCTGAAAAGTGTGCTCACCGGCGCCGCGAATCTGGTGGCCGCGGTCGGCTTCGCCGTATTCGGCCCGGTGCACTGGCTCGCCGCGGCCGCGATGGGGATCGGCGCCTTCGCCGGGGGCTGGTTCGGCCCGCCGCTGGTCGCCCGCCTGCACCCCGGCGCGCTGCGCGTCGGGGTCGCGGTGTGCGGGGTCGGGCTGGCGGGATGGCTCGCGTTCAGCTGATACCCGGCGCCGGCCTGATCACGCGCCGAGAAAACTCTTCAGGCGGCGTTTCTCGGCTTCGAGGGCGGTGGCGAAGGCCTTGCTCTTCGGGGGACCGTCCACGAAGCCCACCTCCACCGCACTGTCGCGCCCGGAGCAGGTGGCCCAGCCGATCACCCGGTCCCGCCACAGCATCGGCATCGCGTAATAGCCGCGGACCCGCTTGGCGACGGGTGTGTAGGCCTCGAAACGGTAGTCCCAGCCCCAGATCCGGCCGAAGCGGCGGCGGTCCCAGACCAGGGGGTCGAAGGGGGCGAGGAAGCGGACCCGGGCGGGGGCTTCCCGGTCGGCGACGGGTAGGTCGGAGGGCCACAGGTAGCGCACGCCGTCGACCACGGTGGCGGACAATTCGCCGGTGGCCAGGAGTTCGCGCAGAGTGGCCGAACCGGTCGCTCCGCCGATCGAGCGGAGCGCGCGGTTCACCGTGGCGGAAAGGGTGGGCTCGGCGGCGGGGGCGAGCGTGCGGGCGATCCGGAGGGCGAGCACGCGACGGCGCTCGGCCGGATCCAGAACCTGCTCGGGTTCCGGCGCCGTCTCGTAGCGGCGGATACCGGACACCCGGTCGGCGACCCGCAACAGCCCGTACCGGTGCAATTCCTCCAAGGCCACGGTGGTCGCCGAGGACGTACCGCCCCAGGCGTTGACGACTCCACGATGACCGAAATGCGCCTGTAGATCCCGCGGATGCACCACGCCTCGTTCCCGTACGAACGCGAGCACATCGGCGGTACGAGCGTCGTGCGGGAAGGCGCCGTTCACCGCGCGCGGGTGGACCCGGGGATGCAGTACCGGACGCAACTCCGGAACGGTGTAGCCGTAGGCGTAGACGAGGTCCTCGTCGATACCGAGCGCGCGGTAGCGCCGGTCGAGATCACCGGCCCGGTATCCGCGGACCCGCTGCCGCAGGATCAGATCCTGGGCGCGGGCCGGGGAGCGGATCGGATCGGCCTGAACGAACTCCATCTCGGCGAGGACCTCCGCGAGCGAGCCGGGGGTCCGCGGCAGCGACCAGGCCACCGCGTGGGAACGCAACCATGCCAGCGACATACGGCGAGGGTAACGGCGGGCTCCGACACCCGCGCCGGGTCCGTGCCCGGGCGTATCCCGCGCTGCCGGGCGCGCCGACCGGGCAATCCGGCTTTTCTTCCCGCGCCCGCGGCCCGCTACTTGCGGCGCCGACCCAGCAGCCGGCCCACACGCGCGCGCACGGAACGTTCGGCGCCCCGGCCGGTCGCCGATTCGGCCGCGCCGGTGATATTGCGGGTCATACCGCCGAATATCACGGCATGGAAAGGCACGATCGCCTTCCAGTACAGATGCCCGGCCAGGCCGTGCGGTTCGAACACCGCGCGCTGCCGATATACCGCGCCGTGCTCCCCGGTGCCGACGCACAGCTCGAGCCAGGCCCGGCCGGGCAGGCGCATCTCGGCCCGCAGCCGCAGCAGGGTGGGCCGCTCGATCCGCTCCACCCGCCACCAGTCCAGCGCGTCGCCCTCCCGTAGCCGCTGCGGATCCCGCCGGCCCCGCCGCAGGCCGACCCCGCCGGCGAGCCGGTCCAGCCAACCGCGCAGCGACCACGCGAGCGGGAACGAGTACCAGCCGTGCTCGCCGCCGATGGCCTCGATCACCGCCCACAGATCTGCCTGATCGGCGCTGGTGGGGCGTTCCCGGAGGTCCTGATACAGGGAGCCACCCGACCATTCCGGGTCGGTGGGCAACGGTTGCGACGGTTCCGCGCCCACCGGATCGGCATCCGACCACCGGGTCGGGACATCGAGGTCTCTGATCCTGGTCAGCGCCAATTCCACAGCCCGCCGGTACCCGATGAGACCGGGGTCGGGGTCGGGGATATGGTCCGCGATCTCGTGCTCGGCACACACCACATCGTTGACCAGTGATTCCATCAGCGGAACGGCGATCGCCCGGGGCACCGGCGTCACCAGGTTCACCCATTGCGCCGACAGCCACGGCGTGAGCACCGGGACCGGCACGATGATCCGCCGGGGCAGTCCGGCGACCTCGGCGTACTCGCGCATCATCTGCTCGTAGGTGATCACGTCCGGCCCCCCGATATCGAACGCCCCGGTCACCGCGGCGGGCAGTTCCGCGGCCCGGGCCAGGTAGTAGAGGACATCGCGGACGGCGATGGGCTGAATGCGCGAACGCACCCAGCGCGGGGTGACCATCGCCGGTAGCCGCTCGGTGAGATAGCGCAACATCTCGAAACTGGCCGATCCGGAGCCGATCACCACCGCGGCCTGGAACACCAGCGCGGGCACCGCGCCGTCGAGCAGGATCCGGCCCACCTCGGCGCGGGAGGACAGGTGCCGGGACAATTCCTGGCCCGCGGGTGCGATACCCCCGAGGTACACGATGCGCTCGACACCCGCCGATTCCGCCTCCCGGGCCACCAGGGTCGCGGCCCGGCGATCCACCTCGTCGAAATCCGACCTGGTCAAGGAATGCACGAGGTAGTAGAGGACCTGCTGATCGGCCAGCGCGGCGCGAACGTCCCGCTCGACGGTGACATCGCCGCGCATGATCTCGACCTGCTCGCACCAGGGCGTATCCGCCAGCTTGCCCGGAGTGCGGGCGAGCACCCGGACCGAATGACCGGCCCGCAACAGTTCCGGCACCAGGCGGCCACCGAGGTACCCCGTGGCTCCGAACACCACACAACGCATCGAACGACCCCTCACCTCGGACAGCATGTGCCGGGCACCGCGGCGAACAGCGCACTCACTGCAGGCTAGCGCCGATTCCGGCGGCGCCGCGCGCGACACCGCGCACCACCGGCAACCGGTACGCCAGCGGGCCCGCAGCCGCCGGTCGCTGTTTGCGGCCGCCGGAGCCGGGTAGCGCCCGTCTATGGGCCCCTCTGTTCGCACTGTGCTGTCGCCTCGCTCGATCACCGCCCCGGTAACCGCCGTCGGCTCCGCGGTCCGCGCGGGAGCGGAACGCGCGGCCGGCACCGGGCGGCAGGCGGTGCAGATCCCGCGACGGACCGCCGAGATGGCGGCGACCGTGGCAACCGGCCTGACTCCGCTGGGACCGGATCGGCGCGGCCGGCTGCGCGATGATCTGGCCGCGCTGCTCGATCCACGCGACCGCCGCGCCCAACGCCGGATCGCGCTGGACGACGACCTCGCGACCATCGAGATCCAGGGGCTGGCCAACGGCCACGGCTCTGCGGTGACCCGCTCGCTGGACCGGCGCCTCGGCCGGCTCCGGGAGGTGCAGTGGTGGCGGGTCAACGCGGTCACCGGACGGATCGTCACCGCCCTGTCGACCGGCGCCGATCTCGACCGGCTACTCGCGGCGATCGAGGAGGTGGAAGCGGAAACCGACGTCGCCGACGAAGGGTGGAGCCGGGCCGCCGAATTTCCCGCCGACCGGGAACCGGTACTCGCGGCGGCGATCGAGGTGGCCGGCGATATCTGCGCGATCGCGGTATCCGCCGCGGGCGCGGTGCCGCCGCTGCGCGGGTTCATGCGCGGCGTGCGGGCGGTGGCCGCCTTCACCGACGCCCAGCCCCGGGTGCGCGCGCATCTCGAGGACCGGCTCGGCGGCGTGCGTACAGATCTCGTCCTGGCCATCGCCAATGCGGCAGGTTCGGCGCTGGGCGAAGGCGCCGGCGGCGGTGTGACGAACCTGCTCGCCGATACCGTTCAGCGCGGATTCGTGCTCACCGAAGCCGTGGCGCGGCACGCCCAGTGGCGGCAGTGGCAGGCCGACATCATGGATGCCGAACATTTCGGGGTCGCCGAACCGCTGCCGGAGTTCACCCGGCCCGCCGATATACCGCGCGGCCCGGTGGAGCGGGTCGCCGACGAGACCTCGGCGGCCGCCCTCGCCGGAGCCGCCGCACTCGCCGGACTCGGCCGCTCGAACGATATTCCGGACGCGCTCCTGCTCGGCGCGCCGAAGGCGGCGCGCGCGGGCCGCGAGGTCTTCGCCGCGACAGTCGCCACGACACTGGCCGCCGCCGGGGTATTGACCCTGCACCCGGTGGCCTGGCGGCGATTGGACCGGCTGTCCGCGCTGGTCGTCGACGCGGAAGTGTTGGCCACCGACCGGCGGGTGGTGCTGCAGGCCGAAACCGTCGAAGACGATTGGCCGGCTCCACGCGTCTGGAACACCGCGCAGCGGCTGCTGTGGTCACCGGATGGCTCGGCCGCCAGGGATTCCGGCGAGCCGGGCCCGGCGCTGGTGCACCCCCACTCGGGGACTCCCGACCAGGGCATCACCACCCGTCCGGTGTGGCGGGAACTACGCGACGGCGAACGGGCCGTGGGCCGGGTGCTGGTGGGTCGCGAACTCGATCCGCGGGCACACGCGGTGCTCCATACCGCCCGCCGTGCAGGGCTTCGAGTGGTGCTCGCCGGCTACCGGGACGCGAACGAACTACGCGGTCTCGCCGATGAGTTCGTATCGGCGCGCGGGTCGCTGAGCGCCCAGGTGGAACGGTTGCAGCGCGGGGGGCACGGGGTGGTCGTGCTCAGCACCCGGGCGCACAAGGCGCTCGACCATGCCGATGTCGCGATCGGTGTTCTCGGCAGCGAGTACAGCGGGACGCATATGCCCTGGACGGCCGATCTGCTGTGCCGTGATCTCACCCAGGTGCAGCGCACCCTCACCGCGATCGGCCCCGCCCGGCAGGTCAGTGAACGCGGCCGGACGCTGGCCCTGTCGGCGTGCAGCCTGACCGGGCTGCTGCTCACTGCCGTGCCCACCGCACGCACCCGCGGCGCGCCCATGATCGCGGCGAATATCGCCGGATTGTTCAACGGCGCGCTGAGCGGTCTGCGCGCCACCGGTGACGGTCCGCCTCCCGACCTCGCTCCCCTGCTGCCCTGGCACGCGCTCGAACCCGCAGAGGTCCTCGACCGGCTGTCCGACCCGGGCCCTGCCGCCGGGCGGTCCTCGGAGGAGCCGGTCGCGCGCGGCCGGTTGCCGCAACTCACCGGGCCGGTCGCGGCCTACCTCGGTCATATGCGCCGCGAGCTCGCCGATCCGCTGACGCCCGTACTGGGTGTCGGTGCGGCGGCGACCGCGATCCTGGGTTCGCCGTCCGACGCGGTACTGCTCTCCTCGGTGCTGACCGTCAACGCGATGATCTCCGCGCGGCAGCGGCAGGCCGCCGAGAACGAACTGCATGAACTCATCGAGGGCGAGCGGCTGACCGGCCGGGTCATCGAGCGCCGCGATATCGACAGTGACGACCCCGCCGCGACCGAACTGCCCGCCGACCGGCTGGCGGTCGGCGATATCCTGCTCGTCCGGGCCGGCGAGGTGGTGGCCGCGGACGCGCGACTGCTGCGGACCGAGGACCTCGAGCTGGACGAATCCGGCCTCACCGGCGAATCGGTGACGGTTCCCAAAGGTACCGACGCCACCCCCGGTGCGGCCTTGGGGGAACGCTCCTGCCTGATCTTCGAGGGCACCACGGTGGTGAGCGGGTCGGCGGTGGCGGTGGTGATCGCGGTCGGTGCCGATACCCAGGCCGGACGGGCCGCCGCGGGCGCGGTCCCACCCGACAAGGGCGGTGTGCAGGCGCAACTGCGATCGCTGACCGATCGCGCCCTGCCGCTGACCCTCGCCGGTGGCGGCATCGTCACCGCGCTCGGCGGCCTGCGGGGACGCGTTCTGCGCGATGCCGTCTCCGACGGTGTCGGTGTCGCCGTCGCCGCGGTGCCCGAGGGGCTGCCGCTGGTGGCCACCGTGGCACAGCTGGCCGCGGCCCGGCGGCTGTCCCGCTACGGCGTGCTGGTCCGCGCCAACCGCGCGGTCGAGGCGCTCGGCCGAGTGGACACCCTGTGTTTCGACAAGACCGGGACCCTCACCGAAGGGCGCCTGCGGCTGACCGCGCTCGCCGGTCTCGACGAGCAGTGGGAGCCCGGTGCGGATTCCGCGGATGCCCGGCGGCTGTTGCGTGCCGCGGCTCGCGCCTGCCCCGATCCCGACGACGGTCCGGTACTGCATGCCACCGACCGCGCCGTGCTGGACGCGGCGGCCGAGTTGCCGGACGACGAGGCCCACCGATGGGATCCACTCGACGAGGTTCCGTTCGAATCCAATCGCGGATACGCGGCCGCGCTCGGCAAGACCGCGCACAAGCTCCGGCTGCTGGTGAAAGGCGCGCCCGAAGTGGTGCTGCCGCGGTGCACCGCGGTGCGGACCGGCGACGGCCCCGTCCCACTCGGCGCCCGGATACGCACACGCGCCGACGCGATGGTCCACGAACTGGCCGAACAGGGGTTGCGGGTGCTGGTGGTGGCCCGGCGCGACCTGCCCGCCCGCCCCGGCGATACCGAGGAAGCGGTGGAAGAACTCACCCTGCTCGGCTTCCTCGGAATCTCCGACACCCCCCGGCCGCAAACGCCCTACCTGGTGCGTTCACTGCAGGACAACGGTATCGCCGTCCGCATGATCACCGGCGACCACCCGGTCACGGCCGCGGCGGTGGCCCGGCAACTCGGCATCACCGTCGAGACCGTCGCTACCGGCACCGACCTGGACGAGCTCGACGAAACCGGCCGCACCGAGCTGATCGAACGCAGCACCGTTTTCGCCCGGGTCGATCCGGAACAGAAGGTGCGGATCGTGAGCGCGCTGCGGCATTCCGGGCATGTGGTGGGGATGGCCGGCGACGGCGCCAACGACGCAGCGGCCATTCGGACCGCCGATATCGGCATCGGACTCGCGGCCCACGGTTCGGCCGCGGCCCGCAATGCCGCCGATCTGGTACTCACCGAACCCGACCCGCGGATACTGCTGCACGCTCTCGTGGAGGGTCGCAGTATGTGGCAGCGGGTCGCCGACGCGGTCGCGGTATTGGTGGGCGGTAACGCCGGAGAGATCGCGTTCACGTTGTTCGGCACCGCGATCGGTGGCCGCGCACCGCTGGGGACCCGGCAGTTCCTGCTGGTCAATCTGCTGACCGATATGTTTCCCGCGCTCGCTCTGGCCTTGGCCGGCGACCAGGAACAACCCGAGACGCGGGACGGCAACCAGTGGGTCGAACAGCGTGCCGAACAATTGGCCGCCATCCCCCCGGCCCATCTGGGTGCCGATCTGATCCGCACCATCGTGGTCCGGGGCGTCGCCACCGCCACCGGCGCCTCGGCGGCGTGGATGACCGGTCGCTACACCGGAACCCGGCGCCGTGCGGACACCATCGGGCTGGTTGCCCTCATCGGCACCCAGCTGGGCCAAACTCTGGTGGCCGGTTATCGCAGCCCACTGGTGTGGGTCACCACCGCGGCAAGTGGCGCGGTACTGGGAGTCGTGGTGATGACCCCGGGGCTGGGCACGTATTTCGGTTGCACGCCGCTGGGTCCGGTGGGCTGGACGGTCGCGACCACCGCGGCCGCGGCCGCCACCGCGGGGTCCACCCTGCTCCCCCGGCTGCTACCCGAAGCCGAAGAGGACGCGCGCCCGGCAGAGCCGGAGCCGGCCGCCGCCCCGGACGAGGCCGGACAGTACGCATAGCAGAACCGAGGGGCACGGGTCTGCGCCCGGTGCCCCTCGGTGGGTGCTGCTACTGGATGTGCAGGTCAGCGACGCCGGTCGTCGCGGTCGATCCCCTCGATATCGATCCGTTCCTTGCGGACGGTATCGGAGATGGTCTCCTCGTCGGCGACCTCGTCGACGGCCAGGCGCACCCGCTCCACCGGGACCGACTCCTTGCTCACCGTCACGCGTTCGGCATGCAGCGTGACCTCCTGTTCCTCCTCGCCGAAATGCGGTGTCACCGACGACGGATCGGTGATGGGTTCGCGTTCGATGTGGACTTCCTCGTGCATGACCGGAACCGTGATCGTCTGTTCCTCGGTGACCACGTATTTACGCAGCCGCGCCCGGCCCACGACGTGTTCCTCGGTGCCGATGTTGAGGTGCTCTTCGGAACGCACCAGCGAATCCGGATGCCGGCTCGCCGTCGTATGTTCCCGGGCCCCCGGGCGCTCGGTCGTCGCCGGGCGTTCGGCGGTGGGCACGTGTTCTGCCGGAGTGGGCGGCCGGGCGGCCGTATCGCCGGTGGTCTTCGCCGGACCACCGGCCAGGCCGGCGGGTCCGGCGGTGGTACCGGCCGCCGTACCGGCGCTGCCTGTCGCGGTGGGTTCCGCGTGCCTGCCGTAGTCCGTCATCCCGGTGCGTCCCTGATCCAGTCCGTAGTGGACGAAGAGCTCGTCCTCCGATTCCTGAGTGATCAATCCGTCGTGCGCGAGATGTGGGGCCGCGCGCACCGCGTCCTTGCGGACCCGGACCTGTAGCTCGTGGGAGCCTTCCCGCACCTGTGCACCGGCCAGCGGCACCAGCGAGTCCTCGCTGAACATCCCTGTGCTCACCGCGGCCCACGTCGGCGCGCCGGAACTGTTGTCGACGTAGACCCGTTTCACCTTGCCGATCTTGGCGCCACCCAGGTCGTAGACGGCGTCTCCGATCAGATCCTCGACATGCTGAGCCATGCTTCCTCCTCGCTTGTTCTCCGATGCACGGTCGGCGAGACGATCAGCGGTACCTTCCCGGACATCCCGGTCCGGGGCCGGCCCCTGCAGGCGGTCGGCCACCCGCTGCCGGTGTACTCGTCGCTTCCGGTCCTGCGGAAGTTCGCATCGGTCACGGCGTCGGCTCATCTCCTCCGTAGCCGACCGGCCGGTCCCGCGACCGACTGCGGCAGCTACATCTGGGCAACTACCCGTTACCGGGAGCGGCAAACACGCCGCAGCGGTTCAGGAATCCGGCCATTCCCCGCCACAAGGATGGAAATCTCACGGAATGATCGCGAGTCGGCAAACCAACAGCACCGATCCCGGATCGATGCGGGCGCACCGATCTGTCACGACACCGTCGATCGGGGCATACTCGTCGGAGTGAGCTCCCCGACCGTGTCCAAACCCGCCATCCTGAGCGTCGACGACGATCCCGGGGTATCCCGGGCGGTTGTCCGCGACCTGCGGCGCCGCTACGGCGCCGATTACCGGATCCTGCGCGCGGAGTCCGGACCGCAGGCGCTGGAGGCGCTGCGCGAGATGAAACTGCGGGGACAGGCCGTCGCGGTGCTGATCGCCGATTTCCGGATGCCGGGGATGGACGGTATCGAATTTCTCGAACAGGCCATGGACCTGCACCCCCACGCGCGGCGGGTACTGCTGACCGCCTATGCCGACACCAATGCCGCCATCGATGCGATCAATGTCGTCGATCTCGATCATTATCTGCTCAAGCCCTGGGATCCGCCGGAGGAGAAGCTCTATCCGGTGCTGGACACACTGCTCGACGCCTGGCGCAGCAGCGACCACCGGCCGGTGCACGGAACGAAAGTCGTGGGCAATCGCTGGTCGCCCCGGTCCTCACAGGTGCGGGAGTTCCTGGCACGTAACCAACTGCCGTACCGCTGGTTCGCCGCCGAGGAGCCCGAGGGCGCGCGGCTGCTCGAGGCCGCCGGTGCCGATCCGCATCGATGTCCGGTGGTGATCACCGCCGAGGGGCAGGCCCTCATCCAGCCCAGCGACGGCGAACTCGCGCAGAGCGTGGGCCTGAGCACCCAGCCGTCCGGCGATTTCTACGATCTGATCGTCGTCGGCGGTGGACCGGCGGGACTGGGCGCGGCGGTCTACGGCGCCTCCGAGGGGTTGCGCACCGTGCTCGTCGAACGAACCGCGACCGGCGGACAGGCCGGGCAGAGTTCGCGGATCGAGAACTACCTCGGGTTCCCCGACGGCCTCTCCGGCTCACAACTGGCCGATCGAGCGCGCCGGCAGGCGGCGAAATTCGGCGCCGAGGTCGTCACCACCCGGGATGTGGTGGGGCTGGAGGTGAACGGCTCGGCCCGCGGCGTGCGCTTCGCCGACGGCGGCAGCCTGTCGGCGCATACGGTCATCATCGCCACCGGCGTCGACTACCGGCGCCATCCCGCCCCCGGCGTCGACGAGTACACCGGTCGCGGTGTCTACTACGGCTCGGCCATGACCGAGGCCGCCGAATGCGCAGGACATGACGTCTACATCGTCGGCGGGGCCAATTCCGCGGGCCAGGCCGCGATGTTCCTGTCCCGCAACGCCCGCACCGTCCATCTGGTCGTCCGGGCGGATTCGCTGGACAAATCCATGTCCTACTACCTGATCCAGCAGATCGGGCAGGTGCCGAATATCCAGGTGCATGTCGAGACCGAGGTGGTCGCGGTCGACGGCGCGGATCACCTGCACACGATCGTCTTGCGCAACAGCCGCACCGGTGCCGAGGAGAAGGCACCGGCCGAACGGCTGTTCCTGTTCATCGGCGCCGCGCCGCAGACCGACTGGCTCGACGGCGTGGTCCATCGCGATCCGTCGGGCTACGTGCTGGCCGGGCCGGATCTTCTGGTGGACGGCGACCGCCCGGCCGGCTGGGAACTCCCCCGGCCGCCGCACCACTTGGAGACCAGTGTTCCCGGCGTATTCGTGGCCGGGGACGTCCATGCCGAATCGGCGAAACGGGTGGCCTCCGCCGTCGGCGAGGGCGCCATGGCGGTGATGCTCGTGCACAGGTATCTGGCCTAGGAAAAGGTGAGCGATGACCCTCTGCGACCCCACCGAACTGCGGACGCTGTTCCTGTTCGAGAAGCTCGACGACGAACAACTGGCCTGGTTGTGTGCCGACGGCCGGATCGAAGAACTGGAACCCGGCCCGGTGTTCCAGGAAGGCGAACCCGCCACCTGTTTCTATGTGCTCATGGACGGGGAGGTGCGGATGACCAAACTCTCGGCGGGCCGCGAAATCGAGATGTCACGCACCGACCACCGCGGCTCCTACGCCGGCGCCTGGACGTCCTACCTGGGCGAACATGCCGAAAGCACGTACAGCGCCTCGCTGTACGTCACGCGGCCGTCCCGGTTCTTCGTACTCGACGCCGGCACCTTCTCGCAGATGATGCACGCCTGGTTCCCGATGGCGGTACATCTGCTCGAGGGCGCGTTCTTCGGTAACCGCAACACCAACGCCCGCATCGCTCAGCGGGAACGGCTGCTGGCCTTGGGGTCGCTGTCGGCGGGTCTGACCCATGAGTTGAACAACCCGGCCGCGGCCGCGGTCCGGGCGACCGCCGGACTCCGTGACCGGGTGGCCGGAATGCGGCACAAGCTGGCGATGATGGCACAGGGAAAATTCGACACCGCCAGCCTCGAAACCCTGGTCCGGTTGCAGGAGGAAGCGGCAGCGCAGGTGGCCAAGGCACCGGAGCTGTCCCCACTGGAGGCCGCGGACCGGGAGGACGTCCTCGGCGACTGGCTGGAGGAGCACGATATCCCCGGCGGCTGGGAGCTCGCGCCGAACTTCGTGCAGGCCGGATTCGATACCGACTGGCTCGAGCGGGTCGCCGCCACCCTCGAGGGTTCGCAGCGGCAGGTGCTCGAGGGTGCCTTCCGATGGCTGAACTACACCATCGAGACCGAACTGCTGATGAACGAGATCGGCGACTCCACCACCCGTATCTCCACCCTGGTGGACGCGGCCAAACAATACTCCCAGATGGATCGCGCCCCGTTCCAGGTGGTGGATCTGCACGAGCTGCTCGACAGCACCCTGGTGATGCTCAGCCGCAAGATCGGCGATTCGATCACCGTGGTCAAGGAGTACGACCGCACGCTGCCCGATGTGCCCTGCTACGCCGCGGAACTGAACCAGGTCTGGACGAACCTGATCGATAACGCGGTGTACGCGATGGAGGGCAGCGGGACCCTGACGGTGCGCACCCGGCACGACGCCGATTGCGCGGTGATCGAGATCGGCGATACCGGACCGGGTATCCCCGCCGAAGCGCAGGGGCGGATCTTCGAGCCCTTCTTCACCACCAAACCGGTCGGCGAGGGGACGGGTCTCGGTCTCGATATCTCGTTCCGGATCGTGGTCAACAAGCACGGCGGAGACATCCGGGTCGAATCGCATCCGGGCGATACCCGGTTCACGGTCTGGCTGCCGCTCACCCGCCCCGAACCCGAAACGGAGTAGTCCGGACGTTCGCCGGTGGATCCGGGCCCGTCAACGCCTGCGGTGGTAGACGATCGGCTGGGCGGCGATCTCGTTGGCCGCGAAATTGGCAAGTACGAAAGAGCGGAAACTGGGCCGCAACACCAGCCCGGGCAGGAACGCGCGAAGCGACGGCCAGGAGGCATGGTTGATCAGGCTGTAGTCGTCCGATTCGCCGGGCAGCGGTTGCATGGGCACCGAATTCGGCAGCGCGGTCTTACGCTGGAACCACCCGGCGGTGTACGCCCAGACGTCGAGCACGGTCTGCCGGTCGGCGCTGTGGAAATAGTTGAACAGGAACCAATCGCCGCGACCGTGATCCACATCCGCGATCCGGGCCGGGCTCCCCGCGGCGACGAGATGGACGGCACGCGCGGAATTCTCGAAAAGGGCGACCAGCTCGAGCCAGGCCTGGGCACCGCGGATGGTCTCCAGATCCCCGACGCCGCGGACCCGGATCAGAACCACCACGTCGTAGCGGGCGGGCCGGACTCCGGCGCGGCGCAGGATCTGCCCGCCCTCCCCCGGCGGACGCAGCGCCGCGCCGAACGCGGTCGCCTCGATCACCTCGTCGTATGCGGCCAGTTGCTCGCACAGCGGCACGATTCGATCCAGAACGCGGCGGCGGGCGCCGGAGCGCAGCGGCAGCGGTCCCGCCCACCGGCCGATCTCGGCGGCGAGGAGCAGAAAACCGTTACCGGTCGGAGTGCTGAGACGGACCTTCGCCGACTGGTGGTCGTTGACGAGACGCATCGGAATTCCTTCGAACGACTGTGGAGGGGTTCAACGCCGGTCGAGACCGGACAGCCGCAGCGCGAGCCGATGGCGCACCGCGGGCGATATGCCCGCGACCCGCAAGCCGATATTGCGTACCGGCCGCGCGACCGCCGGTACGGTGCCGGCGGTGGTGAGCCGGCCGGCCGTCGACATCACCGCACGTGCGGTCCGGTGCCGGGCCGCCGCATGCTCGTCGAGCAGATCCTCGGATTCACCGGTGAGCACCCGCGACAGCGTCCGGCCCGCGGTCACGGCATCCTCGATACCGAGATTCATCCCCTGGCCGCCGGCCGGCGAATGCACATGCGCGGCGTCTCCGGCCAGCAGGATCCGGCCGTCCCGATAGGTATCGGCCAACCGGTGGTGCACCCGGAATCGCGACCCCCACACCACCTCCGTGACCTCCGCCGGGACGGCGCGCGGCCCACGTTCGTCGAGCAACCGCTGGATGAACGCGATATCCGGTTCGTGCGGCGCCTCGTCCACCGCGGCCACGATCCGGAACATCTCGTCGGGCAGCGGCGCGACCACCACCAACCCGGCGGGCGAGAAGTAGAGGATCACCTCGTTACGGGGCACACCGCCGCGCAGCCGCACATCGGCGAGAGCGAACGATTCGGCGTAGCTTCCGCCGGTGAATCCGATACCCGCCTGCTCACGCACGGTGCTGTGCATACCGTCTGCCCCGATCAGGTAGTGGGCCCGCAGCTGCGACCCGTCCGCGAGCGTGGCGACGGCCGCGTCCGCGTCCTGGGTGACGGCGGCCACCGTGACCGGACGCCGCACCTCGACGCCCAGTTCGAGGACCCGCTCCAGGAGGAATTTCTCGGTATCGGCCTGGGAGATCATCAAGGTGTAGGGGTACGCGGTGGGCAGATCGTCGAACGGAACCGGGATCAGTACCTGGTCCCGGTCGCGGATGGTGAAGACCGGGGTGTGCACGCCGCGCGCCACCAGTGCGGGGACGACACCGTAGGGCTCGAGGATCTCCAGGGTGTGCGAATGGACGACGGCCGCGCGGGAGGTGTTCACCCCGGCGGCCTGGCCGTCGACGATCAGAACCTCGTGGCCGAGTTGCTTCAGGACGAGAGCCGCGGTGAGACCGACCGGGCCGGCCCCGACGACCAGGACGTCCGCTGTGGCTGTAGTCATGGTTCCTACCTGCGCTTCCAAAAGTCAACAACTGTTGGCATCAACATTAGAGCCGGCCCCGTCGCGATGTCAACAGCTGTTGGCCTACACTTGTTGACATGAGGAGATCCGCCGCCGAGACAAAAGACAAGATCCTTGCCGCGGCCCGCGAGCGATTCGCCGCCGACGGCTACGACCGCGCGACCATCCGTGCCATCGCCGCCGACGCCGATATCGACCCGGCCATGGTGATGCGGTACTTCGGCAACAAGGAGCGGCTGTTCGCCGCCGCGGCCGAATTCGATCTGGAACTACCGGATCTGACGGCGGCACCCCGGGAGCAGATGGGCCGCGCGCTGGTCACCCATTTCCTCGACCGCTGGGAGCGCGACGAGACCCTGTTCATCCTGCTGCGCGCCGGGGTCACCAACGACGCCATCGCGGACCGGATGCGCTCGATCTTCGCCGGTCAACTCGGCCCGGTACTGCAGGCCGCGGGCAACGATCCCCAGGAGGGGCCGATGCGCGCCGGCCTGGTGGCCTCACAGATCCTGGGCATGGCACTGTGCCGCTTCGTCCTGCGCTTCCCGCCCCTGACGGTGATGACGCGCGAGCAGGTGATCGACTGGCTGGGGCCCACGGTGCAGCGGTACCTCGCCGGCACCCCCGACGACCCGTTCGGCACCGGCGCCGATATCAGCGTGGCCGCACCACCGGCGCCGCCGCCATCCGGCTGATCTGTGCCTGATAGCGCTCGATGAAGGGCCGCACCTGCTGCGCGATCACCTTGTTGTATTCGGCCGGACGCTGCCGCGGATTGGCGTGCCCGGTGCCGCGCGCCTTCACCACCAGCAGATTCCCGTCGATCCCGCCGACCTTGTCGATCAGCACCCGATGGGTGTACACGACATCCACCACCCTGTCCCGGCTCGCGTCGTGCGGCCGGATGAAGACGATCGCGGGGCGCGGTTTACCGTGCGCGGGACGCGATATCGCCCGCAGATCGTCGGTCGCGCCGCCGGCCACGATCGCCAGGAACTGGGCTTCGATCAATCCGTTGCTCGCGACGTCCTCGTTGTAGATCTTGTCCCGCAATACCTCTTCGACCGCGGTCCCGAGATCGTTCATCCGCACACCGGGTGCTCCGGTGCGGTCCAGGAAATTATTGCGGCGGGCATAGGTTTCGACAGCCACCCGGAGCCCCCGGCTTTCCCGCGCGCCCGGCAGCCAGCCCATCCAGCGGACCATATCCTGGCCCAGGCCCCGGCTTTCGGGGCGGACGGCGTTCAGATCGAGCGGCGTACAGTCCAGCATCACCCCCACCAGACGCCGATCGCTGCCGGTGTGGATATGCTCGGCGACCTCCAGGGCGATCACCCCGCCCATACTGTGGCCGGTCAGCACGATGTCGTGCACACCCGACATGACCGCGGCGCGGATCACCAGATCGGCGATCACCTCGGTATCGATACCGCGATTGTCGTAGCGGATGGCCCATACCGCGCCCAGTTGCCGCAGCGCGGGCAGCGACGCGGCGGTACCACTCGCGTTGAGCCCGCCCAGCCCGACCAGATCGACCACGGCGGTATCCCGCTTTTCCGGTAGCGCGGGTTCGGCGATCGGCAACAGAGCCGGTTCGGTCAGTGCCAGCCGGGCCCGTTCCGGACCCACATCGTGCTCCCAGTACTGGGCGAACGCGACCATGACGATCGCCAGTACAGTGGCCACCCGCAACAACGCCAGCCTGGTGCGGCGCAACGTCTTCCAGTGGTGCCCGAGACGCGTTTCGCGCCAGCGGGTCCGTCGACGCTCGTCACACCAGTCCGCGACGGTGGACGGATGCCATTCGTCCATCGGCGACATCACTCCACTGTAAGTGCTCGCGGGCAGTTCGCCCGCCGCGGCGAGCGGTGGTCCGGCTCATAGGCGATCCGCGCGGACCCCGTCCACCAGTAACCGCCGGATGGCCCGGTTCAGATCGGCGATGGCATTCTCGTCCGGATCCCGCAGCCCGTGGACCACCCCGGCGAGCAGCATGCCCGTCACCGCCCGCGCGGTGTTGCGGGTATCGAGATCGGCGCGCAGATAACCGAGTTCGACACCGTGATCGAGGTATCCCGCGGTGAGCGCGTCGGCGGTATCGAGCAGCCCGTAGAGGCGCTGGGTGAGTTCGTCGTCGATCCCGGTGGCATGAAAGAGCAGCAACTGCGCCACCCGGCGATCCGCGGTCAGGATCTGTGTCAGCGCGACGCCGATCCGGTCGATCTGCTCGCGGTACTGATCCAGGCTGGCGGCCGCGTCGGGAGCGTTATCGGTGCCCAGGGCTTCGATGATCCTCGACGCGAGATCGTCGATCACATGGTCGATGATGTCGCGCTTGTTGCTGAAGTAGCGATAGAAGGTGCCGTGCCCGATACCCAGCTCGGTGGCGATATCGGCGATCCCGGTGGCGTGGTAGCCCTTCTCGGCGAAGCAGGCGAACGCGGTGTCGATGATCTCCTGCCGAAGCTCGGCCTTGCGGCGTTCGGCTCTCGTCGATGGCTTCGTCACGCCCCCGATGATACTGTCATCAGAAGCGGAATGATGTGTCATTCTGTGATGTGTCGTTCAGATCGGTAGGAGGGTTCGACGTGACACCTCGAGACGGGGCACCTCTATACGACGCCGTCGTCGTCGGCGCGGGATTCGGCGGAATGGGGGCGGCCATCCAGCTCGACCGTCTCGGACTGCGCGATTTCGTCATCCTGGAGCGCGAAGCGGACCTCGGCGGCACGTGGCATGTCAACCGCTATCCGGGCCTGGCCGTCGATATCGCCTCGGTGACCTATTCCTATTCTTTCGAGCCCAACCCGCACTGGTCGCGTCTGTTCGCTCCCGGCGCCGAACTGAAGAAATACGCGGAGCACATCGCCGATAAATATGCCCTGCGCGACCGCATGCGATTCGGCACCACCGTCGAGAGCGCCCACTGGGACGCCGGGCAACAGCATTGGGTGGTGGCGATATCCGGCGGCGAATCGCTGACCGCCCGCTATCTGCTGACGGCGACCGGTTTCCTGTCCCAGCCCTACACTCCCCCGTTTCCCGGGATCGAGTCCTTCGCCGGCAAGATCATCCACACGACCGACTGGGACGCCGATCACGACCTCACCGATCGCCGGGTCGCGATCATCGGCACCGGTGCCACCAGCGTGCAACTGGTCCCCGAGGTCGCCGCGCGGGCACGCGCGCTCACGGTGTTCCAGCGCACGCCGATCTGGGTGGTCCCCAAGGTCGATATGGCGATACCGCCCGCGGTGCAGCGCCTGTTCGCCCGGATCCCGGTAAGCCAGAAGGCGGCCCGGCTGGTCAATACCTCCCTGCTGGAGGCCCTGATGGTGGTGGGGGTCCTGCACTACAGGCAGGCCCGGCCACTGAACAAGGCGGCGGCCCTGCTGGCCAGGGCGCACCTGCGCACCCAGGTGCGCGACGAACGCGTCCGGGAGCAGCTCACACCGCACTACGACTTCGGATGCAAGCGGCCCACCTTCTCCAACCGCTATTTCACCACCTTCAACAAACCGCACGTCCGGCTCGAGACCGAATCGATCGAGCGGATCGAACCGGGTGGCATCGTCACCGCCGACGGCACCGAGACGCAGATCGACACCCTGATCCTCGCCACCGGATTCAATCTGTGGGACGTGAACTTTCCCGCCTTCGAAATCATCGGCCGCGACGGGGTGGATCTCGGGAAATTCTGGCGTGAGAACCGTTTCCAGGCCTATGAGGGCATCACGGTGCCGAAATTCCCCAATTTCCTGAGCCTCAACAGTCCCTATTCCTACAGCGGCCTGTCCTACTTCACCACCATCGAGGCGCAGATGAAGCATATGGGCCGCCTCTTCCGGGAGCTGCGCCGGCGCGGTGAGACCACCTTCGAGGTCAGCGAACGCGCCAACAGCGAATTCCTCGATCGCGTCACGGAAAAACTCGGTTCCTCGGTATTTTACGGCGGCGATTGCGCGACCGCCCGCAGCTACTATTTCAATCAGCACGGCGAGGCCGCGCTGCTGCGCCCCACCAGTACGGTCAGCGCCCACCGCGAGGCGGTCAGGTTCCCGCTCGACGACTACGTCTACGGTCCGGCGGGGCGCCCGTAGCGATTATGTGACGGCGGATTCCTCCCGGAGGGCGGGGTGGCCCCGCCCTCCGGGCAGCCTGCCGGGCTTGTGACCGATCGAAAGCGGCCGGGTCGATCGTTATGAATTCGGGCAAAAAGGCACGTATCCCCCGAACAAGATCACCGTTACGATACGTCCGCGTCGTAAGGTAGCGCTCAACCGGCAGAACCGAACCTCGGCCACAAGCCCACGGAGACAGTTCATTCGAGTGACCACCACGCTGCCTCCGGGCCGCCGCGGCGCGCACCACGGCGACCGACGATGTTCGCCCTGGGCTTCGCGTATCACCTCCCGGGAACGGCACTCGCGGCACCACCAATGCCGGCCGCCACCGGTCGATTCCTGCTGTCCGAAAGAAGATCGTGTCCAGATTCTCCAACCGAATACTGATCCTCCTGTTGTCCCTTTTCTCGGTGGGAATGTTCGGCGTCGACGCGCACGCCGAACCGCTCTACCCCCAGCCCGACCCGGACCCCTTCTACACCGCCCCCGCCGGCCTCGCCGAGCTACGTCCCGGCGACGTCATACGCACCCGCAAGATCGATACCGGCCTGTACGTGGGTACCGAAGGCTGGCAGGTGGCCTTCCGGTCCACCAACTCCCGCGATGAGCCCATCATGGGGATGACGACGGTGCTCCTCCCCACCGGCGTGGAGCATCCGCCTCTGGTCTCCTACCAGGCGCTGATCAATTCGCTCGGTACCCGATGCAATCCGTCGCGGTCGCTGTTCAACGGTGAGCTCCAGGACGCCGTCGGCGCCATGCTCCCGATCGGGCGCGGCTGGGCCATCTCGGTGCCCGACTATCTCGGTCCGAATGTCGCCTATGCCGCGGGACGGCTCAGCGGCATGGTCACCCTGGACAGTATCCGCGCCGTCCAGCGGGCGACAGAACTCGGACTGTCCGATTCACCGGTGGCCATCGCCGGATATTCCGGCGGCGGTCTGGCCACCGGCTGGGCCGCGGCCATGCATCCGACCTACGCTCCGGAACTGAAGATCGCGGCCGCGGTCGCCGGTGGAATTCCGGCCGATCTCGAGCAGATGGCGCTGGGCCTGGGTTTCGCGCCGCATCCGGGTTTCGGCCTGGCCTTCGCCGCGGCCATGGGACTGGAACGTGAGTACCCGCACCGGCTGCCCATCTCCGATCAGCTCAACGAGAACGGGCTCTGGTTCCGGGAATTCACCCACGACGCGTGCCGTCGATTCCTGCTGTTCCACGGCGCCTTCCGCAGCGCGGACCAGATGGCGGCGTCCAAGAGCCTGATGGACAGTCCGGAAGCCCGTGAGGTCCTGCACGAGAACAGCCTGCGCTACTACGACGGCGTTCCGACCGCACCCACCTATCTCTGGCACGGCCGCTACGACACCCTCACTCCCTACGACGGAGTGGCCGAATTCGCCGACCGGTACTGCCGCGCGGGCGCGCCGGTGAAGCTCACCACCTACGATATCGCCGAGCATATGACCGCGGCCGTCGCCGGATTCGGCGACGCCTGGAACTTCGTGGAGGCACGCTTCCGCGGGGAGCCGGTACCCGACAGCTGCTGATCCGCTCACCCGATCCCGCCGACCGGACGGCACGGCGCAGTGCGCCCGGTCGGCGAGCAGCCGGTACCTCCGTACCGGCTGCTCGCCTGTGCGGGCACCCACACGGCACCGAGCCGGTACGGCCGGCTCCGGACGACCCTCACTTGTCCGTGCGGCCGATCCGGGCTACAGCGTGCCGGTATGGCCAGGGATACGTTCGGCGACAAGATCCACGGCATGGTCGGGCCCCGAGGTACCCCGCACGGTTACGCCCGGCTCGTCCGGGTGCAACGGTTCGAGCGTGTCCAGCTGCGAATCGAGCAGCGTCGCGGGCATGAAATGCGTGCCCCGGGCCGATATCCGGCCGAGGAGGTCCGCCCGGTCGGCGGCCAGATGCACGAAGAAGATGCCCGGGACCGCGGTTCGCAGCCGATCGCGGTACTCCCGTTTCAGTGCCGAACAGGCGATCACCCCGCCGCTTCCCTCGCGTCTCCGGTGGCGCAGCCACTCACCGACCGCGGCCAGCCACGGCCGGCGATCCTCGTCGTCCAGGGGCACGCCGGCCGACATCTTGGCCAGATTGGCGGGCGGATGGAAATCGTCGGCGTCGGCGAACGGTACGTCCAGCCGCAGGGCGAGCAACCGCCCGGTCGTACTCTTCCCGGTACCCGACACCCCCATCACGACCACATAGGGCGACCCCGGCAGGGCAGTCGGATATTGTGCGCCGGTCATCTGGTCCTGTCGGTCTCGGCGGGCCCGAGAGAACCCGCGGGATATTCTTCCAACGGTGCCAGAGTGTCCACGCTCGCGCCCACCGCGGTCAGCGCCAGCGTGAGACTTTCGGGGTCGAGTCCGAATCGCAGCATATTCGGCGCCGTACCGCCGTCGTGACCGAACGGCATAGACGGCACCGGACGGAGCGCCCGGCTCCGGAACCGCCGGTCATCCCAGTCCACCAGATCGGCGCAGAGAAGTTCGAATCCGTCGTCGAGATAACCGCCCGTACGCAGCGCGGCGAGGCCGGGGAGCAGATAGCGGCCCGTCAGATCGCCGGTGCCACCGAATATCACCGGTCGCGTGATCATCGGAATACCTCGGTCACCGCGGACTGCACGACCCGTCTCCTCTTCGCTCGGGCAATCGGGAACGGCATGTTAACGGAAAAGCGGGCCCCGAATCAGCAGCCGTCATTGTCCGGGCGGAACGACCGTTGCCGAGATGAGACAGGTTCGCCACCCCGCGGATTTTCTCCAGAGGACCGCGGCTCCGGCCCGCAAGGCGTTCGCACAGTCATCGGTCCGGCCGCGGATGCATCCGCGGCTCGCCCTTCCCGGAAAATCTCGGCCTGCCCCGGAAATCGCACCGGCGGCCGAAGATTTCGAATTCATTCAAACGCATTGCCCCGAAGGGTGTTCGAAGACATCTGTCGGACATTGCGCCCGCGCCATCGGCATTCGCACGGCACCGACGTGACGACCGCCGCTGGACAATGGTTCAATTTGCGTGCAAACGCTCGGAGCAGGAGGAAACCCATGGCAGTGCGCTACTCGAAACGAGAACAGACCAAACTCGTGAACCGGGTGAAAAAACTTATCGATCAAGGGAACACACTCAACGCCGCGTGCACCGCGGTATCCGAGCGCGAAGGTGGGTCGCCCGCGACGAACACCCTCGCCAACTGGGTCAAGGCCGCCGGTGCCGCCGATGCGGCCGCCGCCGCGCCGGAGCAGCCGAAACGCCGGCGCCGCACCCGGCCCACCGCGGCCGAGGCGCCGGAGCAGACCCCGGCCACCACCGAGCAGGAACAGGCCACCACCGAGCAGGAGCCGGAGGCCGCCGCCACCTCCGAACCACTGCCCACGGCCGCCGACCGCGACCCGCTCCCCGAGCCCGCGGCCGCGCCCGAGCAGGAGCAGGAGCCGATTCCCGCCGCCACCCTGGTCCACGTCCGCACCGCCGGTTCCGCCGCCGATACGGCCCTCGAATTCGACGATCTGCTCGACGAGAACCATCGGCTGCGTACGGCGCTCACCGAAGCCAACCGGGAGATCCGTGCCATGCGTGACCTGCTCGTGGTGTACGCCAGCCGGTAGCCGCCACGATCCTCCGCCGCGGTCCGGGACAGCGGCCGGCATTCGGTCGCGACACGCGAGCCCGACCTTCGGGTCCCCCCTCGCTCCCCCCGCGGCGGGCTAATCTCCGCAGGTGATCGCAGCGCCGGCGCCGATGCTGGCCGTTTCGGGACAGCCACCCGACGATGCCGGGTGGGCGGTCGAGATGAAATGGGACGGGGTCCGGGCGATTGTCGTATGCGACGGCGACGGCTGCCGCCTGTACAGCCGGAACCGCCGGGATATCACCGGCACCTACCCGGAGCTGATCGACACGCTCACCAAGCGTGCGGGGGGCCGCGAACTCGTCCTGGACGGCGAGATCATCGCGCAGACCCCCGAGGGCACACCGTCGTTCGCCCTGCTGCAACATCGGATGCATGTGATCCGCCCGGCGCGGCGGCTGCTGGACACGGTCCCGGTGCGTCTCTTCCTCTTCGACCTGCTGAGTCAGGCTGGCGAGACGCTCACGAATGCGCCCTACCTGCAGCGGCGGGACCGGCTGGCCGCACTGGGCTTCGCGGCCGGACCGGTGCAGACTCCTCCGCATTGGCTGGGTGTCGGCGCAGCACAGCTACTCGGCGCGGCGCGGGAGAATCGCCTCGAGGGCATCGTTTCCAAACAGATCGACTCGGTCTACCGGCCCGGACGCCGGTCACCGGATTGGATCAAAACCCCGCTGCGCGAAACCATCGAAGCGATCGTCGCCGGGTGGACCACGGGTAACGGAGCCCTCGGGCCCACCTTCGGGTCGCTGATACTCGCCGCCTATGACTCCGCTGGCGCACTGGTCCATATCGGCAATGTCGGCACCGGTTTCAGCGCCGCCGACCGCCGTGTCCTGCGAGCCCGCCTCGATACGATCGCCCGCGAGAGAAGCCCCCTGGCCCGTGTTCTGCCGCGCCTCGGGACCGCTCACTGGGTGGAACCCGTCCTGGTCGGCGATATCGAATTCCGGGAATTCACCGGAGACGGACTGCGTCACCCCAGCTGGCGCGGCCTCCGCGCGGACAAGTCGCCGGCAGAAGTGACAATGCCGCCCGCGACACGCTAGACGTCGCGGGCGGCGCACCCGGCCACAGCGTGCGGCCGGACCGGGCCGCACGACCCTCATCGGCGTGCGGCATACCGGATCACACCTGTTCGGGCACCGCCCGCCGCTCGCGGACCCGCTCGACGCGGCCGACGAGCAGGACATACGACGTGATCCCCAGCAGTGTCACGACGGTCATGTACACGAAAGCGGGCGCGAAGCTCGCGTCGGTGACCAGGAATCCGATGACGATCGGCGTCGCGATTCCCGACAGGTTGCCGATGAAGTTGAACATGCCGCCGGTCAGGCCGATCAGCCGTTCGGGGGCCAGCGCCGAGACGAGTGACCAGGTGATGGAGGCCAGGCCGTTGCCGAAGAAGGCCACCGACAGGAACACGATCACCAGCACGGTGGAATCGGTGAAATTCGCACCGATCAGCGTGGTACTCAACAACAGTCCGGCGATGATCGGGCCCTTGCGGGCGATGCCGAGAGGTACTCCGCGCCGGAGCAGGTAGTCGGAGAACACACCGGAGAACAGCACACCGATCACCGCGGCGATGAACGGAAGTGAGGCGAGGAACCCGGATTTGATGTAATCCATATCGCGGTACTTCACCAGATAGGTCGGGAACCAGGTGAGGAAGAACCACAGGGTGGAGGTCAGGCAGAACTGGCCCAGGTACACGCCCCACAGCTTCCGGCGGCCCAGCACCGTCGCGATATCGTTCCAGGTCACCTTGGCGCGGGTGGGCCGGGAACCGGTCAGGTCCACCAGCCCGCCGCCCTCACGGATATGAGCGATCTCGGCATCGTTGGCGCGGGAATCGCGCGGCTCCCGGTACACGAGGTACCAGATCAGGCCCCACAGCACCCCGACTCCGCCGGTGAAGATGAAAACCCAGTGCCAGCTCAGCACCGATTGCAGCCACGACAGCACCGGGGTCAGCAACGCCAGGCCGATGAACTGACCCGAGGTGTAGAAGCCGATGACAGTGGCGCGTTCCCGCTCGGGGAACCACGCGGTGGCGACGCGGTTGTTGATGGGATAGGCCGGAGCCTCGAACGTTCCGACCAGCAGCCGCAGCACGATGAGCGCGACGAAACCGCCGATGATGCCCATGAACACGGTCGCCAGCGACCACAGCACCAGGCACGCGGGGTACAGCACCCGGGGCGGCACCCGGTCGACGAACCATCCGCCCGGAAGCTGCAGGGCGGCATAGGTCCAGCCGAAGGCCGACAGCAGCAGGCCCTGCTGGGCCGAGGACAGGTCCATTTCCTCGGCGATGGCGGGTACCGCGATCGACAGGTTGGCCCGGTCCATGTAGTTGATGACCACGGTCACGAACAGCATCACCGCGATCAGGATCCGGGCTCGGCTCGCTTTCACAGCCAAAGTGCTCGGGGTAGCGCGTTTCTCGATCAAAGTCCTCATACTCACCACTCCGCGAACGAACCGTCACTGTGACGCCAAACCGGGTTGCGCCACCGATGCCCGATGGCCGCCCGCTCGACCACGTACTCCTCGTTGATCTCGATTCCGAGACCCGGCCCGTCCGGAATCCGGACCTGCCCGTCGGCATAGGTGAACACCGCCGGATCCACGAGATAGTCGAGCAACTCGTTGGTGGTGTTGTAATGGATGCCCAGGCTCTGCTCCTGGATGGTCGCGTTGTAGCAACCCGCATCGATCTGCAGGCAGGATGCCAGGGCGATCGGCCCGAGGGGACAGTGCAGTGCCAGCGCCACGTCGTAGGCCTCGGCCATATGCGCGATCTTGCGTGCCTCGGTGATACCACCGCAGTGCGAGGGGTCGGGCTGGATGATATCCACCGCGCCCGAGGCGATCACCGATTTGAAATCCCAGCGGGAGAACAGCCGCTCCCCCAGCGCGATCGGAATCGGCGAGTGCCGCAGAACGTCCACGACGCTGTCGACGTGTTCGGACAGCACCGGTTCCTCGACGAACATCAGGCGGAACGGTTCCAGCTCGCGGAGGAGCACTTTCATCATCGGCTTGTGCACGCGTCCGTGGAAATCCACGCCGATACCGATATTCGGGCCGACCGCGTCCCGGACGGCGGCGATATTCGCCACGCACCGGTCGATCTTGTCCCAGGTGTCGAGGTACTGCAGTTCCTCGGTGCCGTTCATCTTCACGGCGGTGAAGCCGCGACCGACCGCGTCCCGGGCGGCCTTCGCCGTTGCGTCCGGCCGGTCGCCGCCGATCCAGGAGTACACCTTGATGCGGTCGCGCACCCGGCCGCCGAGCAGTTCGTGCACCGGCACGCCCAGCGCCTTGCCCTTGATATCCCACAGCGCCTGATCGATCCCCGCCAGCGCACTCATATGGATACCGCCGCCACGGTAGAAACCACCCCGGTAGAGCACTGTCCACAGATCCTCGATCTGTCCCGGATCCTGCCCGATCAGGTAGTCCGACAGTTCCTCGACCGTCGCCGCGACCGAGGCCGCCCGGCCCTCGAGCACCGGCTCACCCCAGCCGACGACGCCGTCGTCGGTTTCGATACGCACGAACAACCACCGCGGCGGCAGCGTGTACGTCCTGATCGAAGCGATCTTCATGACATTCCTCCTGTGCAGCGGACTGCGTTGTCCGGTGACGAGCGGGCTCTATCGGGTGGAGGCCCAGATTTTCGAGAGTCGGCGTGCTTTGATACGCACCTCGTCGGCGCTGTCGCCCGGCCGGTAGAGCGAGGTGCCGAGGCCTGCGCCGCCGGCTCCCGCGGCGAGCCAGTCCCCGAGGTTCGATTCGTCCACGCCGCCGACCGGCACCAGTTCCACCTCGGCCGGCAGAACGGCGCGGACCGCCCGCATACCGGAAATTCCCAGCGCGTCGGACGGGAACATCTTGAGACTACGGGCGCCCGCGCGTACTGCGGTGAACGCCTCGGTCGGCGTGGCCACCCCCGGGTACGGCCGCATACCGGCGGCGAGAGCAGCGGTGATGACCTGGGTATTCGTATCCGGAGACACGATAACCCCGGCGCCCGCCGCCCGGGCCCGGGCCACCTCCTCGACGCTCAGCACGGTGCCGGCGCCGATCGGGATCCGCTCGCCGAAGCGGCCGGCCAGACGCTCGATGGAGCGGTAGGGGTCCGGTGAGTTCAGTGGCACCTCGATGGTGTGAATACCTGCCTCGACCAGTGCCGCCCCCACCGCGATCACCTCGTCGGGGGTGATTCCGCGCAAGATGGCGATCAGGCCGGATCCACCGGCGGGCGCTGCGTCGGCCATGGGCTTCTCCTCGTTGGTGGTGGTCTGCTGTCTCCCGGTCATCGTGGGCTCCCCTCCGCCGGCACCAGGCCCGACGCGACAGCGACCGACCACAGCCCGGCGGCGGCCGCGTCCTCACCGCCTACGATCCGGGTGGATACGCCGCGCATGCGCAGCGCGACGGCGTAGCGGCGGCACAGGTCGGCGTTTCCGCACAGCACGATCCGGTCCGCGCCGGTCTGGTGCGGTAGCAGATTGCGCACCTCGTCGGCGATGACGACGCCGGACACGTAGTCGGCCAGCGATGCCGGGTCCAGCAATCCGTCGAGCACCAGTGCCCGCGCACCGAACAGGGCGCTACCCAGGCCGCGACCGTAGGGGGAGAAACCCGCGGTCAGACCTCGCGCGAATGCGGTGTCGTCGCGGCGCGCGGTGGTCGCGGTATGACTCAGCAGCCCGTACCGGGTGACGAGGCCGTACAGCTCCCCGCTCATGGCCGTGGTGAAGGAGAGCACCTTGCCGTCGTCGACGCGCAACCATTTGGTGTGGGTTCCGGGCAGGACCAGGGTGTGCCCCGCGCCGGGTTCCCCGATCAGCTCGAGCGCGCCCAGGACCTGCGTTTCCTCACCGCGCAGGACATCGCCGGCGATATCGTCGCGCGGGTCGGAGGGGACGCGCAGACCGGGAACGAGGTGGAGCACCCCCTCGACCGCCGAGACATCCGTGAGCGAATGCGCGAGAGCGTCCAGACGCGCCGGCACCGGGAGATAGCCGGCCTCGCGCCAGCCCTGCGCACTGCCCACCATGCCGCAGGCGAGGGCGGGCAGACCGGGATGATCGCGTATCCAGACGCCACATATTTCCATGAAGGCGGCTTCGTAGGCCCGTGCGCGGGCATCAGGATCGGCGGTATCCGTTCCGGCGGCCATATCGAGCAGCCCGCCGCCGGGCTCGCGGGTGTCGAGGACCCGGCCGCCGGCACCGAGCAGCCAGGATCGCATCGAAGTCGTACCCCAGTCGAGTGCGATGAGGCGCGGCGCCGAGAGCTCTGGCCGGTCGGGTGTCATGACGGTCACTATGACGAGAGCGTCCCATTATTACCAACACGGTCCCTATTTATGGGACCGTAGAGCTCATGACACTCCCCACCGACGATGTCCCGCCCGGCACCCAAACCCTCGCCCGGGGCCTGTCCGTGATCCGGGCGGTCGCCGACGGCGCGCACGGGTTGCGGGAGATCGTCGAGAGCACCGGACTGGGCCGCAGCAGCACCCATCGGCTCGCGCAGCTGCTCGTCGTCACCGGCTTTCTGCGCCACGACAACCGCGGATACACACTCGGACCGGCGCTCATCGAACTCGGTTTCAAGGCGCTGCACGGTAATCCGCTGCCGCTCGTGGCGCGTCCGGTGCTCGAGGAACTGTCGGCCACCGTCCTCGATACCGTCCATCTGGCCGTCGAGGACGGAGGTTCGGTCCTCTACCTCGACAAACTCCCGGGTTCGCGGGGTGCCGAGATGCGGTCGCGGATCGGATACCGGATGCCGCTCACCCGGGCCGGCGTCGGCAAAGCACTCCTGCTCGACGCCGCCGACCGCTGGGCCGGGCAGTACGCCGCCGACGAAGCGGCCCTCCCGCCCGCGGCCCGACGCGGGGAGCTCGACGAATTCCTCACCCGCATGCAGACCTACGCGCGGGCCGGCGCGGCCATGGATCTCGAGGACAACGAACCCGGTATCCGGTGCGTCGCCGCCCCGATACGCGACGCGTCACGTGCCGTGGTCGGCGCCGTCAGCGTCTCGGCGACCACGCCGTATATGCCGGACGAGCGCATGCGCGGCCTGATACCGGTGGTCCGGCGGGCGGCGGGCCGGATCTCGGCGGCCCTCGGTTATCAGGCGACGTGATGCGGTGACGGTTCCGCACCGGCGATATCGCCGGGCCGCGCGCCATCGCCCGATCCGCTGGATGACGGGATATTCAACCGCCGGAATAGAATTCGGGCGGCCGGATGATCCGGCGATCGGCCGGTATCGTGAGGGCATCGGATCGATTCCGAAAATGCGCCCACACGGCAGGGTTTCATTCGTCACTGCGCCCGGGCCACACCCTCCGGTAATCCTTTCTCACGGAAATAGCCACGGGCGCCGCCGATTCGGTTGCCGCGCGAATCAGTAACAATATCGGAATACGATCAGAATCATGATCTGGGACGCCCACCGTTTCCCTTGAAAATCGACTGCCGCCGATACCGGACAAGAGCCCATTCGCGTTCAAAAGTGACCATCCCCGCAGGTGGAACGATCAAGACACAGCCGTAGCGCTACAGGGCATCACGAACCCTGGAATATCCGTGGATTACGCATATTTCCACTGGGCGTACTCGTAGTGCGGCAGTCGAGTCCTTACAGATTCCGCACTCAGGACATTTTCTGTCCGGAATACAGTTCAATTTCATTTAACCTGCACGACCGATAACGTTTATATAACGTGACTATCAATGTGTGCGGCGGCGCAAACGGCTTCGTCGGATCGACCTATTAGGAACAGGAGCGAAAACATGGGTTCAGTGGATCTGGGCAGCCTCGGTGACCTTTTGGGCGCGTTTTCCGATATCCTCAGCGGGTTCGGAGGACTGGCGAGCTTCTCCGCCGAATAATCGGTGAGCGATCGGCGCGGCGAAGCCCGCGCGAGTGGTCCGCCGGACGATGTCGTCCGGCGGGCCGCTCTTTTCCGTCACGGTTCGGACGACCGGGCACAGGCCGGGGCCGGCGCGTCCTGGACCAGGGGTTTCCCGGCCGGTGACGCGTACACCGCGTAGAGCACAACCGGCTCGGCACCGAGATTGAATCCGGCGTGGATGTTCCAGGCACCGGCCGGCTCGTCGATGACCGCCCCGGCCGGATACTCCGGCGCCACGCAGTCCGGGCCGGGATGGGTCAATGTTCCCGCCACCACCAGCCCGCGCACCGGACCGTCGTGGTAGTGCCACCCGGTGGATCCGCCCGGTTGGATCACGATCCGGCGCGCCACGAGGTCGGTGCCCGGCGCGGGCGAGGCCTGAGGAAGCCATACCTGTCCGAGCGGCTCGGAGGTGATTCCGCTGCCGGAAGTCGCCCCGGCGAGCGCGGCGGCGCCCGCCACTCCCGTCGCGGTTATCGTCGCCACGATGAAACCGCTGATGAAGGGCCTCATCAGGGCAGTCTAACCACCGGCTGGGCGCCGAGCGGCCAGACGCCGAGCACACCGCGCCCCGGTTCACGGCACACGAGTGAGCGACGCGTTAGGCTGCTGCGGGCAGGGCTTCGCCCGCGGCGGCACGGCCCGAACGATCGAGAGGTCGCGTTCCCGCCACCGCCCCACCACTGCGAGAGGACCGTGATGCCGACTTTCGAGGGTGTCGATCCGGCTGTCCCACCGAGCGGTCCGGGGTGTCTGGAGTGCGAGCAGGAGCAGGGCTGGTGGGTTCATCTGCGCCGGTGCGCCCAGTGCGGGCATATCGGCTGCTGCGACAGTTCACCGGCCCAGCATGCGTCCGGTCATTTCACCCGGACGGGGCATCCGCTGATCCAGAGCTTCGAACCCGGCGAGGAGTGGTTCTGGGATTTCCGCACCACCGAGATGTTCGAGACGGGGCCGGCGCTCGCCCCACCACACCACCACCCCACCACCCAGACCACGCCCGGTCCCCGGGAACGCGTTCCGGCGGACTGGCGCGACCGGATCCACTGACCGGCCCGCGCCGGTCAGAACTGTCGCGCGCCGGCGGCGAGCACCCCCCGATTCTCGACCTGCGAGAACGCCGAGGCCGCGGGGTCGGCGCACACATCCTCCGATCGGAGGGCCCGGGGACCACACGAGAAGGATCCGCGGCGGCCGGAGAGCGGATACCGGGTCACATGCGGGCGTATCGGGCGCAGGCGAAATCGTACAGACCGTAGGTGGCGATGCCGAGTCCCGCCACGATCAGCAGGAACATGCCGAACGGCTGGGCCCCCAGCGTTTTCAACGCCGCGTCCAGCCCCCCGGCCTTACCGGGATCGGCCTGGGCGACCGCGACGATGACGAGGACGCCCACCCCGCCGATGGCGAACCCCTTGCTGAGGTAACCGACGGTGCCGAGCCGGCGCAGTAGCGCACCGTCGGTGCGCAGTTCCTTCATGAACTTCTGCGTCACCCCTTTGTAGACGTGATAGCCGCCGACGGCGACGATCACCAGGCCGGCGACGACCAGGGCGGCGCTACCGGCGGAACTCTGCATCAGCCGGGCCGACAGACCCGCACTCTCACCGCTGCTGGACCGGCCGCTACCGCGCGCGAAGGCGAAGGCGGTGACACCGTAGGAGAGATAGACCAGCGCGACCGCGAACGCCTTGGCGCGGTGCAGCACGGCGGAACCACCGTCCTTCTGGGCCGCCCGGGTACCGATGCCGAGGATCGCCTCCGCGAGCCGCCACAGCGCCATGAACGCGAACGCGGCCACACCCACGGACAGTACGAGGACGCCACCGGGTTCGGCGGCCAGGGCCGCCATCGCCCCGGACTGGTCGGTGGCGCCTCCACCGGACCCGAACGCGATACGCACGGCCAGATAGCCGATCAGCAGGTGCACGACACCCGCCATCACGAAACCACCGCGGGCGCAGCGTTCGAACGCCCGATGCCCGGTGATCCGGTGCACCGCCGAAGCCGGTCTGGACAGCGAAATCTGGGACATCGAGATCCTCCTGCTACCGGAAGCGCCACCAGGGGTACGCGATACCAGAGGAACCGCGAAAGCCCGGCGGGAATACCCGGCACGCCACGGTTTCTCGCGGTCTCCGATACGCCTGCCGCGCCTCCTTCGTGATCGAACAGATGCCCGCCGCGTACCCGGGAACCACATCACGAAACGGTCGCCGGGGCCGGGCGGCCCGGGGCGACCGCCGACTGCTCAACCGATGCTGCCGCCGCTGTCTCCGGTGGTGGTGGTGTCGAGCAGGCCCGCCAGTTCGTCCAGCAGGGCGACCACCCGTTTGCGCTGCGCCGCTGGTAGATGCGGCAGTTCGACGGCCAGGGCGCTGTCGATCGGCGCGCGGCCACGGGCCCGGAAGACATCCTGGGCGACTCCCGGATCGACCGTCACCCGGACCCGCCGCGCGTCGTCGGGATCGGGCTCGGTGGTCAGCAGATCCTGCTCGCGGAAACGGGCCACGATACGCGACACCAGACTCTGGGTGATCGCCGTGCGCTGCGTGATATCGCGAATCGACGAGGCCGGATGCAGCGCGACGTCCTCCAGCACCGCGTATTCGCTGGGCGGTATCCGGCGGCGACCGGTGTTACCGGTCGCGACGAACGCGATCGCCCGCAACCGGCGGGCGATCAAATGCAGGCTCGCAGCATCCACCACGGCAATATACATCCCTATTCATATAACTTATGATCCATCACTATGTATGGAAAATCGGGCGCCCTGTACGAGGTCCGCCACGGCCTGGACACCGATCTCGGCCTGTTCCGCCGGCGCCGCCGTGCCGCACTCACGACGGTGGCGACCGGACGCACCGTCCTGATCACCGGCGCCTCCTCGGGAATCGGCCGGGCGACTGCCGTGCGACTCGGTGCGGCCGGGGCCACCGTGGCGCTCGTGGCCCGGCGGGAACCGGAACTCACGCGGGTCGCGGCGGAGATCCGGGAATCCGGTGGCAATGCCACCGTCCACCCGTGCGATCTCAACGATTTCGATGCTCTCGACGCCACCGTTGCGGCGATTCTCACCGAACACGACGGCGTGGACATCCTGATCAACAACGCGGGCCGCTCCATCCGGCGCCGGCTCGACGAATCCTACGACCGCTTCCACGATTTCGAACGCACCATGCGCCTCAATTACTTCGCCGCGACACGTCTGATGCTCGCGGTGCTGCCGGGGATGCGGACCCGGCGGTCCGGTCATATCGTCAACGTGCTGTCGGTCGCGAACCAGTTCGGCGGCCCCGGGTACAGCGCCTACGTGGCTTCCAAGGCCGCCCTGGACTCGTTGTCCGGCAGCCTGCACGCCGAAACCCTCGCCGAGGACGTTCGCTTCACCTCGATCTACATGCCACTGGTGCGCACCCCCATGCTCGCCCCCAACGCGCGCTACCGGAACAGCGCCGCACTGACAACGGATCAGGGCGCGCAGGCGGTGTGCCGTGCCCTCACCGATCGCCCGCGCCACTGCGGACCACTCCTGGGCCGGATGGCCGCGCTGATCGATATCGCGTTCCCCGAGTATTCGGCGGCCAAGCGGAACGCCCGGTTCGTCCGGGGGATGTGAGCACGTGTCCGGGTAGGTGAGCATTCGCCCGGGGAGGCGAGTGGGACCTCCGGGAGTGCGGCGCAGATCGTTCCGGCCGGGACCGGGTGGCCCGGCCCGGCATAACGGCGTACACTGTACGGCATTGTGCGCCGTACAGCGTCAGCGGCGCGCGCTCTGTTCCCCGCACCCACCGTCAGGAGTCCACCGATGCCCCGATCGGGCCGCACCGCCGTCCCGCCCCGCTGGCTCAAACCCATGAACCGGGCCCTGCTCCTGGTCCGGAGATTCGGAGGCATGCGGGACCTGCCCGTCCTCACCGTGCCGGGCCGGCGCAGTGGCAAACCACGCAGCACACCGCTGACTGTGATAACCCTCGACGGCGACCGCTACCTGCTGGAAGGGTTCCCCGGCGCCGATTGGGCCCGCAATATCCGCGCGGCCGGCGGATTCGCCGAGTTCGCGACCGGCCGCACCGTGGAACGCGTGCACCTGACCGAACTCGACCCGGAGGCGGCGATACCGGTTCTGCGCGCCTGGCCCGAACACGCCGGCACCGACGGCCCCCGCCTCATGCGCGACGCCGGCGTAGTCGACGCGGTGACCCCCGATGCCTTCGCCACGCTCGCGGGCCGGTGCGCCGTCTTCCGCATCGATCCGGCATAGCGATTCGCCTACGGGCCGGCGCGGATGGAAGGCGGCATGCTGTCCGGATCGGCCGGTCACGCCGGCCGATAACGAACGCGATGGCCTCCGGGGCCGGGGGCGGACCCAGGGTGGACCCTCGCAGAGGGCGCGCGCCGGGTTCATCCGGTCCACCGCTGCCGCCGGCGCCAGGCCGGTGCCGGCGGCCGGGCCTGGCTACGATCGTCGGCGATGGATATCGACGGCATGCTCGATTCGCTGGACGGATTATCGGTCGGGGACGCATTGGGGGCGGAATTTCCGGTGATGCGCCGATCGATCGCAGACCTGCGGTCCGGCGATCTCACACCGGGTCCGTGGGGGTGGACCGACGACACCGAGATGGCCTGCTCCGTCGTGGCCGAACTGCTCGCACGCGGCACTGTCGATCAGGACCGGCTCGCCGCCGCCTTCGCGCGCCGATTCGACCCGCGCCGCGACTACGGTTTCCTATCGGTCGCCACGCTGCGCCGGATCGGCCGGGGTGAGCCCTGGCGGGAAGTGTCCGGCGCGGCCTACGACCACCAGGGTTCGTGCGGAAACGGCGCGGCCATGCGGGCCGCACCGCTGGGCGCCTACTTCGCCGAGGACCCCGGACGGATTGTCACCGAAGCGGTCCGATCCGCGGAGGTGACACATCTGCATCCCGAAGGGGTGGCGGGGGCGGTCGCGGTGGCGGTCGCCGCCGGGGTGGCCGCCCGAGCCCGCCGCGCCGGGGTGCGGCCCACACCGGAACAGTTCGTCGGCTCCGTCCTGGAACCACTCGACGACGGCGAAACCGCACGGCTCATCCGGCACGCCGGCGCCCTGCTCGGCGCCTCCACGGAACAGGCCGCCGCCGAGCTGGGCAACGGATCCCGGGTCACCGCGCAGAACACGGTGCCTTTCACGATCTGGGCCGCCGCGCGGCACCTGGACAACTATCCGGCCGCGATCATCACGTGCATCGCGGCAGACGGCGATATCGATACGACGGCGGCCATCACCGGCGGAATCGTGGCCGCCTACACCGGTTCCGGAGCCGGCGCCGCGGGGGTGCCGCGGGCCTGGCTCGCGGCGCGTGAACCGTTGCCCGTCTGGTTCGAGCGGGAACGGGAGGCCCGGGCCCGCCAGGTTTCGCTGTCCGGCCGTGTCCGCCGGTGGCTGTCCCGGACCCCCTGACTCCCCCGATCACGGGTGTGGGTCCGCGCCGGATAGCCGGTGGCTATCGGTAAGGTGGCGCGCAGTACGCGTGCGTGTTCGCGTCGAAATGCGTTTCATATCGAGGATCGTCGGAGTCGCGGCCCGCCCCACGGGTGGCCCGGCACCGCTGCCAGTTTCGAAATCGTGTCGAGGACGAACTGAGAGGATCTGATGGGCCGGGATCTGACGCAAAAAGAGTTGCTGGTGGAACTGGAGCCGGTGGTCGCCGAGAATCTCGATCGGCACCTGGGCACCGCCAAGGAATGGCATCCGCACGATTACGTCCCGTGGGACGAGGGCCGCAACTTCGCCGCGATGGGCGGGGAAGACTGGGATCCCGAGCAGTCACGGCTCTCGGAGGTCGCCAAGGTCGCCATGATCACGAACCTGCTCACCGAGGACAATCTGCCGTCGTATCACCGGACGATCAGCGAGCATTTCTCCCGGGACGGCGCCTGGGGCACCTGGGTGGACCGGTGGACCGCGGAGGAGAACCGGCACGGGATCGCCATGCGCGACTACCTCGTCGTCACTCGCGGTGTGGATCCGGTGGCGCTGGAGAACGACCGGATGGTGCACCTGACCCGAGGCGTGCACGCGCCGGAGTACTTCCACGGGATGCTGGACCAGGTCGTCTATGTCACGTTCCAGGAATTGGCCACCCGGATCAGCCACCGCTGCACCGGCCGGGTGTGCAACGACCCGGTGGCCGATGCACTGCTCAAACGTATCGCCACCGACGAGAACCTGCATATGCTCTTCTACCGCAACCTCGCGGACGCGGCGTTCGATCTGTCGCCCGATCAGGCGATGGAATCGGTCACCAAGATCATCCTGGACTTCGCCATGCCGGGCCGCGGCATGCCGAACTGGCGCCGTAACGGTGTGCTGATGGTCAAACACGGCATCTACGATCTGCGCCAGCACCTCGACGAGGTGCTCATGCCGGTGCTGCGGATCTGGCGGGTTTTCGAACGCGAGGATTTCACCGCCCGCGGTGAACAGGCCCGCGAGCACCTGGCCGAGTACCTCGAGAAGCTCGGCAAGGATGTCCAGCGGTTCGAGGAGCAGCGGGCCCGCCTGGTCGAACGCGAGGCGCGCCGGGCCGCCGCGGTGGGCTGACCCGGCGCCGGTTCTAGGCGGTGGCGGGCGCCGCCGCCGCGGTCCGGGTGCCCGGCAGTCGGACCGCGGCGCACAGGAGCGCGGCCAGTACGCACAGCCCGGCGGCGACGAAGAAGGCGCTGTCGTAGGAGCCGTGGGCGTCGCGGATGAGGCCCGCTCCGAACGCGGCCACCGCGGCGCCGATCTGGTGTGCCGCGAACACCCAGCCGAATACCACCGGCGCCGCGGCTCCGAACCAACTGCGGCACAGGGCGATCGTCGGCGGTACGGTCGCCACCCAGTCCAGGCCGTAGAACACGATGAAAACCCAGGTGCTCGGTTCGGCGTGTGGTGACAGCAGCGCAGGCAACGCCAGCAGCGACGCGCCCCGGCCCAGGTAATAGATCACCAGCAGGACGCGGGCATCCACACGGTCGGTGAGCCACCCGGAGAAAACCGTGCCGGCGACGTCGAAGATGCCCACCGTGGCCAGCAGGGAGGCCGCGACCGTCGTCGGCATCCCGTGATCGTGCGCGGCCGGGATGAAATGGGTACCGATCAAACCGTTCGTGGTCATACCGCAGATCGCGAAACTACCCGCCAGCAGCCAGAAAACCGGAACCCGCAGGCCCTGGACGAGCCCGCTCGCGGCGGCCGCGAAACTACCGGTGGGCAGCGGCTCGGCTGCACCGGCGGGATCACCGCCGTACGGGGTGACGCCGATATCCTGTGGCCGGTCGCGAATGAACAGCAGCACGAGCGGAACCACCGCGAGGGCAGCACCGGTCACGATCAGCGAGGCCCAGCGCCAGCCGAACCGATCGGTCACATCGGCGACCACCGGCAGGAAGATGAGCTGTCCGGTGGCTCCGGCCGCGGTGAGCAAACCGGTGACCAGGCCCCGGCGTGCCACGAACCATCGGGTCGAGACGGTGGCCACGAAACCCATGGAGATGGATCCCGTTCCCAGCCCGACCAGCACGCCCCACAGCAGGATCATCTGCCAGCCGGCGGTCATGAAGACGCCGACGCCGGTACCCAGCGCGATCGCGACCAGCGCACCGGTGAGAACCGGCCGGACCCCGAAGCGATCCATGAGCGCCGCGGCGAATGGTGCGGTGACGCCGAACAGCACCATGTTCACCGACATCGCGGCGCCGATGGTGGCATGTGACCATCCGAACTCGTGATGGAGCGGGGTCATCATCACGCTGGGCACCGCACGGAACCCGGCCGCGCCGAGAATCGCCACGAAACTCACACCGGCGACGATCCACGCGACATGCAGTCGTGGTCTGCGGCCCACCGGTGCCGGGGCCTTGCCGGGATCGATATCGGTCGTCACGAGGATCCAGCATCCGGTAGCGGCCGCGTGGTCACCAGTGGCAGGATTGCCAATATGCCAGAAAATCGTGCCATCCGGTCGAGCGTTGGCAACATGCCCGCCCGGCGCCACCGGATCGCGGTGCTGCTGCTCGAACCGGCGATCGGCTTCGACGCGACCATTCCGCCGCTGTTGTTCGGCGAGGCCACCGACGACGGCGGAGGCCCGCTGTACGAGGTCGTGCTGTGCGCGCTCGAACCCGGGCCGGTCCGGACGACCTCCGGATACTCCCTCGTCGCGACCGCCGGCGCCGAAGCGCTCGCCGGGGCCGATACCGTGATCGTGCCGGGAACGCAGTTCGCGCCCGCCCGGCGCGAGGGGCTCCTCGACCCCGAACTCGCCACCGCGCTGGCCACCGTCCCGGCCGGTACCCGCATGGTGTCGATCTGCACCGGCGCCTTCGTACTCGCGGCCGCGGGCATGCTGGACGGCCGCCGCGCGACCACCCATTGGCAGTACGCCGACGCGTTCCGCCGGCTGTTCCCCGCGGTCGAACTCGACGAAACGGTGTTGTTCGTGGACGAGGGCGCCCTGCTCAGCTCGGCGGGCCTGGCCGCCGGAATCGACCTGTGCCTGCACATCATCCGCCGCGACCACGGTGCCACGGTGGCCAATCGCGTCGCCCGGCACTGCGTCGTACCCGCGTGGCGGGAGGGCGGTCAGGCACAGTTCATCGAGCACCACATCCCCGAGTACGACGACCGGAGTACCGCGGCCGCCCGGGCCTGGGCGCTGACACATCTGGCCGACCCGCTGAGCGTGGCGGTTCTCGCGGCGCAGGCCCGGATGAGTCCGCGGACATTCAGCCGGCGCTTCCAGGCGGAAACAGGTGTGTCGCCCGGCGCGTGGCTGCGCGACCGCCGGATCCAGCGCGCCCGGGAGCTCCTGGAATCCGCGGATATTCCGGTCGACGCGGTGGCCGCGATGTCCGGGCTCGGCTCGCCGGACAATCTGCGCCACCACCTGCGGCGCAGCCTCGGCATGTCGCCGTCCGCCTACCGCCGGACGTTCACCGCCCCCTGAGCCCCGGCCCGGCGTGCCGCACATCGACAGTGTGTCCCACGTCTCCGTGTGCATACCCCGGCGCGACCGGGGTATGACGGCGAGGTCTCCGCGCCACCTCGGCGGTGCGAGGCATTTCTCTGCCGGATCCACCTTGGGAGAAGTAGCCGATCATGATCGTTTCGCAGACCGCCCACCGCACCGTCCCGACCACGGGGGCCACGCATGATTCGCGGGTGTGGCGGCACGGCACGGTGATCTGGTTCGACGCCCAGAAGGGCTTCGGCTACCTCGCCCCCGAGGACGATATCGCCCCGGTGTACGTGGAGTACCGCAGTATCGACGCGACCGGCTATCGGACGCTCTTCCAGGGCGAACGGGTGGAATTCACCAGCGCACAGCGCGCAGGCGGGGCGGAGGCCGTCACCGTACGGCGTCGCGATCGGACCGACGCCACCCTTCCGGCGGCGGGCCCGCAGGGTCTCGGGTAACAGTCGAGCCGGATCCGCCGGGATCGGTGTTTCACCGACGCCGCCCGGGGCAACCGCCGTCCATGGATGCCGACAACGCGAGTACAGGGAACCCACCGAGCAACCCCGGCCGGCTGCGACCGCCACATACGCAGGTCACCGCCGATGATCTCCGCCGACTGATGGAGGCACCGGACGACCGGGCGACCCTGGTGCTCGCGGCGGGCCGGATCGAGCTGGAGACCGACCCCGAAGCCGCCGCTCAGAGTCTGGCCGTCATCACCCGCGGCGAACTGGCCGCCCGGATCGGCACGACCCCCGACCCGACAGCGCTGGGCACCCAGGTCGCCGAATTGAACACCGAGATCCGGCTGCTGGGTTCCTGATCCCCGCACCGGCGTCGTTGACGTCGAATAGTTTTGTTGCAAAACTGATCCGCGATGGAGATCGCGAAAACCGCTACGCCGTACGCCCACCCGGATCCCGCACGGCTCGCCGACCTGGATCCCGCGCAACTCGCCCACTGGGATCCCGCGCGGCTCGCCGCGGTGATTTCACCGCTGCGCCGCACCCTGCTCGCCGCGGCGCGGGCCGCGGAGAAGTTACCGGAGATCCCGGACGCGCAGATCGAAATCCTGCGGGCGCTGGCGCCCGGTACCGCGGTCGCCCCCGGAGAACTGGCCGAGCAGTTGGGGCTGAGCCGGTCCACGATCAGCAATCTGCTGGCCGGTATGGAAGCGAGCGGGCTGGTCGAACGCCGGCCCCACCCCGGCGACGGTCGCCGGGTCGAGGTCGTGCGCACCGACCGGGCCCGGGATCTGTTCGACCGTTTCGACCTCGCCGCGGGCACGCTCGTCACCGACGCCGCGGCCGCCCTCACCCCCGGGGATCGAGCCGCGCTGGCCGCCGCGCTGCCTGCGCTCGAGCGCCTGCGCGAAGCCCTCCAGCGACTTCGTACTCCCGAGGAGCCCGCATGAACGCGCTGCGTCGACGCCTGTCCCGCCGGTTGCAGGCACGCACTATCAAGGGACTGACTCCGGGACCCCACGACATCACGATCCGCAAGAACCTGCGCGTTCCCATGGACGACGGCGTCGAACTGCTGGCCGACCTGATCACCCCGATCGGCAACCCCGAGCCCCCGCTGCCCACGATCGTGATCCGCGGCCCCTACGGCCGCAGCGGGCCCATGGCCGGTCAAGCCCGTGCGCTGGCCCGCGAAGGGTTCACGGTGCTCTTCCAGAGCTGCCGGGGCACCTGGGGTTCCGGCGGTGTGTTCACCCCGCAGATCGACGAGCAACGCGACGGCATCACCACACACCGGTGGGTCCGGGCACAGCCCTGGTGCACCGGGCCGGTGGTCACCTATGGGGCCAGCTATATGGGTTACACGCAGTGGGCGGTGGCCGCGGCCCTGCAGCGCGAGGAACCCGCGGCGGCGCCCGATGCCCTCTGCCTGATCACGACCATGCCCGATTTCGGCGCCGTCACCTGGGACAATTCGGCGTTCGCACTCCGTAACGCGCTCGGCTGGTCGCAGATGATGGATCGGATGATCCACCGCGAATTCCTCGCGCTGCTCTGGGGACAGCTGCGTCCGGACCGCCGGCTGCGCAGCGCGTTCGGCGTTCTTCCGCTGGCGGACGGGGATCTCGCGGCCACCGGCCGGCGGATGCACTGGTACCAGGATTGGGTGGCCCACGAGCGGCTCACCGACGAGTACTGGACCCGGCAGTCGCATACCGCCTCCGTCGCCGAGGTCACCGCGCCGGTGTACATGGTGACCGGCTGGTACGACATCTTCCTGCCGTGGCAGCTGGCCGACCACGCCCGGCTCGCGGCGGCGGGCCGGGCGTCGCGGCTCACCGTCGGCCCGTGGGGGCATCTTTCCCGGGGCATGGGGGCGCCCGCGATCAGCGAGAGCGTCGCGTTCCTCCGGGAACATTTCACCGGCGCCGACAGCGACCGGGTGGCGCCCGTGCGCGCCTATCGCACCGGCGCCGGGCAGTGGCACGATCTGGCGACCTGGCCGCCGGCCGGGGTGACCACCGAATCGCGATATCTGTCCGCATCGGGTTCACTCGGGGCCGGCCTCCCGGACGGCGGTGTCACCCGCTACGTCTACGACCCCGCCGCTCCCACACCCGCTCTCGGCGGGCCGAGTCTGCTGCCCGATTCGGGTCCGGTCGACAATGCCGCCCACGAGCGCCGCGACGATGTGGTGGTCTTCCGCAGTGAGCCCCTCGACGAGCCGGTCACCGTCGCGGGCGAGCCGGTGGCCCGGATCCGGTTCCGCTCCTCACAACCCGGCGCGGATCTGTTCGTCCGGATCTGCGATGTACACCCCGACGGCCGCGCGATGACCGTGTGCGACGGGATCCGCCGCATCGGCGGCGTCGCCACTGCGGCCACCGATCCGCCGGCGGGCCCGGACGGTTTCCGCGATATCGAAGTGCGGTTGTGGCCCGCGTTCCACCGATTCGCGCCCGGGCACCGGATCGGGGTGCAGATCAGTTCCGGCGCGCACCCCCGCTACGCCCGCAACCCGGGATCCGGTGAACCGGCCGTGTCTGCCTCGGCGCTGCATCGCGCCACCCAGGAGATCTCCCACGCGACAACGGATCCGTCGCGACTCGAGCTCCCGGTATGGTGCTCCGGCGACGGAACTCAGTAGCACACCGCCCCGGCACACCGCCGCCCACCGCGACGGCGTCGCCGGTGATCGCGATACTGCGCGGTGAGGCCGGGGAGGTCACCACATCGGCGACCTCCCCGGCATCGATGATCCTTCTTCGCGAGCCCGGCCTCGAGCGCGGTGACCGGCGTGCCCGACTCCCGGCCTGCGCGGCCAGACGATCGCGCACTCGGCACCGTGCTCGACCGGCCTGTTATCCCTGTATATGGACTTTTCCCCGGTGTAGGCTCACGCCGTGTCCACGACCTCCGCCGACCGGTCGGCGCGGATCCGCGACTGGGCCGAGAGCGGAGTCCCCGCACTCACCGGATTCCCCGGCGGACCGCCCCTGATACCACCCGGCACGGCTGCGTCGACCGCCCGGCGGTATACCGACCGGATCGCGGCGGCCACCGGTGGGCGCGTCCGGCTCGACGGTGCCCGGTTACTCGGCGAACGCACCGCCTTCACCGGATTCCGCCGCGGCGGAACGATCTCCGCAGGCGGGCATTGCCGCCTCCTGCGCACCGCGGACGGCTGGGCCGCGGTCAGCTGCGCGCGCCCCGACGATCCCCTGCTGCTCGGTGCACTCATCGGCAGTGCCCCCGTAGCTGATCCCTGGCCCGGCGTCGCGGACTGGCTGCGCGCTCACACCGGCACCGAACTCGCGGAACGCGCGGATCTGCTGGGCCTGGCCGCCGGACCGGTCGGGGCGGGGACGGCCGCGGCGCCACCGGAACCACTGGCGCCGCGGTCGGTAGAGGGGCTGCGGGTGGTCGATTTCAGCGCGCTGTGGGCAGGCCCGCTCTGCGCGCACCTGCTCGGTCTGGCGGGCGCGCGCGTGATCAAGGTGGAGACACCCACCCGCCCCGACGGCGCGCGACGCGGCGATCCGGATTTCTATCGGCTACTGCACGGCGGCCACGAATCCGTCGTCCTGGACCCCGGAGACCCCGCAGGACGGCGGGCACTACACCGGCTCGTCGCGTCCGCGGATATCGTGCTCGAGGCATCCCGCCCCCGCGCGCTGGCCGGATTCGGGCTGGACGCAGCCGAGTTCGCCGACTCCGGGACCACCTGGATATCCCTCACGGCGCACGGGCGCGGATCGAATCGGATCGGGTTCGGCGACGATATCGCCGCCACCGCGGGTCTGGTCGCCCGGACCGAGGACAGTACACCCGTTTTCGCCGGCGACGCGATCGCCGACCCGCTGACCGGCCTGGCGGCGGCCGCGGTGGCGATGTCGGCACCGGCCGACGGTTCGGGGCGACTCTGGGATATCGCCATGTCGGCGGTCGTGGCCGCGACCCTCGAACCGGATTCGCCCACCGTGACCGCGGACGAATCGCGTATTGTCGCACCGACCCGGCGGGAGTCCGCCGGACCCGCACCGGACAGTGGGCGCGACACCGCCTCGGTGCTCGGTGAATTGGGTGTCCGGCTCGGATGAACGATCTACTGATTCGTGACGCGGAAGTCGGCGGCCGCCCCCGGACCGATGTGCTGCTGCGCGATGGTGCGGTCGCCGCGCTCGGACCGGATCTGCCCGCGGCCGGACTGCCTGTCCTCGACGCGCGCGGCGGGGCCCTGCTCCCCGGTCTGCACGACCATCATCTGCATCTCCATGCCCTGGCGGCGGATTCGGCGTCCGTGCGCTGCGGACCGCCGCGGGTGCGGACCGCCGACGAGCTGGCCCGGGCGCTCGCCGCGGCAGCCGGTGACGGCTGGATTCGCGGTACCGGATACGCCGAAACCGTGGCCGGGATGCTCGATTCGACCGGGCTCGACGCGCTGTGCCGCGGCCGCCCGGTCCGGATCCAGCACCGCAGCGGCGCGCTGTGGTTTCTCAACTCCGCGGCGGCCCGGCTCGTCGGCCTGGACACCGCCACCGAACCGGGTGTGGAACGCGACGCGGAAGGTCGTGCGACCGGACGGCTCTGGCGCGCGGACACCTGGCTGCGATCACGGTTACCGGCGACCGGGCCACCCGATCTCACCGAGGTCGGCGCCGCCCTGGCCCGCTACGGCATCACCGGAATCACCGACGCCACACCCGATCTGACCGACACCTCACTCGACGCCCTCACCCGTGCGGCGGCGTCGGGTGCGATACCGCAGCGGCTGAATCTCCTCGGCGTTCCGCTCGGCCGCGCATCTGGTCCGGAGGTGACGGTGGGCGCCTACAAGATCGTGCTCGCCGACTCGGGCCTGCCCGATATCGAGACACTGGCCACCGCGGTCCGCCGGGCGCACGCGGCCGCCCGTCCGGTCGCCGTGCACTGCGTGAGCCGGGAGGCACTGCTGATCCTGCTCGCCGTCTTCGCCGAGACCGGAACTCTACCGGGCGACCGGATCGAGCACGGCGCGATCATCCCGGCCGAATCCGTCCGAACGCTACGGAACCTCGGGCTCACGGTCGTCACCCAGCCCGGTTTCCTCGCCGACCGTGGGGACGACTATCTCCGCCGCGTCGACCGCACGGACCTGCCCGATCTGTACCGATGCCGGAGCCTCACGGAGGCGGGTGTGGGCCTGGCCCTGTCCAGCGACGCCCCCTACGGCCCGGCCGACCCGTGGCAGGTCATCGAGGCGGCCCGCACCCGCCGGGCACCCGGGGGCGCGGCGCTCGGAGCGGGCGAGGCGCTTCCGGCGGCGCAGGCTCTCGGCCATTATCTGGCCCCGCTGCATGATCCGGGTGGTCGTGGCCGCACGGTTGCACCCGGCGTGAAGGCGGATCTGGTGCTGTTGGATCGGCCGATCGCCCCCATGCTGCGGCATCCGGAAGCGGAAGCGGTGCGCGCGACCATCATCGGCGGCCGGATGGTGTTCGAGCAGTAGGACCGCGACCACCGGTATCTCTCCCGCCGCTGCCGCGGCGGCACCCGCCTACGGCTCCGGCGAATCGGCGACCTCGTCGACCAGGCCCCACTCGAGCGCACGACGCGCCCCGAGCCCGACCCCGGTGATGAACAGATGCAGAGAACGCCACCGGCCGATGCGGCGCGGCAGGCTCACCGTGCCGCCGGCTCCGGGGATCAATCCCATCGCCACCTCCGGCAGCCTGACGACCGTGTCCGGTGCCGCGACGACTCGGCCGGCGAATGCGGAGATCTCGATCCCCGCGCCGACGCAGTGACCGTGCAACCGGACTTCGGTACGCCCCGCGATACGCGCCAGCAACCGGGCCGCGCCGCCCCGGGTGCGGATCAGATGCGCGGTCGCGATATCGGGCGTGTGGCCGAACTCGTCGAGATCGCCGCCCGCGCAGAACGACGGACCCGCCCCGTCCAGCAGAATACGAGTGGAACCGTCGTCCGCCACGGCGACCCGCAGTGCGTCGACGAGGGCGTCCCGCAGCGCGGTTCCGTAGGCATTGCGCCGTTCCGGACGGTTCAGGGTGATCCGCAGTGTTTCCCCGTCCGCGTCGAGCAGTACGGGATCGGTGACCGGCGGAGGTGGTAACGAACGGCCGAGGAGACGACGTTCGGCGAGCCAGCCCGCGAACTCCGGGCCGCCCTGCAAGGTCGAGTACGCCAGCGATTCCACGTCGATCGCCGCGGATATCGGCAGGTCCGCCGAAGCCCGCAGGACCTGTGCGGCGATATGCGACGCCTGCGGGCAACGCCGCACGCAGGCCAGGAACTCCTCGACCGCGTGCCGCATATCGTCACAGCCGACCACCGCGGGGTCGGAAGGGTCCGGCGCCGCCGCGTAGGTGAGGTCGAGGGCGGCCGTCAACGGGGCCAGTTCGGGCCGGATCGGCCCGGAGGCGATCCCGATGACCAACCCCTCCAAGTCGGGTACCCGGGCGGCGGCGGCCGCCGCGGTGGATCCGTCGACGCCGTCCAGATCGACCAGTATCACCGGCTCGAGGAGGGAGGTCGCGTCCAGCACCGCCACCCGGTTTCCGTCACCGGCCACCTCCGCCGCCGTGAGGGTGTGCACGTCGATATCCATGTCTGCCCTCCTGACCTGTGGCCAGAACGGTAGCAGGGCGTCCCGGGGCCGATCGCGTACCGGACCGGCACGAACACACCCGGCGTCGCGACCTCGTCCGGGCCGGCCGAAGATCAGCGAAAGCGGAGCCGAACCGATGATCGCCGATGGTTCGAGCAACCGCAGCCCCCGTCACCGGATAGGCAGGCCGCCCTCTCGCTCGGTTCCGGCGACCGCCGGCAATCAGTCCGTGAGGTAGGCGACGAGACTGCCGATGAGTCCGGCGAGGGCGTCGTCGAGATCTCCGTAGGTGCCCAGCGTCCGTTCCGAGGTGATACCGCGCATTGCCGCCGGGATCAGCGCGGCCACCTGCCGGATCTTCACCGGGTCCACCGGCAGATCGGCGAACGCGCGTTCACAGGCCTTGTCCCAGTTCGGTTTCCAGGACGCCAGTTCCGCGGCCGTACGCGGATAGTCGCGTTCGAGTTCGGCGTGATCCCGGGGCAGCGCGGCGCGCAGGGTTTCGATCGCCAGCGATTCCGGTGTGCGCAGCCCGACAGCCATCGTTTCGATCATCGCCGACACCCGTTCGCGCAGGGTTCCGTCGGGCTTGATCCCGGCGGGCAGATCGCCGCGTTTATCGGCCGTATGGCGTAGGACCGCCGCCCACAGACCGTCGATATCGCCGAACTGGTACTTCACCACTCCCCAGGTCGCGCCGATATCGCGGGCGATCCGGTTCCCCGACACCGCCGCGGGGTCGCCGGTCGCCAACGAGGCGATCGCCGCTTCGAGCATGCTCTCCCGGGAGGCCAGGCCGCGTTTGTTCGCGCGTCGCCCGCCTGTCGCCACGTCCGTCACGGGGATCGAGTCTACCGGGCTCGACCAGGCGAAACCAGTTTCATCGAACCCTCTTGCATTCATCCGGAGACCCTTCTATCCTCGATAGCGCCGCGTGGCCTGAGTCACAGCGGATGATCGCCGCGTACGCCCTTCACCGAACCGGGAGGATCGAAATGGCACCACCACCCCTGTCGATGGAGCCGACGGGCTGGTTCCAGGTCGCCTGGTGCGGCGAGATCACCGTGGGGGCCGTGCACAAGATGAAGTACTTCGGCCGCGAGATGGTGGCCTGGCGCTCGGCGTCCGGCCGGATCGCGGTATTCGACGCCTACTGCGAGCATCTCGGCGCTCATCTCGGCTACGGCGGACATGTGGAAGGCGAGAATCTGGTCTGCCCGTTCCACGGCTGGGAATGGAACCGCGAGGGCCGCAATGTCTGCATTCCCTACGAGGACCATCCGAACCGGGGCCGCCGTATCCGGAGCTATCCCGTGGTGGAGCGCAACGAAGCGGTATGGATCTGGTACGACGTCGAAGGGCGTCCGCCCTATTTCGAGGTCCCGGATATCTTCGCGGCCTTCGGCGACGACAGGACCGCCGCGGACTACTATCCGCCGGTACCGGCCGCCACGCTCTACCGGCAGCAACTGGAATTACACCCGCAGTACATCATGGAGAACGGCGTCGATTTCGCGCATTTCAAGTATGTGCACAAGACCCCTTTCGTCCCGGAATTCACCCGTCACGATTTCTCCGGCCCGGTGTCCTATGTCGACTTCACCATCGCGTTCGACGCGAAGGCCGCCGAAGACGCGGTCAACAGCGGAGTCGAGTCGATCAATGCCGGACTGGGGTGTTCGATCACCAAGAGCTGGGGCATGGTGGACAACCGCACCATGCCGGCCGTGACACCGGTGGACGAACGCACCTCCGATGTCCGGTTCACGGTGTGGATCGGGCGCAAAACCGGCGACGACGGCCCGGAGATCACCGAATACGGCAAGACCATGGCGGATTTCGTGATCGAGCAGTTCGAGGCCGATGTCCACATCTGGTCGCATCAGCGATATTCGGACCCACCGGCACTCTCCCGTAAGGAATTCCAGGGATTCCGGGCGCTGCGCGAATGGGCACGACAGTTCTATCCCGGCGAGACATCCGGGGCCGCCACCGGACGGCCCGTGCCGAACCCGGACGCCGCCGCCGGCCGGATCTGATCCGGGCCGGACGGCCCCGCCGCTCCCCAGCAACAGAAAGGCTTCCGACGATGAGCACCCACGGTAAGGTCCGCGTATTCCAGGTCGCGACGGGCAATCTGGGCACCGAGATGATCGGCCGGATCCGCGACCACCCCGATCTCGAATTGGTCGGCCTGCACTGCTATTCACCCGAGAAGATCGGCCGCGACGCCGGCGAGATCGTCGGACTGGATCCGGTCGGCGTGATCGCCACCGGCTCGGTCGACGATATTCTCGCCGCCCGCCCCGATGTCCTCACCTTCCACGGCGTCTTCCCGGACGAGGACCTCTACGAGAAGGTCCTGGAAGCCGGTATCAACGTGGTCACCACCGCGGATTGGATCACCGGTTTCCACCGCGACACCAACCACCGGCACCCCTCGGGGCGGAAGGTGAGCGAGGTGATCCAGGCGGCGTGCGAACGCGGCAATTCCACCTTCTACGGCACCGGTATGAATCCGGGCCTGGCCCAGATCCTCGGAATCGTGCACACCGCCGACGTTTCCGAGATCGAGAACATCACCGTCACGGAATCGGTGGACGTGTCCTGCCACCATTCGGTCGACACCTGGAAGGCCGTCGGCTACGGCCGCCCGGTCGACGATCCCTCGATTCCGGACTCGCTCTACACCTATACGGCGGTGTTCTCGGACGCGGTGTACCTCATGGCCGACGCCTTCGACCTCGAACTCGACGAGGTGCGTTTCGACTACGAACTCGGCGCCTGCACCAAGGATATCGATCTGGGCTGGTATTTCCTGCCCAAGGGATCGCTGGGCGCCAACTACATCAAGTATCAGGGAATGGTCGACGGTGTGCCCCGGATCGAGACCCATCTCGAATGGCAGATGACTCCGCATACCGATCCCGCCTGGCAGATCAAGGGCTGCTATATCACCCAGGTCACCGGTGATCCGAATATCTACAGCAAACATATGGTCTTCCCGCGTAAGGGATTCGATCTGTCCAACCCGGAGAATTTCGCCTCGATCGGGATGACCGTCACCGGATTGCCCGCGTTGAACTCGATCCGATCCGTCGTCGCCGCCCGGCCGGGGATCATCACGAGCGCGGATCTGCCGTTGCGTGGTTTCGCCGGTCGGTTCCGGATCTGAATCCATGAGGCCGCCGCCATGAGTTCAGCCCGGTAGGTCCCCACGCATTCCGGCCAGGGTCCAGCGGACCAGGGTGGGAAAGTTCTGCTCGATCAGGGCCATCTCGGCCTGCGCGTCCGCGGTCCGGCCGGGATCCAGCGACTCCTGCACCGCCACCACCGAATGATTGATCGTCAGAGTCGCCAGTGAGCGGCAGCCCATGATCGCCAGCGGTTTCGGGAAGCCGGCCCGCAGGGCGGCTTTGACGAGTTCGTTGACGTACCCGGTGACCGCCAGCCGGTCCTCGATCGTCATGAGCCGGGTGAGGTGCGGATGGGCCCGCAGCGCGCGGTGCAGGGCCAGGCACCAGTGCAGCGCGGTGTCTTCCCAGGTGTCGTATTCCTCGAACTCGAGGCGTAGCCGGGAGAAGTGCCGGGCGACGAGTGCCCGCGTCAGCTGGTCACGATTGCCCACCTGCTGATACAGCGTCTTGGTGGAGATCCTGAGATCGCGGACCAGCCGCTGCGCGCTCAAGGCGCCGAGTCCTTCCGCGTCGAGCAGTTCCAGCGCCCGGGCGTAGATGGCCTCGGCCGGGATCAGCGGTTTGGCCATCGCCGCACCGCGTCCGCCGCCCGTAGCGGCCCCGGCCGGGCCCGCACCCGGCCGGTCCGCCGGGCGCGGCCCACCTCGTTGCTGCGCAGCGTTCCGGGCATCAGTACTTGAGAGCGCCCGCGTCGACGGCTATCTGGCTGCCGCTGATCGTCGCCGATCCGGGACCGGCCAGCCACGCCACCACATCCGCGACCTGTTCCGGCGGCATGAAACCGCTCTGGCCGTCGGGGCCCTGCGTGGCCGGGCGATAGGGCACGGGCGGGAAGGCGTTGATGTAGGCCGGATACCGGGCGAAGATATCCATCATGGCGTCCGGTTCGATCATGGGGGTGTCGACCGAGTAGGGGTGGATCGAGTTCACCCGGATACCGAATTCACCGGCCTCCACCGCGAGGGTGTTGGTCACCGCCACCAGCCCGTGTTTGGAGGCCGCGTAGTGCCCGTTACCGGGGGTCGCCTTCAGTCCTGCCGACGAGCTCACGATGACGACGGAACCGCCGTTCCCGGCCTCGATCATCGCGGGCAGGGCGGCGCGGACGGTGCGCCAGGTGCCGTTGAGATTGACGTCGATCACGGTGTTCCACTGCTCTTCGCTCATCTCCCACAGCCGGCCCCAGCTGAGCACACCGGCGTTCGCGACCAGCACATCGAGCCTGCCGAACTGGTCGATCCCGTCCTCGACCGTACGCCGCAGCGCATCGAGGTCACGGATATCGACTTCACGGGCCAGTACTTTGCGTCCCGCGGATTCGACCAGGCGTGCCGTTTCCGCGAGATCCTCCGCGGTGGCGGCCGGGTAGGTGATGGTGTCGGCGACCGGTGCGCAGATATCGATCGCGATGATATCGGCGCCTTCCTCCGCCAGCCGGACGGCATGTGCGCGACCCTGTCCTCGTGCGGCGCCTGTCACCATGGCGACCTGTCCCTGCAGCGTCTGCGCGCGGCTCGTCATCGCGATCCATCTCCCGTTCGAGTAGCGGGGTACAGAGTTCGGGACCGTCCGCCCGGACACACCCGGCTCACCGACGACCCCGGCAGCCCTGCACCGAGATTTAAGAAAATGCAATTTTCTCAAAAAGTAGTCCCGGCCCCGGGGCGGCGCAAGACCCCTGTCACCGGATGGGCCGGATGCCGCCACGGAGTGCCACCCAGGTAGGCGGTGGCCGGCGCCGCGACATCGATGGTGAGGTCCGCAGGCGCGTCCGATGCCGCGACCTCCCGGGCGCCGATCCGGTACGTTCCGGTATTGGCGGGCAGGAGGGTGTCGGTGACCGCGACGGCCACGGCAGGGCCCGGCCGGTAGGCGCGGCGGGCCGGCGCCGCCGGGATGCCGACCAGCCGCAACCAGGTCTCGTCCCGGATTTCCGATACCCGCACCGCGCGCTCGTCGGTGAACAGCCGGCCCAGCGGCGAATCGGGCGCGGCCGTCAACACCACGGAAGCAGCGCGGTCGCCGGCCCGAGCCGGGCGTGGGTGAGCAGCACACCCGGTACCGAAACGACCGCCACTCGTTACAAGGCCGGGGCCGGCCGCCCCCGGCAGTCAACCGGGCGGATCGAATCCCGCGTGCCGCCCCAACGCAATTCGGCCCGGAGGCAGTGATTGCGTTCGAAGTGAGCACAATGGTGGGCGCCCGCCGCGCCGCGCGATTGGATCGACGGAGAACTTCCGAACCATCGGGAGGTTCCGGAGGTGCACCATGACGACACAGGCAGCCGACACCGGTATCGACGCGTTCCGCGCCGAATGGCGCGAGTGGCACCGGCAGCACGAGGACCGGCTGGCCGATCCGCACGGATTCCTGGCCATTACGGGTCTGTATCGGGTATCCGCGACCGCGCAGCGCTTCCCGGGCGCGCCCGGAACCTGGTCCACCGGAGCCGAGGGTGTCATCGTGGTCCTGGACGACAGCGAAGAACTGGTGATCGGCGGAACTCCGGTCCGCGATACCCACCGGTTCGGCGCCATCCCCGAACGGGGTGGGGTGAATGCCGTCTGGGGCGACGCCGTGATCGAGGTTGCGCGGCGCGGCGGACACGATGTGGTGCGCCCGCGCCACCCGGATAACCCTCTGCGCACGGCGTTTCGCGGCACCCCGGCCTACGCACCGAACCCCGACTGGGTCATCGGCGGTCGTTATACCGCCTTCCCGGAACCCCGGCCGACAACCGTGGGCGCGGCCGTGGAAGGGCTGGAACACGTCTACGACGCGCCGGGGCAGATCGAGTTCGTCCGTGACGGCCAAGCGTTGCGGCTCACCGCGTTCGCCGGCAAGGCGCCGGGTGAGCTGTCCGTCCTGTTCACCGACGCCACCTCCGGGGTCACGACATACGCCGCGAACCGCGCGTTGCACATCGCCGCTCCGGCCCCCGACGGCACCGTGGTGCTGGACTTCAACCGGGCCGCCAATCTTCCCTGCGCCTACACGGATCTGGCGACCTGTCCGCTGCCGCCCGCGGAGAACCGGCTCCCGATCGCCGTCGAGGCGGGCGAGAAAATCCCCTACGAACGTGGGTGATCCGGCCGACGGTGCGGCGCCGTCGATCACACACCTGTCGTTCCTGACTCCGGGCAACTATCCCGACAACGACCCCGCCACCGGGCTCGAGGACACCCTGCGGCTCTTCGAGTTCGGTGAACGCCTCGGGTTCGACGGGGCCTGGATCCGGCAGCGTCACCTCGAGCACGGTGTCGGGTCGGCGGCGGTCTTCCTGGCCGCGGCGAGTCAGCGCACCCGTCGTATCCAGCTGGGGACCGCGGTGATTCCCATCGGCTACGAAAGCCCGTTCCGGCTGGCCGAGGATCTGTCGATGGCCGATGTGCTCTCCGGCGGCCGGCTGCAACCCGGGTTCAGCGCCGGCACACCGCCGCACGCGGATCTCATCGGCGATCTGGTCTTCGACGGCGACTGGCGCGGTTACGACCTGTCCTACGGACGGATCTCCCGGCTGATCGCGAACCTGCGCGGCGATTACCTGGGCGACCCGGATACGGTCATCCACTCCCCCGGCAACACCCAGCGGCCCCGGCTGCAACCGCACAGCCCGGGGTTGGCCGACCGGCTCTGGTACGGCGGCGGCAGCACCCGGTCGGTGCGCTGGGCCGGGGAGAACGGGCTCAACCTGCTGTCCGGCAATATCGTCTTCGGCGAAACCAGTGACGATTTCACCACCACCCAACTGAATCTGCTCGACGAGTTCCGCCACCGCGCCGATGCGGCCCGGCCGCCCCGGATCGCGGTGGGCCGGGTCATCGTCCCCCTCGACAGCGCCGACCGCGCCACCCGCGAGCGGTACCTGCGGTACGCGGCCGGAAGGCATGAGCGGACCCTCGGACCGCAGGGCGAGCGCCGGATTCTGTTCGCGCCGGACCTGGTCGGCACCGCCGGACAGATTCTCGATCGGCTGCACTCCGATCCGGTCCTGCACCGGACCAGGGAACTACGCCTGGAACTGCCCTATGAGTTCCACCGCGACGATTACGAGCAGATCCTGCGCGACACCGTCGAACTCATCGCGCCCGCGCTGGGGTGGCGGCCCGCCGCCGACGCTCAACGGCGGCCCGCCGCCGACGCCGCGCGGCCCCTCAGTTCCTGATCAGAGTGATCGGGAGACCGTCCTTGGGGAACGGCAGCGAGTGGTAGTCAATCGGTGGCACATAGCCGGGATCCACGGTCCAGTGGTAGTCGCGCAGCAGCCGGTGCATGATCGCCTTGACCTCGAGGCCGCCGAAATACAGACCGATGCATTTGTGCACGCCGCCGCCGAACGGCTCCCAGGCGAACCGGTGCGTTTTGTCCTCGTGGCGGCCCGGCCCGAACCGATCGGGGTCGAAGGCCAGCGGGTCGGTCCAGTACTCCTCCATGAGATGGGTGAACTGGATGCCGACGATGACATCGGTACCGGCGGGAATGCGCACACCCTGGACCACGGTGTCCTTCACCGCGTACCGGACCAGCACCGGAACCGGGGCGCGCAGCCGCAACGCCTCGCGCATCACCAGATCGATGGAGACCAGGCCCTCCAGCTCGGATTTCGACGGCGCCGGCCCCAGGGCGAGCGCTTCGTCGCGACACCGTTGCTGCCACTGCGGGTGCTGCCCGAGGTACTGCAGGATGGTCGAGGTGGTGATGGTGGAGGTGTCGTGGGCCGCCATCATCAGGAAGATCATATGGTTCACGACGTCGTCGTCGCTGAACCGCTGCCCGTCCTCGGTCTCGACATGGCAGAGCACCGAGAAGATATCGTCGGTCTGCCGGGCACGTTTGGCCGGCAGGTAGTGGCGCAGGAATTCCTCGAGCACCTTCCGGCCACGGTAGGCCCGGCCCCATCGGGTGAACGGCGCGTTGATCCGGACGATACCGGCCGCGGCCTGGACGCAGGCGATGAATGCCTTGTTGATCCGGTCCATCTCCGCCGCACTCGTATCCTCGACCCCGCCCATGAACAGGTCCGCGGCGATATCGAGGGTGAGCTGCTTGAGCTTCCAGTAGGACGGGAACTCGGTGCCCGCCGCCCAGTCGGCCACCCCGCGTTCGACGGCCGGATGCAGACGCTGGGTGTAGGCCTCGAGCCGGGAGCGGGTGAACGCCTCCTGCATGATCCGCCGATGCGCGAGATGTTCTTCGAAATCGATCAGCATGAGGCCGCGATCGAAGAAGGGGCCGACGAGTTCGGACCACGCCGGTTCGTTGGCGAAGGCCTTGTCCTTGTTCTGCAGCGCCGCGCCGCAGGCGTCGGCCCCGAGCAGCATCACGGCGTTCTTGCCGAGCGCGCGGAACGGAGCGACCGGCCCGTAGCGCTCCCAGCGGCCCCGGCACAGGGCAACGGGATCCTTGGCGTATTCCAGTACCTGCCCGAGTACGGGCAGGCCCCGGTCGTCCCGGTGCTGAACCGGGATCGGCCGTGGACCGGCCGCCTGCTCCTGTGCCGTTCCCTCGTGTGGTCCCAGGGCCTTGGCCGTCATGGTTCACCTCGCGCGTTCATGTGGTCCGGATCACGTCAAGACTGATTCAGGAAGAGCATCCTGTCAACCTTGCGCGATGGTTCGCTGTGGCATGCTGGCCGTATGGCCGTGCAGTCAGGGGTCTACCGGGGCCTCAGTGCCGCCGAGCGCGCCGCCGAGCGCCGCGCCCGGCTGCTCGAGGCCGCCCTGACGGTCTGGGCGAATCCCGGGACGAAAACCACGATGACCGCGATCTGCGCCGAAGCCGGTCTCAGCGAACGCTATTTCTACGAGAGCTTCACCGGACTGGACGCGGCGCTGGAAGCGGTGATGAACGCGATCGCCGCCGAGATCGAGGAGACCAGCCGCCGCGCCGCCGAGAACGCGGGCGACGAACCCGAGTCGCGGGTGCGCGCGTCGATCGGCGCCTTCGTGCAATTACTGCTCGACGACCCCCGCAAGGGCCGGGTGGCCATCGTGGAATCGGTCGCGATACCCGAACTGCGGCAACGCCGGACCGAACTGCTGCGTCACCTCGCCCACCAATCCGCACTCGAGGCGCGGGAATTCCTCGGTCCCCGCGGCCGCAGCGAGGACGACGACGAGACCGCGGGCCTGTTCTTCATCGGCGGTATGGCGGAACTGGTCACCGCCTGGCTCGACAATGCGGTCACGGCGTCGGCCGACGATATCGTCGATGCCGCCGCACGCGCCCTCCTCGGCCTCTATCACTGATCCATCGGACCGCATACCGACGCCTGGTTCAACGCCATTCTTGCCATCTGCGCCTGGCGGTCGCGCCCGACGAGTTGATCGCGCACCCCAACTACGCCGCGGCACGGATTTTCGCCCGCAACGCGCACTGCTGCCGGGCAACGCCGCGGCGTGCAATCCTTCGATGACCATCGCCGCCGTGGCCGAACGCGCGATGGACAATATCGTCGGTCGCGATGTGGGGACACTGATCTGAGGATTCCGGCACGACCGCCGGGCACTCAGGTCTTGCGGCCGACCGCGCCGTAGAGCACCAGCTGGGTGTCCGGCAGGTCGTCGGCGAGCCACTGCTGTAGTGGGACCACCCCCGGTTCCAGATTCTCGAAACCGTCCAGGAACGAGGTCACCTCGTCGAGCGAACGGTATTTCACCTGCGAGGAGGTGTTCATCGCGTCTTTCGAGGTGCGCTCGATGATCTCCGGGTGACTGATATCGGCGCCGTGGGTGAACGCCAGATAGCTGCCGGGAGCCAGCGCGTCACGATACCGGGCGACCAGTTCGGCCGGATGTTCCTCGTCCATCACGAAATGCAGGACACCGACCATGGTCACCGCCACCGGTTCGGTGAAATCGATTCCCGATTCGGATTCGAGCCGTGCCAGGAGTTCTCCGGGGTCACGCACGTCCGCGTGCAGGGCGCTCACTCCCGGATGGTTACCCATCAGCGCATTGCAGTGCACGAATACGACCGGATCGTGGTCGACATAGGCCACCCGTGCGGCGGGGTGGGTCTCGTGTGCGACCTCGTGCACGTTCGGGGAGGTCGGGATACCCGAGCCGAGATCGATGAACTGCCGCACACCGGTGGCGGCGGCCAGGCGAACCGCGTGCAGCAGGAAATTGCGGCTGAACCATGCCAGCGACTTGGTTTCCGGCGCCACGGCCAGTATTCGATGGGCGAGCGCCCGGTCGACCTCGTAGTTGTCCTTGCCGCCCAGCAGGTAGTCGAACACCCGAGCCGAACGCGGCTCGTGTGGATCCACCCCTCGCGGTGTGCGTTCCATCTCCGCCACGCTACCTCCGATTCCGCCCACCGGTCGCAGCGAATACCCCGCCCGGCCTCATACGCCCGATTCACCGCCCGCCGCAGTTCGTTCGGCCCGCGTCAGCAACGCATCGGCGACCACGCGGGGACGCCGGCCCAGACCGCAGGCACTGGCCACTCCGTCGACCGGGCGGCCGAGTGCGTCCTCGACGAGGGACAGCAGGTGCAGTTGTTCCTCGTCCGTGGGCGTCTCGTGCACGACTCCCGCGTAGAACGCCGTCTGCGCACCGAGCGCCAGCCGGCGCAGGGGCGCATAGAATTCCGGCCGATCCGGGGGCGGCACGTCGCCCGCCGCGAGTGGCGCGTGCAGGAATTCCAGCGGCCGGTCCGGCGGCCAGTGCCGGACGATCGCGTTGGCGAGATCGACCAGTGGCCGGGTATCGCGCAGCGTGGCCCGGGCCTTGTTGTGCAGGCTACCGAGGCACAGGTGCACGCCGAACCGGGTACCCGCCGGCGCGGCCGCCGCGATCCCGGCGATCCCGCGGGCCAGGCCCAGCACGGTATCGACCGGCCGGTGCAGCGGCTGCGCCGATGCCATCAGCACCAGTTCCGCGGTGGCCTCGAGCTGGATCACCACCTGATCGCCGGCCAGTTCCCGGATCCGGGTGATCTCGCGGGCGGTCGCGGCGGCGAAGGCGGCGCGATGCCGGAACACGCCCGTGACGCCCAAAGCGATGAAGGCGAGGGTGAAATCGGTGGGCATACCGATCTGCAGCGCCGTCCCGGAGGTGGCGTGGTCCGGGCACAGTTGGCGGAAGATGGGCAGCGCCTCCTCGGCTTCCGACCGGTATCCGAGGTCGAGGGCCTCGGCGACGAGCCGGCCGCCCCGTGGCACGCGATGGCGGGTCCGGTCCCGGCTCGACCGCCATTCCCGGGGGCGGTCGACCTCCAGAACACCCTGCTGCACCAGGTTTTCGATGATCGGGCGGATATAGAACTCGTAGCGGCGCGTCTCCCCGGTCGGCAGGGTGCGCAGCCGCGGTCCGGCGGCGTCGAGCATGGCCCGCATCGCGCCCTCGGTGGTGTCGGCCGGAAAACTTCCGACGAAATGCACGGCCCGCCTGTTCACATTCGTATCTTATGCGGCCGAAGCCGTCGCCGACCTGCCGAGACGGAATTCGCTGTGCTGCTGCGTGATATCCCGTTCCGCTTTTCGTGCGCCCGACACTCATTGCGCGCCAACACGACCCCCATTAGGTTCCGTGGGCATGACTGCACAGAGCATTGCGCGCGGCCGCATCCGGCGAGCGCGCCGTTCGCCTATCACCGCACGGTTGCTGACCACCCTGGTGGTCGCAGTGGCGTGCCTGACGCCGGGTGTGGCCCATGCCGACGTGCCGGATCCCGGGCAGTGCGAATCGATTCCATTCCGGGTCGGCGCCGGCGACACTCTCGCGACCACACTGTGCACCCCGGCCGGCGCGACGACCGGAAAAGTCATGGTCCTGATGCCGGGTTCGAACTACAACCACACCTACTGGGATTTCCCGCACGCACCGGAGACCTACAATTTCCGGCGCGCGATGAACGCCGCGGGATTCACCACACTCGTCGTGGACCGGGCGGGTACCGGCGCGAGTTCGCGCCCGGCCAGCACCGGCGTCACCGCCACCGCGGACGCTCAGGCGCTGCACGAACTCGTCGGTGCCCTGCGCGCGGGGTACGCGGGCTCCGAACCGTTCGATACGGTGGTCACCGGCGGCCATTCGCTCAGTTCCGGTGTGGCCGTGCTGGAGGCGACCACCCACCACGACGTCGACGGTGTGCTGCTCACCGGCTATTCGCACAGTCTGAACGTGCCCGGCGCGCTCGGCGTCATCGGTACCTATCAGCCCGCCGAGCAGGATGCCGCCTTCACCGGTCGCGGCTACGATACCGGCTACCTCACGACCCGGCCGGGGACGCGCGAGCGCTCGTTCCACGCCCCCGAAACCTCCGATCCGGCGGTGGTGGCCGTCGACGAGGCCACCAAGGATGTCTTCTCCGCGGCCGAGTACCCCGACGGTCTCACCTCGACCCTGCCTCCCATGTCCACGGATATCACCGTGCCGGTGTTCGTGGTCAACGGCAGCGCCGATGTGCTGTGCTCGAACGCGTGCGCGGATACGGCGACCCTGCAGGCCGCCGAGACCCCGCATTTCGCGCCCGCCGCCCGGCTGCGGACGTTCGTCCTGCCCGGCAGCGGGCATTCGGTCAACCTCGCTCGCAATACCGCCGGCTACCAGGCCGCGGTCCGGGAATGGATGGACTCGATCCCGGGCTGAGCGACATCCGGGGCGGAGGCCGCGACGCGCAATCGGAGCCGCACTCCTGCTAGCTCGCGGGGCGGTGCGCTCCGCCGGAGCGCTCTGCCGCTTCGCGCAGCGTCCGGAATTCCCCGGCCAGCGCGTCCAGCGAGTAGTGGGCGTTGAGCCCGCTCGGATTCGGCAGCACCCACACCTCGGTGTCGCCGAGTTCCTCGGGTTGGCGGCCGACGCCGGTCCGCGGCCGGCCGAACGCGGTGCGATAGGCGCCCAGGCCCAGGACCGCGAGGATCCGTGGCCGGTAGCGCGTCACACGGTCGGCGAGCGCGCGGCCGCCGTCCTGTAATTCCTGCTTTGTCAGCTCCTGCGCCTTCGCGGTCGTGCGAGGTACGACGTTCGTGATACCCAGCCCCAGCGCGGGCAATTCATCCTGCTCTTCTGGGCGCAACAATCGCGGCGTGAATCCCGACCGGAACAGCGCGGGCCAGAAGCGATTGCCGGGCCGGGCGAAATGATGGCCCGTCGCCCCGGACCACAACCCGGGGTTGATCCCGCAGAACAACACCCGCAGATCCGGAGCCAGCACATCGGGAATCGTCGATCCCGCCGCGGCCTCCAGATCGGCCGGAGTGGGGCGGTTGCCGCCGGAACGTGCCATCTCCTCAGTCTGCCCGATCGGCTACGGTCGTAGAATCGGAGACGGTTGTCGCGGTCGGCGTCTACGCACGCGCGACGCGACCACTCCGTTCCCGGGCCCGCGTTCCGGGCGCATGTTCGTCGTCGTAGCCATATCCGCCGATTCGATCGGAAGGTGGTTCGGTGATGCGAACCGAGGGAGACGCGTGGGATATCGTCACCGGTGTCGGGCTCACCGCCCTGGGTGTGGCCACCTTCCGGGCCCTGGAATCGGCGCTGCCCGATCCACTCATTCGTGACGACTACGCGGCATTGTTCGTCCGGGCCGCGGGCGAACCCCATTTCCTGGACATCCTGCGGGACCCGCCGAAAATCGCGGGCCGGCCCCTGGTCCCCGGATTCATGGGATTGCGGACCAAATTCTTCGACGAATTCTTCCTCTCGGCGGTCGCAGCCGGGGCCGGTCAGGCGGTGATCCTGGCCGCCGGACTGGACGCCCGGGCCTACCGGCTCGACTGGCCCGCGGGCACCGTCGTCTTCGAGATCGACCAGCCCAAGGTGCTCGAATTCAAGGACCGCGTACTCGCCGACCACGCGGTGGCGCCGCGGGCAGTGCGCCGGCCGGTCGCCGTCGATCTGCGCGACGACTGGCCCGCCGCGCTCATCGCGGCCGGGTTGAATCCGGACACGGCCACGGCGTGGTCGGCCGAGGGCCTGCTCCCCTATCTGCCGGGTGCGGCACAGGACTCCTTGTTCGACCGTATCCGCGAACTCTCGGCGCCCGGCAGCCGCTTCGCGGTGGAAACCGCCCCGACGAGTGCGGCCGCCGGGAACTTCGCGAACCTCGAGGCGAAATACTTCGACAAGAACCCGTTCGGCGAAATCGACCCGACCGAACTCTTCTACCACGACGAACGAGCCGATCCGGCGCAATGGCTGCACGACCACGGCTGGACGGTGCAGGCCGTCGGCTCTGCCGACCTGGCGAGCACCTACGGGGTGACACTGCCCGAACTCCCCGAGGAACTCGAGCAGCAGTGGCAACGCCCTCGATACCTCTCCGCGGCCTACGACGCCGGATCGGGAGGACCCGGGTGACCCGCTACACCTTCAGGGTGCGGTCGAAGAGTTCCCGGAGCTCCAGATAGTGCCGTTCGGCGCCTGCCTCCTGATACATGCAGGTGTCGGCCATCGTGTAACCGTGCGTCGCGTCGGGATAGACCGCGGTCAGGTGGTCCACACCGGCGGCGGCGAGCGCGGCGTCGAACGCCTCGATCTGTTCCGGGGTGCTGCTCGGATCGTTGTCGGCGTGCCCGGCCAGTACCGCGGCCCGCACCCGGGACACCTCGTGGTGCGGGCTGTCGGCACCGTCGGTGACCAGACCACCGGTATGGAAGAGCCCGACGGCGGCGACCGCGGCGGGCCGATGCGCCGCCAGCACGAGTGCGGCCCGGCCCCCCAAGCAGTAGCCGGTCGCACCGACCACGGATCCGGTCACCCCGGGTAATCCTTGCAGGGCGGCCAGCCAGGTCTCACCGTCGACGCGCAGGACCTCCGGTGTCAGCGCCGTGAGGCGCGCACCGATACCCGAGGCGAAGAACGCCGCCCGATTATCGGGATCACGCAGGTCGGTGGTGGGTGCGAGATCGACGGCCCGGCCGGCGCGCCAGAAGATATTCGGCGCCAGCACGACGTACCCCCAGGAGGCGATCCGGTCGGCGATCTGTTCGATCTGGGGCCGTAGGCCGATCGCATCGGGATACAGCAGAACGCCCGGACCGGCATCTCCCGCCACGTACGCCTCGGCGGTTCCCTCGGACAGAGATATCTCGATCGTGGTCACGGCCCCGACCCTAGCGAAACGGGCCGAGGCGGCCCGACCGTGGCGCCGGAGAGATCACCACGCCACGGTCGGGTCCGCGGTCAGGGGATGACGACCGGGCCGGCGACCGGCGCCGGTTCGTCGGCCCATCGGTGCCCGGACTCCCGCGGGGTGAGGCCCTCGTCCGTCCAAGCGGCCAGCAGCAACGCGACCTTGGTGTGCATGATGGTGCGCAGCCGGTCGAAGGAGTTCTGCGGATTGTCGTCGACCTCGCCGAGCAGCAGCCACCACGCCCACGCCACCGCCCCGGCGTTCGCGACGAAGTCCGGCAGCACCGGGATACCGCGGGCGGCGAGCATGGCCTCCGCCTCCGGCGTGGTGGCGGCGTTCGCGGCCTCGACCACGACGTGGGCCCGGACGTCGAACGAATTGTCCGGGGTGATCGCATAGGAGATCGCCGCCGGGACCAGGATGTCGACCTCCGCGCCGAGGATCGCGGTGCGCGGCAGCTGCTCGATTCCCGCGGGCAACCGGGAGCGATCGATTTCGCCGAATCCGTCACGCAGGTCCAGCAGCGCCGGGACGTCCAGCCCGGCGGCACAGTGCAGAGTGCCGGCGGCGTCGGCCACGGTGGTGACCTTCATTCCGGCCTCGTGCAAGTAGTAGGCCGCCGCCCCACCCATGGTGCCCACACCCTGGATCGCGACCGTGGTGTCCGCCGGGCCCTTGCCCCGCCACACCGCCGCGGCGAGGCAGGCGTGCGCTACTCCGTAGCCGCCGATCACATCGCCCAGCAGGAAGCCGCCGTCGACCGCCGCGTTCAGGCCCTTGCGGACACGCTCGAGGGTCGCCACCGGGTCGGCCGCGCGGCTGATGGCGGCGTGATAGCTCTGCCCCATGCCCAGCTTCTCGAAGACTTCGTCGATCAGGTGCTGCGGGACTCCCAGATCCTCGGCCGTCACCCAGTGCGAGTCGATCCAGGGGCGCATGGCCTCACAGAACCGCTCCAGCACCTCCACGGCACGCGGATCCTTCGGATCGAAATCGATCCCGCCCTTGGCGCCACCGACCGGTAGATCGAACGTCGCGGTCTTGTTGGCCATCCCGCGGGCCAGATCCTCCACCTCGTGCACCGTGCATCCGGCGCGCATCCGGGTACCGCCGGTCGCCAGGCCCGCTCGCAGCGTGTGGACGACGAGATAGCCGACCGCGCCGGTGATCGAATCCGTCCACTGCAGCCGCATATAGGGTTCGGAACGGCGGATCGCGGGGGCGACTGCGACAGCCGGGGGGATGGTCGGAACGGTGTGTGCGGCCACCTGCGGTGTGCCCCCGGCCGGGTCCTGAATCGTCGTCACGGCGGAACCCCTCATCTTTCGTGGTCATGTTTGACGTCACCACCCACGGGGAAATAGTCCCTGTAGTGGCGAGCGTCCGTGCCCGGACCTCGTCGTCCCCGGCCGATGCTTGCATCCGGTGCACCCAGCGTGCATTCGCATCGGCCCGCGCGTCTATTTACGGTTCGTTCACGGCAGTGTTCAGTACTGCTGCACAACGCTTACGCTCATGGGTATGGACCTTTCGCTGGCCCGTCTGCGAATGCTGCGCGAGCTGCACCGACGTGGCACGATCACCGCGGCCGCGACGGCTCTGCACTACACCGCGTCAGCGGTGTCCCAGCAGCTCGCGCAGCTCGAACGCGATGTCGGCACCCGGCTCTTCGAACGCCGGGGGCGCCGAGTGCAGCTCACCGATCTGGGTGTGCTCCTCGCCGAGCACGCGGAGGAGATACTCGCCTCGGTCGAACGCGCGACCCAGGCTCTCGAGGAAGCCGGTGAATCGGTGACGGCCAAGATCACGGCCGGGGTGTGGGCCTCGGTCGCCTCCGGCCTGCTACCCGACGCGCTCAACGCCCTGGCCCGCACCCACCCGGGGATTCTGGTCCGGACGAAGGAGCTCGCGCCGGAGGCCACCGCCGCGGCCGTTCTCGACGGCACCCTCGATCTTTCCTTCGTGCTCGACTACTCGAATTCTCCGATGACCTGGGACCGCGGGCTGGAACGGGCGGTCATCGCCGTCGAGCGGCTACACGCCGCGGTGCCCGCCGGCGCGGTACCCGCGGCCAGTGTGACACTGGCCGAGTTGGTTGAGCATCCGTGGATCCTCGCACCCGCCCGGTCGCATTTCGGGCATTCGGTGCGACTGGCGTTCCAATCCGCGGGGCTGGAACCGCGAATCCATCACGAGGTGGAAGAGCAGGCGACCGCCATGGCAATGGTCGCGGCCGGCCTCGGTGTGACCTTGGTGTCCGATCTGGGTCTGGCGCTGCGCCCGCCGGGCGTATCGGTCGTCGCGCTGGGCGATGTCCTCACCCGGACCGTATCGCTGGCCTACCGCACCAACACGGCGCGGCGGGCAGCGCTGCTGCTGGTCGTGGACGCGATCCGCACCGCGGCAGCGGAGAAAGGCCTGGGCGCCGACACCGCACTTCCCGCCCCCACCGCCGAACAGGCGGTGACACCCGCCGCCCCACCGGACGACGGCACAAGGGGGCGCCTGGCGTACGGATGACCCACCGTCCGGACGACCAGGCCGACGGGCCCCCGGTTCGCCGGGAGATCGGATATCGTTTCGTGAACAACCGTCGGCAATCCGGACACGCACAACCGCGAGACGTGAATATTGTTGTGCCCGAACCAATCACGGTTTTCCCGACCGGCGTCGCGATTGCGCGCCGGCGGGTTCCGCCGGTGTGGACTCGGCACTCTGAATTGTGAATGAAGCAGACCGAACGCCCGGCGCGATGGGCCGCGGCCGGTCGGCCGGGCCCGCGAGGTCCGGATGCAGTATTCGTGACACCGCACGCGCGGCGTCGACCACCAGCGGCGCGATCCGTTCGATCCGGTTGCTCTCCTCGTCGGCACACAGCGAGATGGCGGCGACCGGACCATCGGGTCCGCGCACCGCGGCGCCGGCACAACCGACACCGGGGGACGATTCACCGATATCGAAGGCCAGCCCGCTGCGCTGCCGGATCCGGTGGAGTTCCCGATGCAGCACCGTGCGCTCGCTGATCGTGCGCTCCGTGCGGCCGGGCAGCGCACGGCCGTAGATCTGGTCGACGGTCTCCGGCGCCAGCCGTGCCAGCATCGCTTTACCGGCCGCGGTGGCGTACGCGGGAACCCGGCCGCCGACCCGGGACGGGACCTGGGCCGCGAAGGGGCCCCCGATCTTGTCGAGATATACGCAGTCGGCCCCTTCCAGCACTGTCAGGTGGACCACGACGCCGGTCCGCTGATGGAGTTCGTGCAGGAGCGGCGCGGCGGCTGCCCGGATCTGTCCCCGGCCACCGTCGCCACCCAGGGCCAGTGCGCGCCCGCCCAGCCGGTATCCGTACGCGGCATGCTCGATCCAGTTCAGCCGCACCATCTGGTGCAGGATCCGGTGGACCGTGGATCGCGGGAGCCGCGCCCGACCGGCCACTTCCTCCAGTGTCAGTCGCGACCCGCGCCCGTCGAAGGCGTCGAGGATCAGCGTCATCCGTTCGATCATCGACGCCGGTAGACCCTGGTTCGGCGCGTCGACCTCGCACTCCGAGTCAATGACAGTCATCGATTACTCCAAACACGCACTTCATAGCGGTATTCATCGCCAAAACTGAAATTAATTCTCGCTGACGGTAGCACTCCGGTCGCGGAACCGAGGGTGGAATCGGCGCCTCCGGGCGAGATGCGGTGCGGGTACCGCCCACCGGGATCGCGTGCGGCCACCGCGCGGCGCGATGCGGTACAACGAACGCCGCCCGGTATCACCCGCAACCGATAGGGAGCCTGCGATGCGCATCGGAATCTCGTCCCCCGTGGTCGTCACGCATCCGGCGCTGTGCTCGGAGTGGGAACGGACGGCCGGTATCGGCGAGCTCGCGCGAATCGCCCGAACCGCGGACCGGCTCGGATTCGACCACCTCACCTGCAGCGAACACATCGCCGTTCCCGTCGGCGTGGCCGCCGAGCGCGGCGGCACCTACTGGGACCCGCTGGCCACCTTCGGATACCTCGCCGCCCGCACCGAACGTATCCGGCTGGCCACCCACGTCCTGGTGCTCGGCTATCACCATCCGCTGGAGATCGCCAAACGCTACGGGACTCTCGACACCGTCAGCGACGGCCGTCTGGTCCTGGGATTCGGCGTCGGCAGCCTGCGTGCGGAGTTCGACCTGCTCGGCGCTCCCTTCGCCGACCGCGGCGCCCGCGCCGACGACGCCCTCGCCGCGGTGCGCGCCGCACTGTCGCGCAGCCGGCCGGAGTACCACGGCCGGTTCTACGATTTCGGCGATGTCCTGGTCCGCCCGCACGCGATACAACCGCGGGTCCCGCTCTGGATCGGCGGACGCACCCGGCGCTCGCTGCGCCGCGCGCTCGAATACGGCGACGGCTGGGCGCCTTTCGGCCTGGCACCGGACGCGTTGCGCGCACTGCTGAGCACTGTGGATCTTCCCGGCGGATTCGATCTGGTCCTCGGGACCGGCACTCCCCTCGACCCGATCGGCGCACCCGGCCGCGCGACGCGCTCCCTCGAACGTCTCCGCGATATCGGTGCCACGATCGCCGGCGTCGCGCTGACCGCCCGCGATGCCGACCACTACTGCGATCAGCTCGCCGCACTTCGTGCTCTGGGCGGGCGACTCGGCTGCCCGTTCACCGACCCCGCCGACTCCGGCCCGAGAGGAAACCCATGACCGACACCGCTGCCCTGGTGGCGCAACTCGCCGCCCGGGTGCAACACCTCGAGGACACACTCGCCGTCACCGAACTGCTGACCGCCTACGGCCCGGCCGTCGACAGCGGCAGCGCCGAGGCCGCCGCACGGCTGTGGATCGAGGACGGGGTGTACGACGTCGACACCGGGATCATGCGCGGCCACGCGGAGATCCTCGCCATGGTGCGGTCCGCACCGCATCAGCGCCTGATCCGGGCCGGCTGCGCGCATATCCTGGAACCCGGTCATATCCGGATCGACGGCGAGACCGCCGTGGCGACCAACAAATCGCAACTGATAGCCGGTGGCCCGGACGGTTTTCGAGTTCTGCGAATCACGGCCAATCGATGGGAACTCGTCCGCGTGGACGGCGGCTGGAAGGTCGCCCGCCGCACCAGCCGGCTCCTGGACGGTCGAGCGGAGGCGCGCGACCTCCTGGCCCGAGGTGTCGGTCCCGCTCAGTGGTAATGATCACCGGGCCCCCGGCCGCACCGTGCGATGTTGACGCTCGATCTGCACCGCGAACGAGAGGCGGCCTTCCATGACCCGAGCACTACCCGCACCGCCGGACCCGGCCGCCGTCGTCGCCCGATTGACGGGCCCGGGCGGCCGATTCGAAATGACCACCGAGGAGGTCCTCGGGGTGGCGATGCCGGTGATGCGGCACCGGGGCCGCTCGGCCGGCGAACTGCTCGCCGCCTCCCGGGCCTGGGGAGACCGCGACTACCTGGTCACCGCCGACCGCCGCATCTCGTTCGCCGGGCATCTGGACTCCGTTGCCGCACTGTCGGCCGCACTCCGTGAGGACTACTCGGTCACGCCCGGTGACCGGGTGGCGATCCTCGCCGCCAACAGCCCCGAATGGGTGATGACGTTCTGGGCGGCCCAGTGCCTGGGCGCCATCACCGTCGGCCTCAACGGCTGGTGGGTACCGCGCGAAATCGAATACGGATTACGGCACAGCCGCCCGTCGATTCTCGTCGTCGACGCCCCCCGCGCCCGGTTGCTGGCCGATATCGACACCACCGGCATCACGGTGCTCACCGTCGAAACCGATCTGCCGCGGCTGATCGGCGGCCGCACCGGCGCGGAACTCCCTCTCGTGGCGGTGGACGAGGACGACCCCGCCGTCATCCTCTACACCAGCGGCACCAGCGGACGGCCGAAGGGCGCCCTGCATTCGCATCGCAACCTGCTGGCCGTCGCCGACTACCACCGGTTCAACGATGCGGTCATGGCCGAGTTCACCGGCCGGACCTATCACGACGCCGAGCCCAGTCCCCTGCGCTACCTGCTGACCTCGCCGCTGTTCCATATCGCCAGCCTGCACAATGTGATCGTGCCGCGGCTCGCGACCGGCAGCGCGGTCGTGATGACCCAGGGCGCCTTCGATGTCGACAAGGTGCTCGGACTCGTGGAACGGGAGCGGGTCACCAACTGGGGTGCGGTGCCCACCATGGCCGCCCGGCTACTCGCCCACGACAACCTCGAGAAATACGATCTGTCCTCCCTCACCGCCTTCGCGCTGGCCTCCGCGCCGTCGTCGATCGCGTTCAAAGAGCGGCTGCGGCAGCGGCTCCCGGCCGTCGGCACCACCTTGGCCGACAGCTACGGGCTGACCGAATGCAGTACCGCCATCGCGGTGGCCACTGCCGCCGACCTCGACCAGGCGCCGGGCACCCTCGGTCGGCCGATCCTCACGGTGGCCCTGGAGATCCGCGCACCCGAGGGCGAGCGGGTTCCGGACGGGACGGAGGGTGAAATCTGTGTGCGCAGTCCGTTCGTCATGCTCGGCTACTGGGAGGACGAGACGGCGACAGCCGCGGCGATAACCCCCGACCGGTGGCTGCGGACCGGCGACTACGGATTGGTGCGCGAGGGACGGCTGTGGCTCACCGGCCGGCGATCCGATCTGATCCTGCGCGGCGGTGAGAACATCTATCCCACCGAGATCGAGCAATGCCTCGAGGAACATCCCGCGGTCGAGGAGTGCGCGGTGCTCGGCATCCCGCACCCCGATCTCGGTCACGAGGTGGCGGCGGTGGTCGTCGTCGCGACCGGCGCGGCGGTGGGCGAGACCGAACTCGCGGCCTACGCCGCCGAACGCCTCTCCTATTTCAAGGTGCCGGTCCATTGGCGGATCACCACCGAGTCGTTGCCGCGTAACGCGACGGGGAAACTCGCCCGGCGTTCCATCGGCTTCTGATCGACGCGTGCTCCGCGCCGGTGCGCCGGCGCGGAGCACCGGCCGGTCTCAGTCCGCCGCGGAGAACGCGGCCGGCCATTCGGCGAGCAGCAGATCGCAGGTGACCCGCAGGTCCTGCTCGGCGTCGGCGATGGTGATCCGCCCGTTGAGGCAGGACTGAATGGCACCGAATGTGGCGTGGACCAGGATTCGCACCAGCACCGCGTCCCGTTCGGTCACGGTGTCGATACCGGCCGCGTCGTAGAGCAGCCGGCGGAAGTTGGTGTCCACCCGCGCGGTATCGGGGACCACACTGGCCTTGGCGGTGCTGTTGGACTGGATCATGGCGGTCGCCAGCAGCGGCCGGCGCAACAGCGCCCGAACCACCTGCACCAACGTGTCGTAGACCGCGTCCGCGGGGCGCCGCGCACCGCGTGGCCGACGCGCGAAGGCCGCACTCATCCGGTCGATCTGATCGAGCATGACCGCGACGAAAAGGTGAGTCTTGGACGGGAAGTACCGATACAGGGTGGCGACGGCCACCCCCGCCAGTTTGGCCACCTCGTTCATCTGGACTCGCTCGAGGTCGTTCTCGGTGGCCAGCGCGGCGGCGGCGTCCAGTATCCGGACGACCCGCGCGCGCTGCTCGGTGGAACTGGGTGCCGCGGCATCGCGCGCTTCGGCGATTCTCGGCATCGCATCCCTCCTTACCCGGCCATCGTGCGGTCGATGCTGCCAGTATCGAACCACCCGGTGGTGGCCGCGTCCGATGAGTGAGACCGGCGCGGGACGCCCCCGCGGTCCCGGCCAGTGAGAATTTCGCGCCGGGCCCGGCACCGGATCCCTAGCGTATGGGCCGTACCGCAGCCGGGCACGCAGGGAGGTCTTCACCGTGATCGATACGAGCAGATTCGGACCGTGGGCCGTCGTCGCCGGTGGATCGGAGGGAGTGGGCGCCGCGTTCGCCGACGAACTCGCCCGGGCCGGGATGAACCTGGTGCTCATCGCCCGCACGCCCGGCCCGCTCGACGAGACGGCGGCCAAGGCGCGCGCCCACGGTGTGCAGGTACGCACTCTCGCCCTCGATCTGCTCGCCGCCGACGCGGTGGCGCAGATCCGCACCGCGACCTCCGATCTCGAAGTCGGCCTGCTCATTTTCAACGCCGGGGCGAACAGTTACGGACACGAATTCGTGACCGGTGACCTGGACGGCTTCCGCCGCGTGATCACCCTCAATATCGATCGCCAGCTCGAGCTGGCCCAGCACTTCGGTGCGCCGATGAAACAGCGCGGGCGCGGTGGCATCGTGCTGCTCGGCTCCCTGGCCGGTTACCTCGGCTCCGAACAGCAGAGCGTCTATGCCGCGGCCAAGGCGTTCAGCCGGGTATTCGCCGAGGGGCTGTGGATCGAACTCGAGCCGTACGGGGTCCACGTGGTCGAGCTGGTCCTCGGTGTCACCCGGACACCGGCGATGCAGCGGGCCGGGCTGAACCTCGATCTGCCGGGCATGCTCGTCGCCGAACCCGCGGACGTCGCCCGCGAGGGACTCGAACATCTCACCGACGGCCCGGTCTGGGTGGCCGGGGGCAATTACGAGGCGGCTCGCAAACGTAGTGGTTTCCCGCGTGCCGACCTCGTCCGCAGCGCCGCCCGCGCCCTGCGCAAACTGATGAACCGTCCCTGACGCTTCGCGACCCGTTACCGGAGGGTGGCCCCCACCGGCACGTCCATGTGACCGACGGCGGTCGTGTTGAGCAGTGCCGCGGTGGACGCCACGCCGTCGATCGGCGGGGAATCACCCGCGGGTACGGCGACCGGTCCGGGCTCCTCCCGGTAGCCGGGCGGGCGAAGCAGGTAACCGAATCTCGCCGACCATGTCGTCGCGTTCTTCATATCGCGCACCATCGACGCCAGCTCACCGTAATTGACGGTGATCGGGTTGTGGGTGCCGATATTGTGCACCAGGCCGTACCGGACCGGCTCGATCTCCTCGGCGTAGCTGCCGAACAGACGGTCCCAGATGATGAACACCCCGGCGTAGTTCTTGTCGAGGTACGGGTTGTTCGAGCCGTGATGCACGCGATGATGCGACGGAGTGTTGAAGAGATACTCGATCGGCCGCCACAGTCTGCCCACCCGCTCGGTGTGGATCGGGAACTGGAACACCAGATTCAGCGACTGCATCAGCAACACCATCCACACCGGGAAACCCAGCAGCACGGCGGGAACGAAGAACGCGCTGCGGAGCAGCATCGACGGGTTCAACCAGGGCAGCCGGATCGCGGTGGTGAGATTGAAGTACTCCGAGGAGTGGTGCACCGAATGCGAGGTCCACATCAGCCGCACCCGGTGATCGGCGCGATGGGCCCAGTAGTAGCAGAAGTCCACCACCACGAAGGCCAGCGGCCACACCCACCACGACCGGGTGTCGAGCTGGAACGGGGCGAAGGCGGCGGCCAGCGCCAGTGGTCCGACGACAGCGGCGGCGGTCAGGATCGGCTTGGTGATCCGGCCGAGCACGAACGTCACGATATTGGTCGCGACATCGCGGCCGTGGTAGCCGTGGCCACCGGGCCGGGTGTCCGGGTCGATCCGGGTCGCCGCCCATTCGGCCAGCATCAACACCACGAAGGCGATCAGGGTGGGGACCACGAACAGTGGGTCGCGCATATGCGGGCCTCTCGCCGAAGTGTTTCTGGTACCGGAAACGATCCCGCACGATCGTCGGGTAACGGTGTGACGGTACTGAAGGCTTTCTGAGGAACCCGCCCCGGCACTACCGGTAGCCGCGAGCCAGCAGGTATTTCGCCCCCGCGGCGAAGCCCTCGGGCCCCGGTATCGCGAAACCGAAGGCGTCGGCGAGCCGGTCGGTGATATCGAATGCGGTGCACACCGCCAGGGCGTCCTCGATCTGCCGGGGTGAGACCCCCGCGGCGAGTACCTCCCGCATATCCTCGGCACTCACCGTCCCCTGCCGGGTCAGGGTGGCGAGCATCCGCAACGTCGCACGCAACCCCTCCCCGATGGGCGCGGTATCCGGATCGGCGAGCACGGCCCGGACCTTCGCGCCGTCACGGTAGGCCCGGGTGGCCGTCGCGGTATGGGCGCCGACGCAGAACGCGGACTCGTTCACCACGGACACATAGGCTGCCATCAGCTCGCGGTCGGCCACCGACCATTCGGAAGGCCCGCGCATCGCCTCATGGGTCAAGGCCTTCGCCGCGGCGCCGTAGAAACCCGGCCGGTAGAAGACCAGTTTCGCGGCGTCGGGCAACGGGTGGCCGGAGAAGATCCGGATGATCGCGAACAGGAGTGTGGTTCGGGGCCGGTACCCGCGGTTCAGGATATCGAGCCGCATCAGGGGGCCTCCCCGTCCGCGGTGGCTTCGGCCAGGGCGGCGAGCCCGCTGTCGTACAGCCGGGCCGAGCGGCCGACGGCGGCACATATCACCATTTCGAACAGCTCGTCCTCGTCGAAGCCCGCCGACTTCGCCGCGGCGAAATCGGCGTCGGTGATCCGTCCCGGAGCAGTGACGACCTTCTCGAGCAATGGGCCCAGGGGTGGCGGGATATCGGCGTGGTCGAAGGCCCGGGCCCGCGACGCGCACGATGCCCGGCCGTCCGCGTTCAGCACCCGATCCACCAGGGTTCGGTGCGCCGCCCGCTTCCCGTCCTCTACCGGCACAGCGCCCACGCTACCGCTGCGGCCCCGCCGGCCAGGTCGTTTCGGGCGATCGGCGCCGGGACGCGGGCCCGGCACCCACCCCGCGCACCGGGTCCGTTGCGACAGAACTCGGGACGTTGTTACAGTTCGCCCTGTACACGTTCTCAGGGCGGGGTGGAATTCCCCACCGGCGGTAATGGCATCCGGGCCGATCCGGAGGCATGAGCCCGCGAGCGCCACGGCCTCTCCGGAGGTGGTGGGTCGAGCAGATCCCGGTGCGATCCCGGAGCCGACGGTCAGAGTCCGGATGAAAGAGAACGCGGCACCGGAGCGCCCGCCCGCGGGTCGGTCCTGTTCGCGTTGCCATGCCCTGGGTGACATAGCGAACAGGAGAAACCATGTCACCCGAAACCGCTCGTATCGCCGTCGTCGCCGCGCGCTGGCATGCCGAGATCGTCGACCGGGCCGTGACGGCCTGCCGCACCCGGCTCTCGGAGCGCGGCTATGCCGATATCGAGATCCTCGAGGTTCCCGGCGCGTTCGAAATCCCGTTACAGGTCAAACGATTGGCCGCAACCGGCCGATATGCCGCGATCGCGGGCTGCGCCCTGGTGGTCGACGGCGGAATCTACCGGCACGACTTCGTCGCATCGACCGTGGTGGACGCGCTGATGCGAATCCAGATCGACAGCGATGTGCCGGTGTTCTCCGCGGTCCTCACCCCGCACCATTTCCACGAGCACGCCGAACATCTCACCTACTTCACGCGTCATTTCGAAACCAAGGGCACCGAACTCGCCGACGCCATCGCGGCCACCCTGGCACTGGACACCGTCCCGGCCTGAACCGGCCCGGTGCGGGCCCGACGACAGCGGTCCGCACCGGGTCGCTCGACGACGAACGGCCGCTCAGCGGCCGAACACAGAGGCGAGCAGGTCGGCCGCCGCCCGGTTCATCGGTGCCAGCACCCGCCGGTGCACCAGCGCGGCCGGCCGCACCACGAGCACCTGCCAGCAGCGCCCGAGCGCGCGCAGCACCGGCCGGACCGCGAGGCGATAGACGAAAACGCAGGGCACGACGACCAGGATCCGCACCACGGCGGTCGCACCACGCCAGCCGTAGGAGGCGACCGCCGCCGCGGCGAGCCAGCACGGCCGCAGCACCCACCGCCACAGCTGCCGCAGCGGCCATTCCACACACCATCGCCACAGCCATCCGGCGCTCACCACGATCGCGTACAGCACCGGCCGCAGCAGCCATCGCCACAGCAGACCGAGCACCGGCCGCAGCAGGCGCCGCCACAGCAGGACTTCGACGGCGTGGCGCAGCGGCCGCAGCAGCCAGTCCATCAGCAGCGCGCCCAGAGGTGTGAGGACCATCCCCCACAGCACATGCTGCAGTGCCCACCCCCACAGCACATCCTTCACGAACAGCCACAGCGGCCGGATCAGCCAGAACCAGAGGAACCGCCCCACCGGGGCAAGGAGCGTATCCAGAATGTAGACGCAGACCGCGACCACGGCGCGGCCGCACAATTTCACCCCCTCCCACAGCAACCGCACCGGTACCAGCAGCACGATCGCAACGACACGCGCCACCCATTCACCGGCCGATGCCGGCCGCCGCGGGCCCTGCGGATCTTCCGAAGTCATCGAATCCTCCTCCCACCCGGAATCATCGCATCACGGCACACCGGTGTGAACGCTGTATTCCACACCGCGCGTGAACGCCGAATTCCACACCGCGCGTGAACGCCGAATTCCACACCGCGCGTGAACGCCGTATGCCTCGGGGGACGGCCGAGGGGAATTCCTAGCGCGCGGAAGGCGTGAGCGGACCGTCCTGCCGGTCGAGGAGTTTGGTGGCGATATTGTCCAGTGCCAGGTCCAGCAGCACCCGGTCCCGCGGATCGGCGAAGGTCCAGTCCTCCAGCCGGCCGTCCAGCCACTGCCGCCACTTCGCTTCCAGGCGGCGCACTTCGACGCCACCGGAGCCGGTCAGACGGAGTCGGCCGTCGACGGCCGCCAGATACCCCGCGTCCTGCGCACGGCCGAACAGCGGTGCCAGCACCGCCGGCGGCAGACGGTGGTCCCAGGCCATCTCGGCCAGGGTGGGCGCACCCGCGACCCGGGTACGCACATGCACTTCCACCAGCGCCCACGCCACATCGGGCGCGAGGGGACTCCCGGACTCCTCGAGCACCTCCCGTCCCGGTACCGCGTCCGTTCGCGCGCGCTCCCGGCGCAGCACGTTCGATATCGCGCGTTCCAGTTGCGCCAGATTGTCCGACGAATCCGGTACCCCGAACCCTTCCCCCAGGTCGGCGGCGCCCGCCCGCGCGGAATCGCGCAGCGGCACTTCTTTCAGGAACCAGGCGACCACGAAACCGGCCAGCGCGACCGGAACCACCCACAGGAACACCGAATTGATCGCCGCGGCGTAGGCGTCGATGATCGGCTCCGCCTGCGGTCCGGGCAGGGCCCGCAACGCGGCCGGGTTCTGCGCGGCCTCCGCGGGCACCCCCGTCTCTGCCACCGCGGCCGCGAGCCCGGGAGTGAGCGAATTGCTGTAGAGCGTGCCGAATATCGCGGTCCCGAAGGCGCTGCCCAGAGTCCGGAAGAAGGTGACTCCGGAGGTGGCGGTGCCCAGTTGTTCGTAGGGGACGGTGTTCTGCACCACGATCGTCAGCACCTGCATGGCCAGGCCGATGCCGAGGCCGAGCACCAGCATGTACAGCGACTCCAGCCAGATTCCCGTGTGCTGGTTCATGGTCGACATCAGGAACAGCCCGGCCGCCATCACCGCCGCGCCGGCTATCGGGAAGGCCTTGTACCGGCCGGTCCGCCCGACCACCGAGCCCGACAGCACCGAGGTCACCAGCAGCCCCACCACCATCGGCAGCGTGCGCAGTCCCGACACCGTCGCCGATACGCCGTCGACGTACTGCAGGTAGGCGGGCAGATAGGTCATCGATCCGAGCATCGCGAAACCCACGATGAAGCTGAGAATCGAGCACACCGTGAACACGTTGCCGCGGAACAGTCCCATCGGCAGCACCGGTTCGGGCGCCCGCCGCTCCGCGACGACGAAACCGGCCAGCAGCACCACCGACGCGGCGAACAGGCCCAGGATCATCGCCGAATTCCAGGCGTATTCCTGCCCGCCCCATTCGAGCGCCAGGATCAACGCCGACACCCCGAGGGCCACCAGCGCGATACCGGTGTAGTCGATGATCGGCCGGATATGCGACCGCACCACCGGAATCGTCTTGGCCGCCATCGCGATCATCAGAACGGCGATCGGGATGTTCACATAGAAGCACCAGCGCCAGTCCGCGTGGTCGGTGAACAGGCCACCCAGCGTGGGGCCGAGGACGGTGGTCACCCCGAAGACCGCCCCGAGCGCGCCCTGGTATTTACCGCGTTCCTTCAGTGGAATGGTGTCGGCGATCAGCGCCATCGCCGTCACCATCAGCCCGCCGCCGCCGAGACCCTGCGCGGCCCGGGCCACGATCAATTCCACCATGCCCTGCGACAACCCGGCCGCCGCGGACGCGACGACGAAAACCACGGCGCTGGACTGGAAGACGACTTTACGGCCGAAGAGATCCCCGAATTTCCCGACGAGAATCGTGGCGATCGCCTCGGCGAGCATATAGGCGGTCACCACCCACGCCATATGGCCCGCACCGCCCAGATCGGCGACGATGGTCGGCAGCGCGGTGGAGACGATCGTCTGATCGAGTGCCGCCATCAGCATGCCCAGCAGAATGGTCACGAAGACGAGATTGGTGCGGGAACGACTCATCTGCTCGGCACCGTCGACGGTCCCGCGGCGGGTGGTCATCGGCCGATTATCACCGGGCCCCGCCCGAGCCCTCCGTACAACACGCCGTCCGCTCCCCGGGTGTGCGGCACACGCACCCGCGACGTCACGTTTCTGTCGGCCCGGCGGAGTACGCTCGCACGCGGTCGGCGTGGCGGTGACACCAGGAGGTCGGCAGTGGACGTATTGCTCGGTATCGGAACGCGCAAAGGGTTGTTCCTGGCGCGGAGCACGGACGGCAGGTCGAGCTGGGAGGTGGGCCCGCCGCAGTTCGCGGTGGCCGATGTGAAGGCACTCGCCATCGATACCCGGCGTGCGGTACCGCGGGTCCTCGCGGGCGTGCTGGACAGCCATTTCGGCCCCACGCTCGTAACCAGCGACGACCTCGGCGCGACCTGGACCGAGCCCGACGACGCGCCGCTCGCCTTTCCCGCCGATACCGAAGCGGCGTTGCAGGGCGTCTGGCAGATCGCGCCCGCCACGGACGCCGAACCGGAGGTGGTGTACGCGGGAGTGGAACCGTCGGCGCTGTTCCGCTCCGCCGACGGTGGGCGGACCTTCGAACTGATCCGCGGCCTGTGGGATCACCCGCACCGGCCGGAGTGGATGCCGGGCGGTGGAGGTCTGGCGCTGCACACGGTCCTGCCCCATCCGCGCGATACCCGGCGGCTGGCGGTCGCCATCTCCACCGGAGGCGTCTATCAGACCGGCGACGGCGGGGCCTCCTGGACACCGACGAACAAGGGCGTCACGGCCGACTTCATGCCGGGTGAGCTGCCCGAGTGGGGCCAATGCGTGCACAAGGTCGCCATGGACGCACAGACACCGAGCACCCTGTATCTGCAGAATCACGGCGGCGTCTTCCGCAGCACCGACGACGGTACGAGCTGGCAATCGATCGACGGCGGCCTGCCGCCCTCGAATTTCGGTTTCCCGATCGTGGCCCACCCCGCCCGCCCGGGCGTGATCTACACCTTCCCGCTGGTCGCGGATATGGACCGGTTCCGGTTCCCACCGGAGGCCACCTGCGCGGTGTATCGCAGCACCGACGGCGGCGAGACCTGGTCCGCGCAAACCGACGGGCTGCCGCGGGTGCCGTTCTGGGCAGCGGTCATGCGCGATGCCATGTGCGCCGACGACGCGGACCCGGCGGGTATCTACTTCGGCACCCGCAACGGCGAGGTCTACTGCAGCGCCGATGAGGGCGACCACTGGCAACTGGTCGCCGACCGGCTGCCGGACGTGCTGTGCGTCCGCGCCGCCGTGGTCGGATGACACGGTGGCCCGCGTACGCCTGCCGTCCATGCTCCGGCCCCATGTCGACGGTGCGAAGGAACTCGATGTCGACGGCGGCACTCTCGGCGAGGTCCTGGACATCCTGCGCGAGCGGTCGCCCGCACTGGAGCGGCGGCTCCGCGACGAAAGCGGGGCACTGCGCCGCTATGTGAACTTCTTCGTCGACGGCGACGAATGCCGGACGCTCGACGGCCCCGATACACCCGTCGGGCCCGGCTCCGAGGTGATGATCATCCCGTCGGTGGCCGGCGGGTGAAACACGGCCGGTGGGCGGGGTGCGGGACAGCGACGTAATGTCCACCTCGACCGACGAGCAGAACGGAAGTAGCACCCATCATGTCGAAAATCGTGTTGTTCGGGGCCACCGGGTACACCGGCCGCCTGATCGCCGAGACGCTGATCGGGCGGGGTGCCGCCCCCGTACTCGCGGCCCGTGACGCCACCGCGGTCGGGAAACTGGCCGCGGACCTCGGTGGCGCGGAGACCGCGGTGGCCGATGTGACCGATCCCGCCTCGGTGCGGGCGTTGCTCGGCCGGGGTGATGTCCTGGTGACGACGGTGGGACCGTTCCTGAAATACGGCGGACCCGCGCTGACGGCGGCGGTGACGGCCGGGGCGCATTACTTCGACTCGACCGGCGAAGGCCCCTTCATCCGCAGGGTGTTCGACCACGACGACGAAGCCCGCCGGGCGGGCGCCGCACTGCTCACCGCGTTCGGGTTCGACTACGTCCCGGGCAATCTGGCCGCGGCCCTCGCGCTGGACGAGGCGCCGGAGGCCGTCCGGGTCGATATCGGCTACTTCATCACCGATCCCGGTACCAGCGGCGGAACCCGCGCGTCCATGGCCGGCATGCTCTTCGCCGGTGGTTTCGCGCTACGGGACGGCCGCATCGTCGAGGAACGGACCGGCGCCCGAGTACGTGGATTCGATATCGCGGGCCGCAGGCTCACCGGGGCGTCGGTACCGGGTTCGGAACATCTGACCCTCACCCGGTCCTACCCGCGCCTGCGGGATGCCGGGGTCTATCTCGGGATGCCGGGCATGGCCGCACAGGGCCTGCAGGTCACCTCCGTACTCACCGGTGCGGTCGCCCGGGTCGATCCGCTGCGGCGATTGGCCGAGGGCGCGCTGAATCGTCTCGTCCGCGGATCGACCGGTGGTCCGGATTCCGCGGCACGCGCCCGGACCCGCACCTGGGCGGTCGCGGAGGCGTCCGACGCCGCGGGCCGGGTCGTGGCGTCGGTCACGCTCACCGGTGGCGATCCCTACGATTTCACCGGGGCGATCCTGGCGTGGGGTGCGCAGACCGCGCTCGACGGCGGCCTCCAGGGTGTCGGGGCGCTCGGCCCGGTCGAGGCGTTCGGCCTCGGCACCCTCGCCGACGGAGTCGCCGCCGCGGGGACAACCCGCTAGCCGACGCCCGGTCGGCGCACCCGCGGCGGTCCGGCGAACCGTGGTCAGGCCAGCCCGGGTGCCGGGTCGACCGCGAGCGACAGAGTGTCCTTCACCATCGCCAGCGCCGCACCGAGCGGACTCGACCGGCCACTCACGATGCTGAGGTCACCGGCTTCGCCGCAGTCGAACCGCACCGCCTTCTCGGGGCCTGTCAGGACCCCGAAGGGACTCTCGGTCCGGCGGAATTCCGCCAGGGTCACCACCACCCGCCCGGGTTCGCCGGCCCGCGCCGACGCCACCTGCCGCAGCACCGCCCCGCGCCCGGCCGCATTCACAGCGCGCCGGGCGGTATCGGCAGTCACCGCTTCCGTGTCGACGGTGCACGCACCGACATCCCATCCCCACAGCAGACCGGTCAGCAGGCGCACCTTGGTGGCGGCGTCGGCACCGGAGAGATCGGCGGTGTGGTCCGCCTCCGCGATCCCTCGGTCCCGGGCCACCTCCACGGCCGCGGCGAGCGGCATACCCTCACCCAACCGGTCGAGGACGAAGTTCGCCGTCCCGTTCATACAGCCCTGCACCGTATCGACCTCGAAGCCCCGGAGCCCGGCCCGGGCGAACTCGCCGGCCGGCAACGCCGCGCCGGTCGCCCCCGAGATACGGATACCCCGCCCGTATTCGCATGCCACCCTGTGCAATTCGGACCAACCGGACAACAATGGCGATTTGGTGGCGGTCACCAGGTGGGCTCCGGCCGCCAGCGCCGCGCGGCCGTCGGCGAGCGCTTCCGCGGTGCCCGCCGGGTCCGAGGGCACCGCCTGTGCCACGATCGCCGGCGCGACCTCCGACAGCAACTCCTCGATCGGAGTGCGCGGAGACCATCGACACCGGGCGGGCGGCGGCTCGCCACCCGGGACGACTACCTGACTGCGCCGTCCCCGGATCGCGACCACCCGCGGATCCACGCCGTATCGCCGCCGGAACTCCTCGCGTCGCGAACGGAGGACCGTTTCATACCTCTGGGCGACCGGACCGAAGCCGATCAGCAGAATCGGTAACGGTAGGACGGCCTTCATCCGGGCATCTCCGGTTCCCTCCGTTCGGCGCGCGGACGACAGGCGCACGCGGGTATGCCCGGACGACACTAGTACCGGCCCCGGCGCGCGCCGCCGCCGATACCGGCCCGCACCGTCCTACGATCGCCGTACCAGCGGATATCAGGGAGGTCAGCGATGCTCACGGCCCTCGCCACCGCAGCCGGCGAACCGCTCACGATCACCGAACGCGATATTCCCGTACCCGGGCCCGGCCAGGTGCTTGTCCGCATCACGGCCTGCGGGGTCTGTCATACCGACCTCGACCTGCTCCAGGGGCACTGGCCCGACGCCCCCTTCCCGGTCGTTCCGGGCCACGAGATCACCGGTGTCGTGACCACCGCCGGGCCCGGCGTCACGTGGCCCGAAGTCGGCACCGCGATCGGCGCCCAGTTCCTGGGCGATTCCTGTCGTCATTGCGACTACTGCGCGCGGGGCGAACAGATCCTGTGCCCGCGCAAACGCATCACCGGCATCCTCATGGACGGCGGCTACACCGAATACGCGGTACTGGAAGCCGATTTCGTGACGCCGCTACCGCCCGGACTCGATCCGGTCGCGGCGGCGCCCCTGATGTGCGCGGGCCTGACCGCGTTCAACAGCCTGCGGCAGGCGGGTATCACCGCCACCTCGCGGGTCGCGGTCATCGGCACCGGCGGAGTCGGCGCGCTGGCGATCCGGTACGCCGTCGCCATGGGCGCCCGGGTGGCGGCCGTCGGCCGGTCGAACCGTGGCGAGGCCGCGACACGGGAGCAGGGCGCCGAACTCTTCGTCGCCACCCAGGACACCGATCCCGCCGAGGCACTCCGGAACTGGGACGGCGGCGCGGATCTGATCCTGAACGCCGCACCGTCCACCACGGCGGCGGCGGCAGCGCTGACCGGGCTGGCACCGGACGGCACCCTCGTCCTATGCGGCTACAGTCCCGAATCCCTGGTCCTGCCCCCGCAGCCGATGGTTCTCAACCGGCTGCGCGTCATGTGCAATCCGTCCGGTTCGCCGCACGACGCCCGCGACGCCCTCGCGTTCTCTGCGGCCCACTCGATCCTGCCGGATATCACCCCGATCGGCCTGCGCGACGCCGGCGCCGCACTCGACGCCATGGCCGCGGGCCACGCGGGTGCGCGGTCGGTCATCACCTTCGACTGAGGGCCGGCCCGTCAGTCGTCGGCGCCGCGATGGACGACGATCGGCCGGTCGGCACGGTGCAACAGGTTCTGGCTGGTGGAGCCCAGGAGGGCGGCACGAAACCGCCCCCATCCCTTGCTGCCCACAACGGCCATCTGCCCGTCGTCGAGTGCGCGCAGCAGTTCGCGGGCGGCCGATCCTCGGCGGGACCGTTCCTCGACCGGGACCCCGGGGAAGTCCTTCCGATAGGGGGCGATGATCGTCGACAGTGTGCCGGCTTCGGCGCGCGCTACGGCGTCCCAGTCCATGACCATCGCCGTCGGGCCGAGCAGTTGCATGGCGGTGGGCACGGAGTCCCCGGCAGCGGCGCCTTCGGTCCACGCACGTACCGCGGTCACCGGCGCGGTCAGCAATTCCGCCCATTCGAACGCCAGCCGGGTCGCGGCCGCCGAGATCGGGCTTCCGTCGGCTCCCACCACGATGGGACGTCCGTCGGGACCCGGGTTCGCGGGGTCGCCACGCCAGACCACCACCGGGCACCGCGCGTGAGTGACCACCCGCAACACCGTGGAGCCCAGGATCCAGCGCTCCACCGATCCGGCCCCGGTCGCGCCCAGAACGATCATCGCGGCACCCTCGGCCGCCGCGATCAGTCCGGAAGCGGGCGCCCGATCGTCCGCGAACGGCCGCGTCTCGACTGCGGGAGCCCACTGCCGAACCGATTCCACCGCCGACTCCAGCAGGTCCGAGCGGTAGGCCCGATGCCGCTCCGCCAGTTCGGCCGGAGTGACCGCGATATCGGGCATCGGGCCCGGCGCGGGCGAGGAGTGCACCAGATGTATCGGCAGTGCCAGTTTTTCCGCGAACGCCGCCGCCCACCGGGCGGCCGCCAGCGATGTATCGGATCCATCGACACCGGCCACGATGTACTGTCCCGAGGCGCTCGGCCACATAACCGTCCCACCTTTCGTCCCGCCACCGCGGTCGGTTCACCGGCATCGGCGCACGCCACAGCGCCTTCCGGCCTGTCGACCCGTCGGGCACAGGATAGAAGCAACGCGGTCCCGGGGCGGGCAGACACGCACGCACTCGCCGCGATACCGGACACCGCGCCCATCCGGGCGTCGCCCGACACGCCGTCATGGACGTCGCCGACCGCCGCGCCCCGGCCGCACAGGAGAATTCGTCTGCCCCCCCGCAACGCCGAAGGAGCCGTCACCGCCCGGAAGGAGCCCGACCGTGCCGAAACCGGATGCCGGTCGCAGGCAGGCGCTCTTCGACGCCGACGCCCGGCTGTCCTGGGTGCTCGCCGCCTTGGCCGGGTTGATCGGCGCCGCCGCGTTCACCCATACCGCGGGATATTTCGTCACCTTCATGACGGGCAACACCGAACGCGCGGTTCTCGGCTACTTCCGCGACGAGCCGGATATGGCGGCGGCCGCTCTGGCACTGATCCTGTCGTTCGTGGCCGGTGTCGTGGTCGCGTCGTGGTGCCGGCGCCACTACTGGACCCGGCATCCGCACGGACCGACACTGCTGACGACCGTCTGCCTGGCGGTCGGGGCGGGGACGGATCTCGCCGTGTACCAAACGAACCCGGACGATATCGACTTCGTTCCGATCCTGTTCGTGGCCTTCGGCGTGGGCGCCCTGAACACCTCGTTCATCAAGAACGACGAGGTATCGGTGCCGCTCAGTTATGTGACCGGCACGCTGGTGAAAATGGGGCAGGGCATCGAACGCCACGCCAGCGGCGGTGACTACGCGGACTGGCTCGGATACTTCCTGCTGTACGCGACTTTCGCGCTCGGCGCGCTCGCGGGCGGCTTACTCGGGCTGCTGGTCGCCGGCTGGGCGATGCTGATCACCGCCACCCTCGTTTGCCTCGCTGTCACCGGCTACACGTATCTGCATCTGGACCGGCACGGTCCGTTCGAGGAGTGACGCGACAGGCTCCGGACGTGCTCGACGCCGGCATCCGTGCGCGGGGAGACCCATTCCCCGCGGCGCCACCGGCGACAGCACCATCCACTCTCAGAAAACCAGGCCGAGCACTGCCCATGCCGCGCTGAGAGCGAGCCCCGCGACCGCGGAGCCGAGACCGATTACCGCACTCATGACGTTTCTCTCTTCTTCCGATGAAATGATTGGATGGTTCTCCGGTAAAGAAACTGCAAAAGCGGCGAAGCCCTCGCGACAATAGGCTGTGAACGACTTGGATTCCGAACGCAGCGACCGACAGAGCCATCGCCCGACGGGGACACCCCTTTCTCTGGAGGGTCCACGTGTGCAGACTAACACCTCGAATCGGCACCGTCAGGACCCGTTCACCGGAAAACGGTCCAGTGAATAATTCCGCGTCACCGCCGCCACAAATATCCCCGGCCCGATAATTCCGGAAACGACCCGTCCGCCGCGCGGGATCTCAGCACGCCGGCAGCCGGAAGCGACGGACGGCGATGATCGAAATTCCGGGTGCCGGTAGCTGTCTACCTCGAATTACTTCACGTTCGAACGCCGCCGAGTGACCACCGTCCGACCGCACCCCGGCCGAGCGGCAATGCGACACCCATCTTCGATATCCCGATCTCACCCGCCGCCGGGTGGTGATGATCTCGCTATGGCCCGGAGCTTGCCCACTCCGGGTTATCAGGATTGTTAGACACCTCGCCGCCGCAATAACGAACCAGGTGTCGCGATCCGACGAAATCCCACATCGTCATTCCATTATCCAGAGAATCACACGAATGACCATCGAATTGTGACGATGAAACGCGAATCGATCAGGCAGACGTCTCCTCGGGTTTCGCGCGAATCATTTTCACCAGCGCCTCGTGCAACCTTCCCGCTGTTTCTCCGGCGCGTTTTCCACGCAACTCGACCTCCACGAATCCGTCGATCAGTGCGCGCGCCGGATCGAGCAGGCCCGGCCCGAGATCCAGGCCACCGCCGCCCAGGGAACCGGCCATCAGAATCCGCCACGCCTCCTGCCGCGCCCGGTGACCACCCGCCTCGTCCAGTGCGGCGCCGAACGCGCGAACCACGGCCGCGTACACCGGCCGGGCGGTGGCTTCTGATCGCCGGAATCGCTTTCTGCCCTGCACTGCCACACCGCCCGCGTTCGCGAGTTCGGTCCACGCCAGGGTGATCCACACGCGGGGCGGAGCACCGTCCTCGGGCTCGGCTGTTTTCCGGCGCACGCGGCGCAGTGTGTCCTCGCGCTGTTCGGCGATCTCGATGCCGTACAGCGCGACCGTGTACTTGGCGAACAGCATGTCCACCGCGGCGATGATCTCGCGCACGGTATCGCTGTCGACGGGATGGGTATCGAACCCGCGGGTTTCCAGGCCGTGCCTGCACGCCATCTCACGGACGAGCCCGGGCGTCCGGGTGTCCGCGCCTTCGCCGTACGCCCCCGCCGCGACAGGGTCGTCCGGCGCCGCGGGCGGTACCGGCGCGGGGGAGGGAGTGTCGGCGAATCGCCGATCCTCCACCAGTCGTAGCTGAGAAACCCCCGCCGGTTGCGCGACCTCGCCGGGCTGCCCCGCGACGGCCGCCGGGCCCGGTGCCTGCGGTCCGGACGGTGGCATCTCCGGGTCCGGCAGCAACGACAGTTCGGCCCGCCCGGAGGGCCGGGAACCGGAAACGGATTGCGAGTGATGTTCCGAAGCCACATGCTCCACCTCCCTCGGAGGCAGGTCCGGCGACGATCGCTCGGGCGGCGCCCCGACGGTCACACCGACGTCACTCGGCGCATCCGCAGCCACCCCTGCCTCGCTCGCCGCACCGGCATTCACACCAGCGCTCGGACCGGCCGGGTGTTCGCGGGACAGGCCCACCGGCACCGGCGCCTGGCCGGACGATGAATCGGCCGCAGGCACGGGATCGCTGTCCGGAATCGGACGCCGCCGCTCGCCCGTCTTCGCGGACAGCAGCCCGAACGCGGAAACCCGAGGCGGCCGCCGGATCTCGTATGCCGGGCGGCTCTCCGCCACGGGACGCATCGACCTGTCCGGGATATCCGCCTGCGACCCCACCTGTGGCCCCGTACCCACCACCACCGACCGCCCTTCGGGCGATGCATCGGCCACAGACGAGGAAACACCCGGAGCGGTGTCCGCGCGCGACGGCGGCCGCGCCACCTCCCTCGCGTCGACAGCACCACCGGACGCCGGCCCGCCGCGGGTCCGGCCCGGCGAGGATTCGCCAGGCCGGAGAGCTCCGTGCGGTGTGCCCGCGACCCGCGCGGAGGCAGTGGTTTCGACGGCGGAGGCCGGATCCGGAACCGACGCGGACGAACCGGAAGCGACAACGTCGACTGCCGGAGACCGCCCGACAGTATCGACTGCCGGAGACCGCCCGACAGTATCGACTGCCGGAGACCGCCCGACAGTATCGACTGCCGGAGACCGCCCGACAGTATCGGCTGCCGGAGACCGCCCGGTGGGATCGACTGCCGAGGAAGGTTCCGCGCCGGATACGCCGGCCCGTCTACGCGACCAGGGCGTGGCGGCCCGCGCCGGCGAACCGGCCGAACCCCGGTGCCCACGGGCGGCAAGCCCACCGACGCCGACGTCCGGAACCCGGCCGGCAGGGCTCCGGCGGTCCGAAACGGACACTGCGGCAACGGTTTGCCCCGGAATATGCTCAACCGAGGCCACAGCGGCTTTCAGTTCCGCGGTGACCCGGGAGGCCTCGGCGATCAACTGCTCCAGCGTCGATACCAATGCGCGCAGTTCGACTACGTCTACATCCGGGGTCCGGCTCACCGATCTCTCCGCTTGTCGTCGCCGCAGTCGGACCGGACCGCTCATCAGTCCGGCCGATACCAACGGTAGGGACTCACACTGACATAACACCAGTTTGTGCTGTCCACGTTCGCCGCGCGAGCAGCGCGAACTCTCCGGGATGGGAAGTCCCGGCCCCAGGCGGCCTGCCCTCGGACCGGTGCGGCGCCTTGCCGCCCGGAGCCACCGAAAAGTAGACTGTGATCCGCATCACCTATCAGATGCGGGGCGCGCGGCGTGGCGCGAACATCCATCGCACGCACCCCGGTGTGTGTTCCCGCGAAGTCCGTTCGATCCGACACGAGGGGAAGCACACCGAGGAGTACGAATCATGTCCGGTTTGGTACGCAAGAGTTTCGAGTCGCCCGAGGAGACCCGCACCTTCGAGGCGGGCAAGGGCAAACTCGATCTGGTCAATCTCGACTCCGGCGCCGTGGGCCGGGCGGTTTTCGAGCCCGGCTGGAAATGGTCCGAACATGTCAAACCGATCGCGCAGACCGACAGCTGCCAGGCCGCGCACGCGGGCTACTGCCTCGCGGGACACATGGTGGTGGTCATGGACGACGGTGAGAAACAGGAGTACGGGCCCGGCGATTTCATGAGTGTCCCGCCCGGACACGACGCCTGGATCGTCGGCGACGAACCCTGCGTGATGCTCGACTGGCAGGGTTTCGCCGATTACGCCAAACCCTGACCAGACCTCCGATTCAGCGGCGTAGCAGCTGGGTCAGCAATTGACCGCTCTCTTCCAGCGACATATGCGGAAGATACGCGCGGCCGATGGCGATCCCGATGGCCGGCAATGCCGCGGGATCGGGGAATACCATGTACATGGGCCGGTGCCGGGGCTGGAATTTGGCTTTGAAGGCCAGCAGCGACCGGAAACCGTAGACCGGTTCGAGCGTGCGGCCCAGCAGATCGAGCAACGCATCGAGCGCGCCGCGATCGAGATCGGATTCGGCCTGGTCGGCGCCGGCCAGCGGGGCACCGGACAGGCTGAGGAACTCGAGTCCTTCCGCCTTGGCCGACAACGCGGCCGACGCGATGAGGAACTCCATGGCCGCGCGGAATCCATCGGAGCGGCGGCGCATGAAATCCAGCGTCAGGCCGATCGGCGCGCCGTCGCGGCGGACCGGCAGCCACGAAGTGACGGCGTGGACATGGTCGTCCGCGTCGACGGCCAGCAACAGCCGGACCTCCGGGTCACGGAGTTCGGCGAGCCCACCGAGTGTGAAACCCATTTCGGGCAGGCCCTTGTCCGCCGCCCATTCCTCGGAGATGTCCACGATCTGCTCGGTGACCGACAGCGGGGCATCGGCGAACGTCGTCCATCTCGCTTCGATCCCTTCCTTGCCGGCGCGGTTCAGAGCGGTCCGCACATCCTGGAATTTCTTGCCCTTGAACGCCAGGCCGTCCAATTCGATCAGGGTTTCCTCCGCCACCTGCAGGCAGCTCCAGCCGTGTTCACGGGCCAGGGCGGCGGTGTCGTGCCCGACCGAATAGAAACAGGGGGTCCACCCGTTGCCGAGGCAGAAGGCCGCGAACCCGTCGACCGCTTCGGCCAGTCCGGCGCGGTCACCGATCGGTTCTGTGATGGTCAGAGCGACACCGGAATGCACGCGGTACGCCACGGCGTGCCGCCCGTCGGCGGTGAACCAGTACCTGTTGCCCGCCCAGGTACTCATCCATGACAGCGAGCCGCCACCGGGATCGTGCAGCAGTTTCCGCACCCGGCGCTCGCCCCCGGCGTCGTACCCCGACGGTGGGATGAGGAAGCTCCGCAGCATCAGCCCGCAGAACACGGCCCACACCAGGACACCGATCCACTCGAACAGCGCGGTCGCCGCCGGGGTCAGTGGCAGGACCTGCGGCTCGAAGAGCTGGAGATACACCGGTGGGAGCAGCCGCAGCGGTGCATCCCGGAGCAACGTGCCGACGCCGGGCTCCCGATCGAAACCGTCACCCAGCAATGTCCCCGACACCACATACGCCACGAGAGCCGTCCCGGCCGCCGCGAGGGCGACCGGCCAGATCCGGCGATAGGTCCCGCGCGGTGCGCGAACATCGAACAGTCGCCCCGTCGCCAGCAGCAGTATGAGAACCGCCACTAACGCGAGCAGCGGAGCGAACTCCATACAGACCGAGCTGTGCCGGTGAATGCCGTAGAGCAGTGAACGCGTCTGATCCTGTCCGGTGATCCGGACGATCACACTGGCGGCGGCCACGACGACGAGCGCGGCGTGCCCGCCCACCGACAGCAGCCACGCCGCGCGCCGGCCGCGGCGCAACCCCTCGGCACCGATGAGCAGCACCACCGACGGCATGAGGTTCATCATCAGCGGGCCGATCCCGGACAGGCTCAGGGCCTGCTGCCCACGGCGGCATTCGTCGTGCAGGGCCGGGTCGGCGCAGACATCGACCAGTTCGCGCGCACTATAGGGGACCTGGTCGAACAGCTCCCGCAGTGACGACAGCGGCCCGATGGCATGCGGTGAGAACACCGCGAGCAGCGGACCGGCGACACTGGCGGCGACGACCAGCGCGACCAGGGTGCGGCGTTCCCGGATCGTCCCGCCGAGCGCCGGGGGGCGGGCGGCGCGCCCGAACAGCACCGGACCGACGAGCAGTCCGGCCACCGCGACCGATGATCGCGTCACATCCTGCAGATGCCCGGCGAAAAGCGCGGCGGTCACGAGAACCACCAGCAGCAGTGTCCGGATCCGGCGGCGCCACAGGGTGTGCATGGCAGCGGTGGCCGCCAGCAATGCGCCGAGCACCCACGGCAGGGGCTCCTCGGTCACATGCCCGTGCAGTTCCAGACCCCACGAGTTCGGCACCGCCGAGGCGAGTTGCGCCGCGATCAGGGCCACGGCCGCGCCGGCGCCCTGGGATACGAACACCGCGATCGCGAACCTGCGGCTGCCGATCCGGTGTTCGACCGGCACCGCGATGGCCAGGATGAACAGACTCGACAGCAGATAGTCGCCGAAACCGGAGGCGAACAGGCCCGAGGTCCACAGCGTCCACACATGACCTTCGGTGAAGGTGCGGATCCCGAGCGAGACATTCGACGCGAGCTCGGGCGAGGGGCCTCTGCGCACTGCGCCGGTCGCGACGGCGAGTACCCAGATCACCACCAGCAGGCCGAGAGCCACGGGGGCGCGGGCGGCTCCGGAAACGATACGGGTCGTCATGACACGTCGAGGCCGAGTCGGTGGCCGAGCCACGGCATCTCCTTCTCGAGTCCGGCGGACCACACGGCGAAGCTGTGCGCCCCGGGCAATTCGGTCAGGTGGACCTCCATACCCGCGGCCCCGGCCGCGGCGGCGAGCTGCTCCATCCCGCGCCGGTACTCGGCGTCGTCGAGGCCCACCACGAACGCGCCGGCGGAGTCGGGGTAGCGATTGCGGGCCAGCAGGTCGGCGGGATTGTTCCGCGCGAAGGCCGCGGCGTCGCCGCCGAACGCCGCCCGCAGCGTCGAGTTGCGGTCGCCGAGCGTGGGCTCGGACTGTCCCGACATATCGAGGAAGGTGGGATAAACCTCGGGGCGGGTGGTGGCGAGTTGCAGGGCGCAGGTGCCGCCGTAGGAGAGTCCGCCCACGGCCCACGCGCGCGGATCCGGGTCGACCTGCAGGTGGGTACGTACCCACTGCGGTACATCGACGGCCAGATAGGTGGCCGCGTTGCCGAGTGCCGAGTCGACGCACAGCGGGTTGCCGAGGCGGCTGCCGGTGCCGTCGGCGAGGACGACGACGGGTGCCAGCCCTCGGTGGGCGGCCGCGTACTCGTTCATGATGTCGGTGAGCCTGCCGCCGACGAGCCAGTCGTCGGTACTGCCGGGCTGCCCGGCCAGCAGTACGAGCACGGGCAGTGCGGGTCGCGGCGAGGCGAAATAGGCCGGCGGCAGGTAGATCCGCGCCTCACGGGCGGAGAATCGGGAGGTCATACCCGGTATGGCCGTTTTCGTCACCGCGCCGGTGTCCGGCAGATCGTCGGGCGGCACCCAATTCCCGGGCGGCGTCGGGGACGCACCCGGATCCGGCGCCAGTGCGGCATCGAACGGGACCGTGCGGTAGTCGCTGCGACCGACCACCTCACGCACTGTCGGATACGCGTCGAATACCGCGTTGATCCCCCCGGCGGCGCAGAGGACGACCGCTGCCGCCGCGGCGAGCAGTCCGGCGGCGGCAGCCGGGCGCGCCCGGTCGCGTCCGCGGGCGAACCACCGGCCGGCGAGCAGTGCGACCGCGAGTACCGCCACACCCGACCAGGCATAGACACTGCGCGGCAACGGGTCGGGGAAGGGCCGCCACACCCTGTCGATCAGCACCGCGGCCGCCACGATCGTCACCACAGCCACCACAGCTGCCGCGGAGACGACCGCGATCACCCGGCGACGGCCACGCCGAATGGCCAGCGTTGCCAGCCCCACCACCGTGACCATTACGAACACACCGACCGCCGCCGTCGTGGTCACGCGCAGATCGAGTATCGCCTCGATAGGCCCGGTCCACGACATGACACCCAGTATGCAAGCGCGCCGCACCCGCACACATGATCGACACCGGTTGCCCGACACCCGTGCCGTCGGCGCCCGGGCGCACGCGCCGGATGCCGTTGCCCGGGCACTGGCCACCACCCGCCGCGGGTCGTCCCGCTAGACCTGCTCCGGACAACGCCGGTCCGGGAGCCCACACGGAATCTCCACAACTGGTACCGGTTCTCTCCACACCCGGTGGCTAGGCTCGCCCAGCATGGAACAGAACGCACCGGCCGGGGGAGCTACGGCGCGACGAATCCTGGTGGTCGACGATGAGCCCACGATCGCGGAATCGGTTGCGGCACGGCTGCGAGCCGAGGGCTTCACAGTCGACATGGCATACGACGGCCCCGCCGCGGTGGCCGCCGCGGGGCGCTTCGCACCCGATCTCGTCGTCCTCGATGTCATGCTGCCCGGCTACGACGGGCTGGAGGTGTGCCGCCGCATTCAGGCCGAACGCTCGATTCCCGTGCTCATGCTCACCGCGCGGACCGACGAAACCGATCAGCTCATCGGTCTCGGGGTGGGCGCCGACGACTATCTGACCAAACCGTTCTCGCTGCGGGTCCTGACCGCACGCGTGCATGCGCTGCTGCGCCGGGTCGAGCGCGCCGGGCAGGGCCACGGCACGATCACCGTGGTCGGCGATCTCCGGATCGACGCCGACCAGCGCAGAGTCTGGCGCGAGGGAGTCGAAGCGCAGCTGACCCCGCTGGAATTCGACCTGCTCGCACGGCTGGCCCGGCGTCCCCGCGCGGTGCTCGCACGCGAGCGCCTGCTCGAGGAGGTGTGGGATTGGGCCGATGCCGCGGGCACCCGGGCGGTCGACAGTCATATCAAGGCGCTACGCCGTAAGCTCGGCGCCGACCTGATCCGGACGGTCCACGGGGTCGGCTACGCCTTGGAGCCAAGGTGACACGCCCCGCGTCCGCTCCGGCCGGCACCGCCGACGGCGATCCCGGCCGCCCCGCGATCGTGGCCACGATGCGGCGCCTACCGAACAGGGTGGCGGCGGCACTACCCCGGCCACTGGATCGGATCCGCTCCCTCAAACTCAAACTGGCCATCCTGATGACCTTCGCGGGTGGTCTGGCCTTCGGATACTTCCGGCTGCGGATCGGCTGGCTGCCACCGATGACCACCCTGGCGGCGATGCTCATCGCACTGGTGTCCTCCCAGTTCCTGGCGCACGGCATCACCATGCCGCTGCGGGAGATGACCGCCGCTGCCCGGCTGATGGCGCGCGGCGACTACACCACCCGCGTCCGCGCGTCCTCCCGGGACGAGGTGGGCCAGCTCGCCGAGGCGTTCAACCGCATGGCCGCCGATCTCGCCGCGGCCGATCGGCAACGCCGTGACCTGATCGCCAATGTCTCGCATGAGCTGCGTACGCCGATCACCGCGTTGAACGCCGTCCTGGAGAACCTGGTGGACGGCGTGTCCGAACCCGATCCGCGGACACTCGAAACCGCCCTGGCCCAGACCGAACGGCTGGGGCGGCTCGTCTCCGAACTCCTCGACCTGTCCAGTATCGAGGCGGGGGCGGTACCGCTGGAGCGCGAAGAGTTCGATATCGCACCGCTTTTCGCCGAGGTGACCGCCGAGGGCGAGGTCATGACGGCGGCGCTCGGCCGCGGTATCCGATTCCGCAGCGAAGTCGACCCGGCCGGCGCCACCGTATACGCCGACCGCGCCCGCCTCCACCAGGTGCTGGTGAATCTCCTGGACAATGCCGCCCGGCACGGCCCCGCCGGCGGTGAGGTACGGATACGCGCCCACCTCGCCGGTGGTGATCTCGTCGTCGATGTCGACGACGACGGTCCCGGTATCCCGCCGGAACAACGCGAACGCATCTTCGACCGTTTCACTCGTGGCGGCCGCACCGACGGCGGCGGCACCGGGCTCGGCCTCGCCATCGCACGCTGGGTGATCGACCTGCACCACGGCTCCATCGCCGTGGCCGATCCCGGCTCACGGATCCGCGTCGTCCTCCCGTCCTCCCGGACACCCGACCTCTGATATTCCCCGCTCACCCACCCGGAAGCCGCTCGGCCCCGGGGCGATACCGCACACCCTCAGGAGCGACACCATGCCCAGACGACCTGTCCCGGACGTCACCACCCAGCGCACTCACGCACCGGAATCGGCCGGTACCGCGACAGCCTCCGAGCCGACGGAACCCGCGGGTGCTGCCTCGCGTACTCCCGCCCCCGCCGCCCCGCCCCGATGGCGTCAGGTGGCCTACACCTCCGGCGCCCTGCCCGCGGCGGGGATCGCCGGTCTGGTCACCGCGGTCGCCGTCCCCGTGGACCGGCCCGGAATCGGCTGGCTGCTCGCGGGATCCGCCGTGGCGGGGGCGGTGGTCGTGGTCCGTCGTCGCGCACACCGGACCGATCCGGGCGAGAAACAACCGGCCGGGACGGTCCGGAATCGGGAACGGCTGTTCTGGTCGATCGCGGCGCTCGCTCTGCTGGCGGTCGGTACCTTCCGGGCCGCCGGCTGGTTGTTCGCCCTGTGCGTGGCGGCCGCGGCCGTCGCCGGGTCACTCGCGGTGGTGGATAGGCGATCGGGCCGCGGGATATTCCGGGACGCGGCCGCCGTCCCCCTGGCATCCCTCAGCGGCCTCGCGTGGGTCTACACCGCGCAGAGCGGGCGGTCGCGCAGCGCGGGTGAACGCACCCGGAGACTCGGGGTATCCGTGGCCGTAACGGCCGGGCTGCTGGCGGTTTTCGTACCGCTGCTGGCCGGCGCCGATGCCACTTTCGCCGCGCTGGTCGAGGGACTGATTCCGCGGCTGGACGGCGATATCTTCGTGCGCTGGATCGTGCTGTTCCTGGCGGCCGCATCGGGCTGTCTGGGCGCGTTCTATCTGCTCGCTCGCACCCCCGCCGAGTCGGCGACCCCGGATCCCGGCCGGAGCCGGACAGTGGCGCGGCTCGAATGGGGGCTGCCGGTCGGTGCGCTGACGGCGGTGTTCGCGGTCTTCGTCGGCACCCAGCTGATGGCTCTGTTCGGTGGCGACGACTATGTGCAGCGCACCGCCGGCCTGACCTACGCCGAATATGCACGCGGCGGGTTCTGGCAACTGTCGGCGGTCACCGTACTCACTCTCGGCGTCATCCTGCCCGTACTGCACCGAGCCGCCCGGGATTCGGCCGCGGACCGCCGGTGGTTGCGACTCGTGCTGTGCGCGATCAGCGGGCTCACCCTGGTGATGATCGCCTCCGCGCTCGGGCGGATGTGGACCTACCAGCAGGCGTACGGATTCACGGTGCTGCGGCTCCTGGTCGGCACCTGTGAACTCTGGCTCGGCATCGTCTACGTCCTGGTGATCGTCGCCGTGCTGCGCTTGGAAGCGAGCCGGCTGCCGCGTATCGCCGCCGGTACCGCCGTGACCGCGCTGCTTCTTCTCGCCCTGCTGAATCCAGAGGCCCTGGTGGCATCCGGCAACATCGACCGCTGGCAACGCGGTGCGGAACTCGATACCGACTATCTCGCAGGTATGTCGGCCGATGTCATCCCCGTCCTCGACCGTCTGCCCGCGGCGATCAGGCTCGAGCTGCGCGACCGGCTCGGCTCCGGACCGGACGACGACACCTGGAACAGCTGGAACCTGGCCCGGACGCGGGCGCGATGAGAACAACGGAGACAACCGGCGCCCGGCCCGCGCCCGGCGGATCTCAGCGATACTCCGCCAGCCCCTCCGCCATTTCGGCCGGATCGCCGTCACGCAGGCCGGCCAGTGCCTGCTGCAGTGCGAACGTGCCACGGACGGCCGCGATACGGGTGCCGAGACCCGGGTCCACCGGGCCGTGGCGGGTGAGGATGCCGTGCACGAACGCGCACCCGTGGCCCGCTTCGATCGCCGCGAGATCCTCGGCCGGGTCCCCCAGGGCGATATCGTCCCAGTCGAGCACTCCGGTCAGCCGCGGTACACCGTCCGCCCACGCCCACAACACATTTTCCGAGCCCAGGTCACCGTGCACGACCGCGTCGTCGAGCGGCGGGACCGCAGCGAGCGCGGTGAGTTCCCGGCCCGCCCGCCGCCGCCCGCGGTCCGACATCAGCGGGAACAGATCCGTGCGTACTTCGCGGGCGAACCGCGGCCACCGGTCGACCGGCGTACGCGGCAAACGGCGGCGCACCACGGCATCTTGTCCGGCTCGGGCCAGCGCGGTCAGCAGCGCCGCGTACTGGTCCGCGACCCGGCTCGCCGTCTCGGAGCCGGACAGTGCCGCCGGATCGAGTGGGGCGCCGGGGATCCGGTCGAGCACCAGATAGGGCGTCGCATCGGCGTCTCGGCCGGCCGCCAGCGGAACCGGTGCCCGGACGCCGAGGTCCAGCTCCGCGAGCATCCGCAGCGTCCGCGCCCGCCGGGGCAGCCGCCCGGCGGCCGCCGGGGTGCGCGGCAGGCAGACCACCCGGTCGGCGCCCACGATCACCTCGTAGAACTGGCCCCGGCACACCACGGTGTCCGGTTCGGCCGGCAGCAGCCGCCGCAGGAGGTCACGGCGGAGGTCGCGAATATCCTCCGGCGGCGGTGCCGGGGTGGGGCCGGTGGGGTCGCGGCGCGGGACCGGCACCGCCCACGCGGAATCAGATGCCCGGGTCTCCACCGCTCCACCTCCATTTCGTCCCGCGCCGAACATATCCGTGGCGATCGCGGCCGGTCGGACGGCACCGCACCACCGTGCCCGGGCCGGCTTCCCCGGCAACACAGCCTGGGCCGACCACGGCGCCGGCGCCCACCGGTATCCATGTTACTGTCCAGTAGGTCACAGGCGTGAAACACGCCACGTTCGGCGGCGCACTGTGATCCAGCACCCGGATAAGGTTCCAGGGCGGAGGGCATGGAGAGTGACGATGATTCGGAAACAGTGGCGTTCCCGGTGGGGTCTGCGTGGGTCGGCAGGACGGAGCGCCGCCGTCGCGGTGGTCATCGCCTGCGCCGCCGCGGTGGGGATCGCGGCGCATCAGCCGGAGGCGGCCGCGGCCCCCGACGACTTCTACCTCCCCCCGGCGCAGATCCCGGCCGAGCCCGGGACGGTCATCAAGACCCGGCCGATGTCCCTACTGGCCACCCTGCCCACCGAGCAGGGCTGGCCGGGCAAGGCCGACCACGTCATGTACACCACCCGGTTGCAGGACGGATCGCCGGTGGCGGTCACCGGCACCTATATCGATGCCGCGGGTCCGTGGCTGGGGGCCGGCCCGCGACCGACAGTGGTCATCGGTCCCGGCACCTCCGGCCAGGGCGACCGGTGCGCGATGTCGAAGGCATTCTCCACCGGGATCTCGATCACCGCCGATCCCTCCCCCTCCCTGTCCGCGAACCAGGAACTGCCGTCGTCGGCGGTGTGGAGCAGGCTGGGCGCGCGCGTCCTGGTCACCGACTACATCGGCCTGGGCACACCCGGTATCCACACCTACGCCAACCGGATCGAACAGGCGCACGCCGTTCTCGACGGTGCGCGGGCGGCCAACGCGCTGGGTGGCGTCGGCGCCGACACTCCGCTGGTGTTCTGGGGTTACTCCCAGGGCGGCGGCGCAGTGGGCGCGGCCGCGGAGATGCAGCCCGATTACGCGCCGGAACTGAACCTCCGGGGCACCTGGGCGGGCGGCCCCGTCGCCGATCTGACAGCGATCCTGGAGCGGATCGACGGCGCGCTCATCGGCGGCGCCATCGGTTTCGCCGTCAACGGCCTGCTGGCCCGCTACCCCGATCTACAGAAGGCGGTGGACCGCGTCACGGGTCCGGCCGGACGCGACACCCTGCGCGAACTCAGCGATATGTGCATCGGGGACATCATCACCCGCCATCCGTTCATGAAGACGAGTTCGCTCACCGTCGACGGACGCTCACTCACCGAACATCTGAACGAGATTCCCGAGGCCGCTCCGGCGCTCACCGAACTCCGGCTCGGCAGTCGCGCCCCGGCAACCCCGGTCCTGATCACGAGCGGGCTCAACGACGACACCGTCCCCTACAACCAGGCCCGGCGCCTCGCCGACGAATGGTGCGCGCAGGGCGCCACGGTCACCTTCCGTACCAACGACCTGCCGCCCATCCTGCCCGGCACCACCATCCCCAACCATTTCGGTCCGGAGATGATCGACGGATTCGGCCCGGACAACGCGATCACCTACCTGCTCGATCGTCTGGCCGGTAAGCCGGTGTCCGGCTGCACGATCGACTGATCCCGGAAAGGCGCGGTGGGCAGGCGGCGATACGCCTACCCCACCCCCGCGCTGTTCTGCTTCCGACCGCCCCGCCGAAGGTGATACCGATCACCACGGCGGGGCGGTCCTTTCTTCGCCGCCGCCGAACCCGGCGATCTCCGGTCCAGAGCGGAAAACTCCCCGATGACAGGCGCCGACGACCGGCGCACAGCCGCGCGGAAGGCCACATCCCCCCCTCTCAGCCCTAGGTTCCCCTGGGCCGCCCCGGACACAGCGTGGCGCCACGATAATCCCAAATGTCCGGAAAACTACCGCTACCTGCGCCTTTCACCGGACCCCCGATAGTTGATTAGCACAAGCAACCGATATATTGTTGATTACCGAAAGAAACTAATCACTGTCTTGGAGTCGCCGTGACCGTCTCAGCCGCCACCGCGCAGAAACTCCTCGGCGAAATGTTCCAGATCAGCCGGGCACTGCGTTCGGCACTGGCCCACTCCGACGCCGGCGAGCTCCTGCCCGGGGCACTCGGTGTCCTCACCACCCTCGAGACGAGGGGCCCGTGCCGTCAGGTCGACCTCGCGAGCGATCTGCGCATCACCGCGTCGGCGATGAGCCGGCACATCACCGAGCTGGCCGCCGCAGGATATATCAGCAGACGAGCCGATCCCAGTGACGGCCGGGCCGCCTTGGTCGAGCTGAGCGACGACGGGCAGAACCTGCTCCACCACGCGCGGGACATCCATACCCGCCATCTGCAGGAAACGCTCGACGACTGGTCCGAGGACGACGCCGAACAGGCTTTTCTGGCCGTGCGACGACTCCGTAATTCCCTCAATGCCCCCAATTCCGGCGACCGCTGTGGCGTACCGGACGACAATTCGCAGGTTTCGAAAGTGAGAGCCGATGTCTGACACCGAGGCACCCGCAGCCTCTCGCGATCCGCTCGCCATGAGCCATCGCCAGATCCTCGAAGCGATGACCGGCCTGCTGGCCGCGCTGTTCACCGCGCTACTCAGCACCACCATCGTCGCCAACGCC